>NZ_ANAX01000349.1:0-15480 GCF_000341065.1 Nocardiopsis halotolerans DSM 44410 | reverse complement strand
GGCCGTGTCCGGCCCGGCCCCCGCCGAGCCCTCGGCACACGGCGAGCCGACCCCGTCCGACCACGACCAGGCGGAGGGTCCCCGGCGCTGACCCCGCCCGCACCGCCTCAGAACCTCCGGACGCCGTCCTCGTACATGGCGTCGAGCAGGTCCCGGTACTTGTCCTCGACCACCCGCCGCCGCATCTTGAGACTGGGCGTGATCTCACCCTCCTCGACCGTCAGGTCGCTGGGCAGGATCGCGAACCTCTTCACGGTCTCGTGCCGGGGCAGGTCCCGGTTGAGCTCGTCGACGGCCGCCTGCACCATCTCCCGTACCTTCGGGTCCTTGGTCAGGCCCGTGTAGTTGAGGTGTCCCAACCCGTTCTCCGCCGCCCACGTGTCGATGGCCTCGGGGTCCAGCGCCACCAGCGCCACGCAGTAGGGGCGTCGGTCGCCGTGGACGACCAGGTTGCTGACGTAGGGGCACAGCGCCTTGAACCGGCTCTCGATGCTCTGCGGCGCCACGTACTTGCCGCCGGAGGTCTTGATCAGCTCCTTCTTGCGGTCGGTGATGCGCAGGTGTCCGTTGTCCAGGACGCCGATGTCGCCGGTGGCGAACCAGCCGTCCTCGGTGAGCACCTCCTGACTGGCGCCGGACAGGTTGTGGTAACCGCGCATCACACCGCCGCCGCGGAGGAGGATCTCGCCGTCCTCGGCGATCCGCACCTCGGTGCCGGGCATGGGCAGGCCGACCGTGCCGAACCTGACGCCACCGGGCCGGTTCACGAACGACCCGGCGCTGGTCTCGGTGAGCCCGTAGCCCTCCAGGATGGTGATCCCCGCGCCGTGGAAGAACCGGCCGATGTCGGGCGCCAGCGGCGCGCTGCCGGAGATGAGGAACTTCAGCCGGTCACCGAAGAGGCCCCGCAGTCTGGCGAAGACGAGCCTGTCGGCGACCCTGTGCTGGGCGGCGAGCAGGCCGGTGGGTTCCCCGCCCTCCTCCCGGGTCCGCGAGACACGGTCGGCCACGTCCGCGGCCCACCGGAAGATCCGGTACCTGACCGCGCCGCCCTCCCTGGCCTGCATGACCACCCGGTTGTAGACCTTCTCGAAGATGCGCGGGGCGGCGGCCATGAAGGTCGGCCGCACGGTGGCCAGGTTGTCCACGATCCTGTCGGGGCGGCCGTCCACGGCGGTCCGGAAACCGATCCGCAGCTGACTGACCTGCATGAGCTTGCCGAAGACGTGGGACAGGGGCAGCCACAGGTACTGGACGTCGTCGACGCCCATCAGATCCCACCCCTGCCCGCGCAGCTCGGTGTCCAGGTCCTCCATGGCCTGGGCCTCGTACAGCCAGTTCGCGTGGTCCAGGCGCACGCCCTTGGGCCTGCCGGTGGTGCCGGAGGTGTAGATCAGCGTGGCCAGGTGGTCCGGGGCGACCGCGGCGACCAGCTCCTCGAACAGCTCGGGCCGCTCGGCGTGGAGCGCGGCGCCCGCGGCCGCCAGTTCGTCCAGGGACATCACCCAGTCGTCGTCACCGCCCGCGGTGCCCTCGAAGGCGATCACCCGGGACAGTCCCGGCATCCGGGCGCGCTGCCCGGCGAGTTTGGCGACCTGCTCGTCGTTCTCGGCGAAGGCCACCATGCTGCCGGAGTCGGAGACGATGTAGGCGCAGTCGGGCGGGGTGGAGGAGGGGTAGATGGTGGTGGACGCGCCGCCCGCGCACAGCACGGCCAGGTCGGCGAGGATCCACTCGATCCGCGTGCTGGAGACGATCGCGCACCGGGCCTGGGGGGTCACACCCAGGGTGTGCAGGCCGAGCGCGAGGTCGCGTACGCGGTCACGGGTCTGGGACCAGGTGAGGGACTCCCAGGTCTCGGGGGTGCCGGCCGGGGCGGGGAGGGGGTAGCTGAACGCCTCGGCGTCCCCGGATTCGGAGACGCGGGAGAGGAACATCCCGGGAACGGAGGAGAAGGGGGATGAAGTGTTTCCCATGTCACAAAACTACCCCTGGGTAGGGGGACCGGCAACAGCCCTCACGTGCTCCCGAGGGGCGTCGGCGTCCGACTCAGGGAGCACCGATCGGCGCGGTGACCGCCTCGGTGAGCGTGATCAGGTCGCGTGGTTTGAGTTCCATCTGGAGGCCCCGCCGCCCGGCTGAGACGTAGACGGTGGGCAGGTCGGCCACCGACGCGTCGATCACGGTGCGCAGCCGCTTGCGCTGACCCAGCGGACTGATCCCCCCGCGCACGTATCCGGTGATCTTCTCGGCCCGGGCCGGGTCGGCCATGGCCGCCCTCTTGCCGCCGACCGCCGCGGCCAGCGCCTTGAGGTCGAGCGTGGTGCTGACGGGGACGACCCCCACGGTGAACTGCCCGTCCACCTCGACGATCAGGGTCTTGAAGACGTGCTCGCGGGGAACGCCGAGGGCGTCGGCCGCGTCGGCGCCGTAGGAGTGCCCGTCCGAGGAGCCGTCCACCTCGTAGGGGTGCAGTGTGTACGTGGTCTTGGTCCGCCCGGCGGCCACGGTCGCGGGTGTGGCTTTTGCGCTCATCGAGTCTTCAGGTTCCTTACTCCGCGCGCGAACGCGCTGGCGCGTGCTTCGCGAACGGCCCGGGGTGGGGGTTCCCCGGGCACGTCGCACCGGTTCGCACAGCAGGCTAGGCCACACCGTGACCGGAACGCGCGGTGACGTGCGGAAGAGGTCCGTCTTCCTCCCCCGGGTAACGGTATCGGGCCCTTCGTCCCCTCACGCGTTCGTGGAACCCCGCCACCACGTCCCCACGAGACGCCCTCTCAGTTGAACGACACGCCGTTGTTGAGGAAGGGGCCCGCGGGGAGGTTGGGCAGCGTGGGGGCGGCCACGAGGCGGTTCTCCCGGCGCAGGAACCGGGCGGTCACGGCCAGCCGGGTCGCCGCGTCCTCCGCCTCCAGCAACCGCTGCTTCTCCGCCTGGTCCAGGACCGTGGCCGCGGACACGGCGTAGGACAGCGCGATGGGGTCCTTGGGCAGTTCGGGTGAGGCGTCGGGCGACATCCCGATCGAGGCCAGGCGCTGGGAGTAGGTCCCGAACAGGTCCCGCACCCGCTCGGCGTGCTCCTCGGCGTCCGGGCCCAGCGGTTCGGGCAGGAAGGACACCGAGGCGGTCGAGTACTCCTCGGGCGAGGAGGCGTCCACCTCGGCCAGGTCGGTGATGGTGAACCGCGCGCCGCCCTCCACGACCAGGTCGTAGCGGCCGTCCTCGTAGACGCGCACGTCACGGACCAGCGCGGTGCACCCCGTGGCGCTGATCCGGGGCAGCGCGGTGCCGGGCCCGCCGGTGGTGGGCGCTCCGGTGTCCGCGTCGACCGCGCCCTGGCCGGACTCGGCGGCCACCTCCTGGCCCAGTTCGATCCACACCACCCCGAACCGGCGGGGTCCCTGGCCGGGCTGGGCGGCCGCCACCTCGGGGTCGGGCCCGAGCAGTTCGGAGACCAGCCGCCGGTACCGCCGCTCGAAGACGTGCAGGGGGACGGTCATGCCGGGGAAGAGCACGGTGTTCAACGGGAAGATCGGCAGGGCCAAGGGCATGGTTCCCAGTATGCCCCTCATGCCGGGAACGCGGGTGCCCAAACCGGCGGCGCGTCCCCGTCCGGCCCGTCGGCGGTGGCACGAAGGAGCCCGGGGTCCGGCACCCGTGTCCCCCTCCGGAACGGGCGCCCGGTGCCCCGGGCCGTGGAGACGGCCGCCCTCCGGGCGGCCCGTGGTCGGGTCAGGAGACCGCGGGACCGGCGGTGCCGGGCGCGCTCTGGCCGCCGCTGTCCTCACCGGGCATGTCCCTGGCGACGAAGGTCTCCACGTCGAACAGGTTGCCGTTGGAGCGGTCCACGACGTTGAGGAGCGTCGACATCGTGGCGACCTCCTCGGTCTGCTCCTGGAGGAACCACTGGAGGAACTGCTCGCCGGTGTAGTCGTCCTCGTCGCGGGCGACCTTGGCCAGACGGTGGAACTGCTCGGTCACCTCGCGCTCCTGGCGCAGGGCCAGGGCGACCAGATCGCGGGGCGCGGAGAACTCGGTCTCGATCTCGTCCACACCCGGAAGCCGGAAGTGAACGTCGTTGTCGAGAAGGAACCGCACGATCATCATCGCGTGGTCGCGCTCCTCCAGGGACTGGTCGTAGAACACCCGCGCCAACTGGGGCAGGTCCTTGTCGTCGAACCAGGCGGCGATGGCCACGTACTGGTGGGAGGCAGTGAACTCGTGCCGCACCTGGTCGACCAGGAGCCGGTGGAACTTGGAAAGGCCGATATCGCTGCTCGCGTTCGAAGTCATGGCTCCACCATAACGCACACAAAAGCATTTCGCGACATTTCTGAGTGTGACCCGAATTTCTTAGGCAAGCCTTTCTGAAGTCAATTAAGGTTAGGTGTTCCAAACTTAGGGTGTGCTTATGTAAACGTTTGTTGGACTCTGTTCGCCAACCTCCCGGAGCGGTGCGTACCCGCCGGTGGCGCGGGTGTGGTGTCCATCATCCGGACGGCACCGCCCACCGAATGGGCACGGGCCCCTAGACTGGGGGCGTGATCAGTCGAATCGACCTCCGAGGCATCCAGGGCGACCCGCGTCAGGCCCTTCCGAGAGCGGAACTGGACGTGACCGCCGCCGTCGACCGCGTACGCCCCATCTGTGAGGACGTACGCCATCGCGGTGCCGAGGCGCTGATCGAACTCACCGAACGCTTCGACGGCGTGCGCCTGACCGACACCCGCGTCCCCCGGGACGCGATCCAGGACGCCCTGGCCGACCTCGACCCCGACGTGCGCGCCGCGCTGGAGGAGTCCATCCGCCGCGCCCGCAAGGTCCACCGCGACCAGCGCCGCACCGACCACACCACCCAGGTCGTCCCCGGCGGCACCGTCACCGAGAAGTGGATCCCCGTCGACCGCGTCGGCCTCTACGTGCCGGGCGGGCGGGCCGTCTACCCCTCCAGCGTCGTCATGAACGTCGTCCCCGCCCAGGAGGCCGGTGTGCGCTCCCTGGCGGTCACCTCGCCGCCCCAGAGCGAGTTCGGCGGCCTGCCCCACCCGACCATCCTCGCCGCCTGCGCCCTGCTCGGCGTCGACGAGGTCCACGCCGTCGGCGGCGCCCAGGCCGTCGCCATGTTCGCCTACGGCACGGACGCCTGCGAACGCGCCGACATGGTCACCGGTCCCGGCAACATCTGGGTGGCCGCGGCCAAGCGCCTGCTCAAGGGCGTCATCGGCATCGACGCCGAGGCCGGTCCCACCGAGATCGCGATCCTCGCCGACGCCACCGCCAACCCCGACTACGTCGCCGCCGACCTGATCAGCCAGGCCGAACACGACGTCGTCGCCGCCTCCGTCCTGGTCACCCCGGACGAGGCGCTGGCCGACGCGGTCACCGAACGCCTGGCCGTACGCGTGGCCGCCACCAAGCACGCCGACCGCGTCAGCGAGGCCCTGTCCGGCCCGCAGTCCGGCATCGCCCTGGTCGACGACCTCGACCACGGCCTCGCCGTCGTCAACGCCTACGCCGCCGAACACCTGGAGATCATGACCGCCGACGCCGCCGCCCTGGCCGGGCGCGTGCGCAGCGCGGGCGCCGTCTTCGTCGGCGACTTCTCACCGGTCTCCCTCGGCGACTACGCCGCCGGATCCAACCACGTCCTGCCCACCGGAGGCTGCGCCTGCCACTCCGGCGGCCTGAGCGTGCAGACCTTCCTGCGGGGGGTGCACATCGTCGACTACGACCGCGACGCGCTGGCCGACGTCGCCCACCACGTCATCGCCCTGGCCAACGCCGAGGACCTGCCCGCGCACGGCGAGGCCGTCGCCGCGCGCACGGACCCGGCCTGAGCCCGACGGCCACCCGCCCGGCGGGGAAGAACCCGGGCGCGCGGAGTCCCGCGGCCACACCGGCCGCACCCCGCCCCGCGCGCCCACCCGCCTCCAACCGACCATGAGCGTGGAACCGTGAGCTTCACCCTGAACGACCTGCCTCTCCGCGACGACCTGCGCGGCCGCGCGCCCTACGGCGCGCCGCAGCTGGACGTGCCCGTGGTCCTCAACACCAACGAGAACCCGCACCCGCCCTCGGCGCGCCTGGCCAGGGCCCTGGCCGACGCGGTCGCCGACACCGCCCTCGGCCTCAACCGCTACCCCGACCGGGACGCGGTCCGCCTGCGCGAGGGCCTGGCCGCCTACCTCGACCACGGCCTGACCGCCGACCAGGTGTGGGCGGCCAACGGCTCCAACGAGGTCCTCCAGCAGATCCTCCAGGCCTTCGGCGGCCCCGGGCGGGTCGCGATGGGCTTCGAGCCGTCCTACTCGATGCACCCGATCCTCGCCCGGGGCACCGGCACCGGATGGGTGTCGGTGCCGCGCGCCACCGACTTCCGGATCGACGTGGACGCCGCACTGGCCGCGATCGACGAGCACCAGCCCAGCATCATCTTCCTCACCTCGCCCAACAACCCCACCGGCACCGCCCTGGACCTCGCCGACACCGAGCGCGTCCTCCGGGCCGCGCCGGGGGTCGTGGTCGTGGACGAGGCCTACGCCGAGTTCCGCCGCGAGGGCACGCCCAGCGCCCTGAGCCTGCTGCCCGACCACCCCAGGCTCATCGTCTCGCGCACCATGTCCAAGGCCTTCGCCCTGGCCGGGGCGCGCGTGGGCTACCTGGCCGCGCACCCGGCCGTCGTCGACGCCCTCCAGCTGGTCCGCCTGCCCTACCACCTGTCCGCCGTCACCCAGACGGTCGCGCTCACCGCGCTCGACCACGCCGACGAACTCCTCGCCGCCGTCGCCGACCTGCGCGCCGAACGCGACGCCCTGGTCTCCTGGCTGCGCGAGCAGGGCTTCTCGGTCGCCGACTCCGACGCCAACTTCGTCATGTTCGGCGAGTTCGAGGACCGCACCAAGGTCTGGCAGGCCATGCTCGACCAGCAGGTCCTCATCCGCGAGACCGGCCCGCACGGCTGGCTGCGCGTCACCGTCGGCACCGCCGAGGAGATGGCCGCCTTCCGCGAGGCCCTGCTGAGGGCCACCGGACGCTGAGCCGTGGCCGCCGACGACCACACCACCGCCACCGGGGCCGCCCCGCCCCGCGACAACCGCACCGAGCGAGGAAGTTCCGCCACCATGAGCCGCACCGGACGCGTCGAGCGCACCACCAAGGAAACCAAGGTCCTGGTCGAGATCGACCTGGACGGCACCGGCGTCGCCGACGTCTCCACCGGCGTCGGCTTCTTCGACCACATGCTCGACCAGCTCGCCAAGCACGGCCTGTTCGACCTGACCGTGCGCACCGAGGGCGACCTGCACATCGACTCCCACCACACGATGGAGGACACCGCCCTGGCCCTGGGCGCCGCCTTCCGCGAGGCCCTGGGCGACAAGCGCGGCATCCGCCGCTTCGCCGACGCCAAGGTGCCCCTGGACGAGGCCCTGGCCGAGGTGACCGTCGACGTCTCCGGCCGCCCCTACCTGGTGCACAGCGAGCCCGAGGGCATGGCCCCGGTGATCGGCCGCGACTACGACACCACCATGACCCGCCACATCCTGGAGTCGTTCGTGGCCCAGGCCCGCGTGGCCCTGCACGTCCACGTTCCCTACGGCCGCAACGCCCACCACATCGTCGAGTGCCAGTTCAAGGCGCTG
Source organism: Nocardiopsis halotolerans DSM 44410 (assembly GCF_000341065.1). Classification (GTDB taxonomy): domain Bacteria; phylum Actinomycetota; class Actinomycetes; order Streptosporangiales; family Streptosporangiaceae; genus Nocardiopsis; species Nocardiopsis halotolerans. Next base: position 7,840 of record NZ_ANAX01000349.1, on the reverse strand, counting down.
GCCCGCGCCCTGCGCACCGCCACCGAGGACGACCCGCGCGTCAGCGGCGTCCCGTCGACCAAGGGCGCCCTGTAGATGGACACGGACGTCTGGGGGATCGCCCTCATCGTGCTGGGCGGCTTCCTCGCCGGGGGCACCTACGCGCTGTGGAGGACCAACCGGTTCCTCGCCGTCGCCCTGGCCGGGTGCACGGTGCTCGCTCTGGTCTCCGGCGTCCTACGCCTGGACTACTTCTAGAAGGGAAGGGGCGGTCCCATGCCGTCACGAGTGGTCGTCCTCGACTACGGATCGGGCAACCTGCGCTCGGCGCAGCGCGCCATGGAACGCACCGGAGCCGACGTCACCGTCACCTCCGATCCGCACGCCGCCCTGGACGCCGACGGCCTCGTCGTCCCGGGCGTGGGCGCGTTCAGCTCCTGCATGTCCAGCCTCAGGGCCGCGGGCGGCGACCGGATCATCGGCAGGCGGGTCGCCGGGGGGCGGCCGGTCCTGGGCATCTGCGTGGGGATGCAGGTGCTCTTCGACCGGGGGGTGGAACGCACCGACCCCCGCCCCGGCGCCGAGGAGGAGGTGACCGAGGGCTGCGGCGAGTGGCCCGGCACCGTGGACCGCCTGCGCGCGCCCATCGTGCCGCACATGGGCTGGAACACCGTCCGCCCGCCCGAGGACACCCGGCTCTTCGCCGGGATCGGGCCGCAGGACCGCTTCTACTTCGTGCACTCCTACGCCGTGCGCGAGTGGGAGTTCGTCGCCACCAACGAACGCATCCCCAGGCCGAAGGTGACCTGGGCCGAACACGGGGAGCCGTTCGTGGCCGCCGTCGAGAACGGCCCGCTGTGGGCCACCCAGTTCCACCCGGAGAAGTCCGGTGACGCGGGCGCCCGCATCCTGGCCAACTGGGTCGACACCCTCTGAACAGTGCTTCCCCGAGGGCTCCGCCCGACCGCCGCCCGCTGGCCGGGTGCGCTCCGCGCCGAGGCGGCCCTCACTCCCGGCGGACGCCGAGCGCGGTGTTTCGCCCCAGGCGCGGGAACGACTCCTGACCAACGAGCACGAGAAGGCTTCATGACCGGCGAGACCACCACCCCCGTACTCGAACTCCTGCCCGCCGTGGACGTGGCGGGCGGCCAGGCCGTCCAGCTCGTCCAGGGGAGAGCGGGCTCCGGCGGACAGTACGGCGACCCCTTCGAGGCGGCCATGGCCTGGCAGAACGCCGGTGCCGAGTGGATCCACCTGGTGGACCTGGACGCCGCGTTCGGCCGGGGCCACAACCGTGACCTGCTGCGCGACATCGTCGGCCGCCTCGACGTGAAGGTGGAGATGTCCGGCGGCATCCGCGACGACGAGTCACTGGCCGCCGCCCTGTCCACCGGGTGCAGGCGCGTCAACATCGGCACCGCCGCCCTGGAGAACCCCGAGTGGTGCGCGAAGATCATCGCCGAGCACGGGGACCGGATCGCGATCGGCCTGGACGTGCGCGGCACCACCCTGGCCGCGCGCGGCTGGACCCGCGACGGCGGTGACCTCCTCCAGACCCTGGACCGCCTGGAGTCGGAGGGCTGCGCACGCTACGTCGTCACCGACGTCCAGAAGGACGGCACTCTCAAGGGCCCCAACCTGGACCTGCTGCGCACGGTGTGCGAGCGCACCGACAAGCCGGTGGTCGCCAGCGGCGGCGTGTCCAGCCTGGAGGACCTGCGGGCGATCGCCACGCTGGTGCCGCTGGGCGTGGAGGGCGCCATCATGGGCACCGCCCTGTACGAGGGCGCCTTCACCCTGGAGGACGCCCTGGCCGCGGTGCGCGGCGAGGGGGGTGCGGACCGGTGAGCGTGGCGGTACGCGTCATCCCCTGCCTGGACGTGGACGCCGGGCGGGTGGTCAAGGGCGTCAACTTCGAGAACCTGCGTGACGCGGGCGACCCCGTGGAACTGGCGGGCACCTACGACGCGGACGGCGCCGACGAACTCACCTTCCTCGACGTCACCGCCTCCAGCGGCGACCGGGAGACCACCTACGACGTGGTGCGCCGCACCGCCGACCAGGTGTTCATCCCGCTGACCGTGGGCGGCGGCGTGCGTACCACCGACGACGTGGACAGGCTGCTGCGCGCGGGCGCGGACAAGGTGGGCGTGAACACCGCCGCCATCGCCCGCCCCGAACTCATCGGGGAGATCGCCGAGCGCTTCGGCCGCCAGGTGCTCGTGCTCTCCGCCGACGTGCGGCGGGTGCGTGAGGGCGGCCAGCCGACCCCGAGCGGGTTCGAGGTCACCACCCACGGCGGGCGCCGGAGCACCGGGATCGACGCCCTGGAGTGGTGCGAGCGCGCCGCCGGGCTGGGGGCGGGGGAGATCCTGCTCAACTCCATGGACGCCGACGGCACCAAGGAGGGTTTCGACCTGGAGCTGATCCGGTCGGTGCGTGCCCGGGTGGAGGTGCCGCTGATCGCCTCCGGCGGCGCGGGGGCCGTTGAGCACTTCGCCCCGGCCGTGGCGGCGGGTGCGGACGCCGTGCTGGCCGCGACCGTCTTCCACTTCGGGCAGTTCACCATCGCCGACGTCAAGAAGAGCCTGCGCGAGGCGGGCCACCCCGTCCGTTAGCGAGGCGACCGGAAAGGGTGCACCGGTGCACCCCGTCCGGGGCCGGAACGCTCCAGCCGCACCGGCAGCGGGTCCGGCCAACCCACCGGCGTGCCGCGGTGGCCTCCGGGGGACGTGAACCGTCCACCCGGGGGCCGCACGCGCGTTCGTCCGCCCCGCGCGGGGCCACACGCGCTGACCATCGAACCGGTTGGCGCCGGTAGCCGGAGAAGTGGTCGCCGGACAGACAAGTGTGTCCTTTTGGTGGCATTGGCAGCCATTTTGTGAACGTGATACGCGTCTCACGCATCCCACCGTGTGTAGCACCCATCACGGGGATCACATCCGGGGAAAGGACCGCCCTCATGTCCACCACACCCAGACGAAGCGCCTCCCTGCTCGCCGCCACCGCCCTCGCCGCGGTGACCACCCTGGCCTCCGCGCCCCCCGCCCTCGCGGACGACCTCGACCAGACCTCCCCGGAGGCCCTCGCCGCCATCGAGTCCCAGGTCTGGCCCGAATACACCGTCGGTGACTCCAGCATCGACGTCTACGCCGCGAAGATGCTCCTCTCCTACGGCGAGATCAACCCGGGCGAGCTGGACCTGGAGTTCGACCAGGAACTCCACGACACCCTCGTCACCTACCAGGAAGCCTTCGACCTGCACAACGACGGCGACCTCAACCCCGACACCTGGGAGCAGTTCCAGGAGTCCGTCTTCGGCCAGCACCAGTTCCACCGCGGTGACACCGGCCCGGTCGTGACCATGATCCAGCGTGAGCTCAACGCCAAGTTCAACGCCCACCTCACCGTCGACGGCGTCTACGGCCCCAACACCGAGCAGGCCGTCCGCGCCGCCCAGGAGTTCTTCGGCATCGGCGTCGACGGAGTCTTCGGCCCCGTCTCCTTCCACGCCGTGATCAGCTACCAGGACTACGCCCGCTGACCGGCGCCGCCGCCCGGCGGTGACCGCGACCGGTGCCCGGACCGAAGGGTCCGGGCACCGCTTCGCGTGCGCGTGCCCCCACCCGCGCACGCCCGCATCCTCCGCGCCTGGCCGCAACCGGACCCGCCACGCCCCGAACCAGACGGAATAGCCCCGTGGAACCGGGCGCTGAAACAATCCGGTGGAACCTGACGGTGCCGCTGGATAGGTTGTCACGACACGCGCACACCACGGCTCTTCGGCATGCCCGGAGGGCGCCGCGCGTGTGCCGGGCCGGACCCGCCCGGTCAGGCGAGAGAACGGGGGGCGTATGGCGAGGGGCACGACGACAAGGGACCAGGAGACCGAGGAGGGTTCGTCCCCAGCGGGAGCGGACGGCACGCGTACCTCGCCGTCCGGGAAGCCCGCGACGGCCGCCCACACCGGAATGTTCACCCGGGGCATGCGCGTCCTGGGAACCGCCATCCGCACCGAACCGTGGGTCTTCCTCGCGGCCGTCGCCGGAGCCATGCTGCACGCCGCCGTCAACGTCGGCTCCGCGTCCGTCCTCGGCCACCTCACCGACGCCACCATCCTCCCCGCCTTCGAACAGGGAAGCACCACCGCCGCGGCCCTCGTCGGCGCCGCCGCGCTGCTCATGGGCGTCGGCCTCGGCAAGGCCACCGGCATCGCCATGCGCCGCATGCTCGCCGCCCTCATGCAGTTCCGCATGCAGGCCCGCTACCGCCGCGCCGTCGCCCGCAAGTACCTCGAACTGCCCCTGTCCTGGCACCACCGCCACCCCACCGGACAGCTCCTGTCCAACGCCAACGCCGACGTCGAGGCGGCCTGGCAGCCGCTCGCCCCGCTGCCCATGGCGGTCGGCAGCGTGTTCATGCTGGTCATCGCCGCCGTCGCCATGGTCACCACCGACCCGGTGCTCTCCCTGGTCGCCTTCGTCATCTTCCCGGTCATGGCCGCCGCCAACGTCGTCTTCCAACGCCGCGTCTCACCCATGGCCTCCCGGGCCCAGGCGCTGCGGGCCGAGGTCAGCGGCGTCGCCCACGAGTCCTTCGACGGCGCCCTCGTCGTCAAGACCCTCGGCCGCGAGGACACCGAGACCGAACGCTTCACCCACGCCGCCCACCGCCTGCGCGACGCGCTCATCCAGGTCGGCCGCATGCGCTCGATGTTCGACCCGGTCATGGAGGCACTGCCCAACTTCGGCGTGCTCGCCGTCCTGCTCCTGGGCATGTGGCGGCTGTCCACAGGCGCCATCGACCCCGGCGACCTGGTCCAGATCGCCTTCCTGTTCACCCTGCTGGCCCTGCCCATCCGCTCCTTCGGCTGGATCCTGGGCGACCTGCCCCGCAGCGTCGTGGGATGGGACCGCGTCCAGTCCGTCCTGCGCTCCGGCGGCGCCATGGAGTACGGCACCCGCACCCTGGAGGACACCTCCACCGGCATCGCCCTGTCCGCGCACGGCGTCACCTTCTCCTACGCCGACTCCTACGACGTCGACGGCGGCGGACGCGACCTGATGGACGGCGACTCCGGGGGCGCCCGCACCACCGTCCTCAACGGCGTGGACCTGGACATCGCCCCGGGACGCACCGTCGCCCTGGTCGGCCCCACCGGTGCGGGCAAGTCCACACTCACCACCGTCCTCATGCGCCTGGTCGACGCCGACACGGGCACCGTCACCCTCGACGGCGTCGACGTGCGCGACCTCGCCCGCGACCAGCTCCCCCGGCACACCGCCCTGGTACCCCAGGGCACCTTCGTGTTCGAGGACAGCGTCCGCGACAACATCACCCTGGGCGCCGACCTCGACGACGAGCAGGTCTGGGCCGCCCTGCGCCTGGCCCGCGCCGACGGTTTCATCAGCGAACTGGAGGGCGGACTCGACGCCAGGCTCGGCGAGAAGGGCACGACCCTCTCCGGAGGCCAACGCCAGCGCCTGGCACTGGCACGCGCGATCGTGCGCCGCCCGCGGCTGCTCATCATGGACGACGCCACCTCCGCCGTCGACCCGCAGATCGAGGCGCAGATCCTCGCGGGCCTGCGCGAACGCGACGACTCCGCCACCGTGGTCGTGGTCGCCTACCGACGCGCCACCATCGAACTCGCCGACGAGGTCGTCTACATGGAACGGGGACGCGTCCTGGCCCGCGGAACCCACGAGGAACTGCTCACCACCTCGCCCGGCTACACCAGACTCGTCACCGCCTACGAGCGCGCCTCCGCCGAGAGCCAGGCCGAGCGAGCCCCGCTACCCGAGGAACCCGGGCCCCTCGAACCCGCCCGACGCACCCGCGACGACGCCGCCGAGGAGGCCACCCGATGAGTGTCCGCACCGAACAGCGGCCCGACCCCCAGGCACGGGAAAGGGGCCGGGGCGGCGCCACGGCCACGTCCCTGCACCGATCCTCCGACAGCGCGATGGACACCGTCAGACGCGGCCTCAGGCTCTCCCCGGAGTTCGCCCGGGGACTGTGGCTCACCCTGGCCTTCGCCGTCGTGGCCACCGCGGGCAAGGTCATCGTGCCCATCGCCGTCCAGCAGATCATCGACAACGGACTCTCCGGCCCCGACGGGCCCGACCTGGCCTTCGTCACCCGCATGGTCTCCGTCTGCGCCGCCCTGCTCGTGGTGACCATGATCTGCTCCTACCTGATGAACGTACGCCTGTACCGGGCCACCGAGTCCGGTCTGGCCACACTGCGCCGCAAGGCGTTCCGGCACGTCCACGACCTGTCGGTGCTCACCCAGAACAGCGAACGCAAGGGCGCCCTGGTCTCCCGCGTCACCAGCGACGTCGACCAGATCAGCACCTTCATGCAGTGGGGCGGCCTGCTCCTGATCGTCAGCAGCGGCCAACTCCTGGTCGCCACCGTCCTCATGGCGGTCTACTCCTGGCAGCTCACCCTCGTGGTGTGGATCTGCTTCCTGCCCCTGCTGTTCGGCGTGCGCTGGCTCCAGAGGCTGCTGTCCAGGGCCTACCTGAAGGTGCGCGAGAACACCGGCGACATGCTCGGCGTCATCGGCGAGACCGTCATGGGCGCCGCCGTCATCCGCGCCCACGGCACCGAGCGGCGCACCGCCGAGCGCATCGACACCTCCGTCCTGGCCACCCGCCGCGCCCAGGTCCGCGCCCAGCGGCTGTCCATGGCGGTCTCACCCTTCGCCGAGATCATCGCGGCCCTCGGCAACACCGCCGTCGTCCTCATCGGTGTCTGGCTCGGCCTGGACGGCGACCTGACCGCGGGACAGCTCATCGCCTTCCTGTTCCTGATGACGCTGTTCATCCAGCCGATGATGATGGCCACCGAGATCTTCAACGAGGCGCAGAACGCCATCGCGGGCTGGCGCCGCGTCCTGGGCGTGCTCGACACCGCCCCCGACATCGCCGACCCCGGCGAGGCGGGCAGGGTGCTGCCGCGCGGCTCGGTCCGGGTCTCCTTCGAGGACGTCACCTACGCCTACCCCGACGGACCCGTCGTCCTCGACGACGTCGGCGTCGAGATCACCCCCGGCACCCGCGTGGCCGTGGTGGGCGAGACCGGATCGGGCAAGACCACCTTCGTCAAGCTGCTCACCCGCCTCATGGACCCCGACGGGGGCACCGTCCGGCTCGACGGCGTCGACCTGCGCGAGGTGTCCTTCTCCTCCCTGCGCAACCGCGTGGTGATGGTCCCGCAGGAGGGCTTCCTCTTCGACAGTTCCCTGGGCGACAACATCCGCTTCGCCCGCCCCGAGAGCACCGACGCCGAACTGGAGGCCGCCATCACCGAACTGGGGCTCTCGGAATGGCTCGCCAGCCTCGCCCACGGACTCGACACCCCGGTCGGCCAACGCGGCGAGTCCCTGTCCGCGGGGGAGAGGCAGCTGGTCGCCCTGGTACGCGCCTACGTCGCCGACCCGGACCTGCTCGTGCTGGACGAGGCCACCTCCGCCGTGGACCCGCACACCGAGGTGCGCATCCAGCGCGCCCTGGACCGGCTCACGCACGGACGCACCTCCGTGGCCATCGCCCACCGCCTGTCCACCGCCGAGGCCGCGGACCGGGTGCTCGTCTTCGACGACGGGCGCGTCGTGCAGAGCGGCTCGCACACCGAACTGGTCGCCCAACCGGGCGTGTACGCCGACCTGTACGCCTCCTGGGTGCGCTCCTCGGCCTGAGCCCGGGGCGTGCGCGGACGGGCCGTCCACAGGTCCGAAGGAGCGGGTGCGGCCGGGCGAGCGCCGGGCTACCGTTGGTTCAGGGGGTCCCGCACCCCCCGGGGCGGGTGGTGTCACCCCCGAACCCATTCTCCCCGGGCGGGCCCACCAGGGAAA
>NZ_ANAX01000348.1 GCF_000341065.1 Nocardiopsis halotolerans DSM 44410 | reverse complement strand
GTGCCACCAGTGCGCCGCCAGCAGTTCGGCCACCAGCGGCTCCACCAGCAGGCTCACGTCCGGATCGGAGTCGCCCGGATAGCGCACGGTCAGCTCCGCCCCCGGCACGCGCTCGCGTCCGGGGGTGGGGCCCACCGCCACGAACGCGCCCCGCAACTGCCCCAGGTGCTCGGCGAACCTCTCGTCGTAGGCCGACCCCGCGAACAACAGCGCCCGGTAGTCCGTCACCGCCGCCAGGTACCGGTCGGTGTGCGACCACTCCCCGGTCTCGCACGCGTGCGCCACCCGCACCGGCCCTCCGCGCAGCGTCCGCGCCCCCTGCCAGGCCGACGCCACACGCTCGGCCGGAGCCACCAGGTGCACGCCGTGCGGCGACTCCAGCGCCCGGGCGGCCTCGGGCACCCACCCCGGCGCGCTCTCCAACAGCGACGTCGTCGCGTTCGCCACACGGCGCAACAGCCCCGGGAAGTTCTGACTGCTCCCCGACACCGGCGCTCCCAGACGATGCCCCAACAGCAGGAGCAGGGCCAACGCGTGCTGGTAGGCGCGACACCCCAGACCGCTCGCCTCCTCGCCCGCGTGCAGCGGAACCAGCAGGTCCGCCTGACGCCCCACCACCGCGTCCACGGACGGGGCCAGCACGATCACCGGCGACCGCGCCACGTAACGGTCCAGGGCCGTGTACAGCTCGCGCTGCCCGCCGCCCAGACTCACCGCGACCACCAGCGTCTCCGGGCCCGCGGGCGGCTCCTCCGCCGACGAGGAGAAGTCCGCGCTCGCCGCGATCCCCGCACGGCGCAGCCGCGCCGCCGCCACCCCACAGGCGTGCCGCGCCGCACCCAACCCGAGGAAGCGCACCGCCGCGGGCTCGTCCTCCAACAGGGCGGGCAGCGCCGCGTAGGGGTCCCACCGGGGGAAGCGGTCGGCGAGCCGGACCAGCGCGTCGGGCTTGCCCGCGAGGTCGAGGGACAGGGACTCGGCTGTCACGAAACCCCCAGGAGGCGAGGAAGGAGCGGCGACGGTACGGACGCACGAACTCTAGGACATCTCCCACGTGTTCCTCTCCCTCCCCTCCGACAGGCACCACCCGGTGCGGGACGCTCCACAGGCGGCCATAACCTGGACGGCATGAGCGTCACCAGCCTCGCCCCGGAGATCGCTGCCCGCCTCAAGCGGAACCCGGACGGCCTCGTCCCCGCCGTCGTGCAGCAGCACGACACCGGGGAGGTACTCATGCTCGCCTGGATGGACGACGAGGCACTGCACCGCACCCTCACCACCGGCGCCGCCACCTACTGGTCGCGCAGCCGCGGCGAGTACTGGGTCAAGGGCGCCACCTCCGGCAACACCCAGCGTGTGGTGTCGGTCGCACTCGACTGTGACGGGGACACCCTCCTGGTCCGGGTCGACCAGAACGGCGCCGCCTGCCACACCGGTGACCGCACCTGCTTCGACGCCGGGAGACTCCTGTGAGTTCCTCCACGTCCACGGCCCGCGTGCGCCGCGAGTACGGCCTGGCCATGCTCGTCCTGGTCGCCGGGGCCGCACTGCTGCTCGCCGCGGGCGGGCGCCAGTGGGTGACCGGCCAGCTCACCGCGCCGGGACCGGTCGAACCCGTACCCGTCACCCTCACCGGAACCGACCTCACCGGCGCCCTGAGCGGTCTCGGCTGGGCCGGCCTGGCCGGGATCGCTGGCCTGTACGCCACCCGGGGATGGGCCCGCCGCGTGGTCGGCCTCCTCGTCGCCGCGGGCGGCGCGGCGGCCCTCGACGCCGTCTGGGGCGCCACCCGCCCCGACGCCCTCCTGAGGGCCATGGTCGAGAACACCACCGACGTCGCCGGGACCGCCGAGGTGGCCGCCGATCCCCACCTGTCGGCCCTCGGCCCCGCCCTGGCCGTGGCCGGCGCCCTGCTCCTGGTCGGGGTCGGGCTCCTCGCGACGGTACGAGCCCCTGCCTGGCCAGGTATGGGCACCCGGTACGATCGGGACGCCGCACCGCGCGCGAACCGGGCCGAGACACCCTCCGACCTGTGGAGATCGCTGGACGCCGGTGACGACCCCACACTCGACGCCCCAGGAGGCGCCACGTCCTCGGACGCCGAGGGCCCCGGCGGCGCCGCACAAGCCCCGCTGGCAGCACGCCCAGCCGAACCGAAGGAGAACACCTGATGGCCGACGAACACCACGACGACCACGGAAACACCGTTTCCGCCTGGTTCCTCACCGGCTCCTGGATCGTGGCGTGGAGCGTGGCGGCCACCGCCATCGTCCTGGGCGGCTCCCTGCTGATGTGGACCGGCATCGCCCTCGGCGCCAGCGTCGTGCTCGCGGTGATCGCCGGGGTCATGAAGAAGGCCGGTCTGGGCCGCAAGGAGCCCCGTCCCGTGCCGCTCACCCGCGAGGAGTGGGAGGCCGGCCGCAAGGCCGCGACCCAGGCCGAGCCCGCGGCCGCCGAGCCCGCCCCCGCCCTGGACCCCGACGCCGAGTCGGCCAAGGCCTGAGCCTCCTCCGCATCACGGAAAACACCCAGCTCACAACAAGTGAGTCACAGAAAATGGACGAAGGTCCCACAGGGCGGGTAGATTCTCCCCACCGGCCACGACTGCCGCGTTGGCTCGGTTCGGTGGGAGTCTCACCGATCTGGCATGATCCGTTGCTGCCCGCGGTGTATGCGAGCCGGTGATCCAACCCTGCCCCATGTTGGGCCGGTGTGTTTTCCGTGCGCCGCGTAAATCCCTTGTCCTCTTCCTGAAAGTTGCACCGAGCATGAGTTACGGTCCCCCGCCCCCTGGTAACCCCGGCCCGCCCCCCGGAGGCTACGGTCCTCCCAGCGGCGGTTACGGCGCTCCCGGCGGCGGTTACGGCGGCGCTCCCAGCAGCCCCCCGCCGGACAACGGCCTCGTCTGGGCCATCGTCGCCATCTTCTGCTGCTGGCCCTTCGCCATCCCCGGCATCATCAACGCCACCAAGGTCAACGACCTGTGGAACCGCGGTGACCAGGCCGGAGCGATGGAGGCCCAGGCCCAGGCCAAGAAGTGGACCAAGATCGCCTTCATCTGCGGTGGCATCCTGTGGGTGCTGCTCATCGGCTTCTACGTCCTGCTCTTCCTCATCGGTCTCGGCGCCGCGGCCAGCACGCCGGCGTACTACTAAGCGGGTGGGGCCCCAGCCCCGCCGCGCCCATCCGCCCCCGAGCACCCCGGTGCTCGGGGGCACACTTTTCGTCAGCCCCGAGCCCTAAGCTGGTCACGTGTACCCACAGCACGAAGAGCCGTCCCAGAGCCCGCCCCCCGCGCCCCCGACCGCGCCCTCCCTCAAAGAGCGGACCAGACGCCGGATCGAGTCCCTGCACCCGGCCGTGTGGCCCCTGGGCCTGGGCGTTCTGGGCCTTGCGGGAGCCACCCTCCTGCACTTCGTGGACCCCAACGAGCCCGGGCACTACCCCACCTGCCCCTGGCTGTTGATCACCGGCACGTTCTGCCCCGGCTGCGGGAGCATGCGCGCGATCGCCCTGATCACCCGGGGTGAGTTCCTCGCCTCCATCAGCATGAACCCCCTGCTGTGGCTGCTGCTGCCCTACATCGCCTGGTCCTACGGACGCTGGCTCCTGCACTCCGTCCGGCCGCCCAGGAGATATCCCAAACTGACCCCGGGCTGGTTCCTGTGGGGCATGCTCATCGTCATCATGGCGCACTGGGTCCTGCGCAACCTGCCCTGGTTCTCCTTCCTGGCCCCCGAGACACCCCTCTTCCCCGGGTGGTAGATCACGACCGGGGCGGATCTCCTGCGGTCTGAGCCGACGGCGTCCTCACGAGATCCAGGACCACACGACACAACAGATTCCGGAGAACGCTCCGCATGAGCTACGACTCCCCTCCCCCCGGCAACTACGGCCCCCCGCCGCCTGGTGGTTACGGTCATTCTGGCGCCTACGGGCCGCCGGGCGGATACGGCTACAACCCCCAGCCGCCGGGCGAACCACCGAAGAACCACCTGGTGCTCAACATCCTGGGCATCATCTCCTGCATGCCGGTGATCGGCATCGTCGGCCTGGTCTTCGCGATCATGGTCAGGAGTCAGTGGATGAGCGGCGACTACCACGGCGCCCAGTCCTCGGCGCGCCTCGCCAAGATCCTGGGCATCATCGGCACGGTCCTCTTCGTCCCCGTCGCCCTCTACGTCCTCTTCATGATCACGGGCGTCATCATGGTCATCGTGACGGAGACCTGAGTCCCCGGAGCGTGACAGCCGTCCCACCCGCCGAAGAACACACGGAGCCGGGCGGGACGGCGCCCCTCCTCCCGGGGTGGTGACCGTGGGCCGCCCACCGGGCCCGACGGCGACGACGCCCACGACAACCCACCCCTTCAGCGGAAAGCGAGCCGGACATGAGCTACGACCCCCAACCGCCCGGCGGATACGGATACGGCCCGTACGGCGGGCCGCCGCCCAGCGGGCCTCCCAAGAACTACCTGGTGCACAACATCCTGGGCATCTTCGGCTGCACCGTGGTCGGGATCATCGGCCTGATCTTCGCCCTCCAGGTCAACAGCAAGTGGGAGATGGGCGACTACGCCGGAGCCGAGTCCTCCGCCCAGACCGCCAGGATCCTGGGCATCATCGGCCTGGTCGGCTTCATCCTCATGATCGTCTTCGCCGTGCTCTACGTGCTCTTCTTCGTGATCATGTTCGGCACGATCTTCGCGACCATGCCGTAGCCCGCCGCCCGGTGTGTCGGGACGACACACCGGGGAAGCGGGCCCCGCGGCGCCCCGCCCCGCCCGACGAACACCCGCAGACGGGTGGGGCGAAGGCCCCCCGGTCCCCACGGGTGGATACGATGACCAGCAACACGGTGCGGCGGCGGTGTTCTTCCGTCCCGCCGCCTGACGCGCCCGCCCCACGGGCCGCCACCGTGACCGGACCACTTTCACGAGGGAGCAGTAACTGGTGAGCGTGCTCGACGAGATCCTCGACGGAGTACGCGCTGACCTGGCGCGGCGGCAGGAGGACCTGCCCCTGGACCGCCTCAAGGCACAGGCCGCGTCGGCGCCCACCCCGCAGGACGCCGAAGCCGCACTGCGGCGCCCGGGCGTGCACGTCATCGCCGAGGTCAAGCGGGCCAGCCCCTCCAAGGGCCCCCTCGCCTCCATCGCCGACCCCGCCGTCCTGGCCCGCGACTACGAGGCGGGCGGCGCCACCCTGATCAGCGTCCTCACCGAGCAGCGCCGCTTCAAGGGCAGCCTCGCCGACCTGCGGGCCGTCCACCAGGCCGTCGACACCCCGCTGCTGCGCAAGGACTTCGTGGTCAGCTCCTACCAGCTGTGGGAGGCCCGCGTCTTCGGCGCCTCCGCCGTCCTGCTCATCGTCGCGGCACTGTCCCAGGAGGCCCTGGTCTCCCTGGTCGAGCGTGCCCGCTCGCTGGGCCTCATGCCGCTGGTGGAGGTCCACGACGAGGAGGAGGTCTCCCGCGCCCTCGACGCCGGGGCCACCGTCATCGGCGTCAACGCGCGCAACCTCAAGACCCTGGAGGTGGACCGGGACACCTTCTCCCGGCTCGCCCCCCTCATCCCCTCCGACATCGTCAGAATCGCCGAGTCCGGGGTCCGGGGCCCGCACGACCTGCTGGCCTACGCCGGCGCCGGAGCAGGCGCCGTCCTCGTCGGTGAGAGCCTCGTCCGCGGTCGGAACCCGCGCGAGGCCGTCGCCGACCTGGTGACCGCCGGAGCACACCCCGCCCTGCGCGACCGGAACTAGGGGAGAGCACGTGAGGGACCGGACGCAGGCACCGACGGCCGCGGTGGGGACACCCCCCGGCCGCGGACGTCGATGGCCCTAGGGAGCCCGCGGGCGTGAGCCGCGGGTTCCCGACGCCGCGTCGACCCCAGACGAGAACGCGCCGCCGGAACCGTGTGGCGCACAGACGGTCGGCGCGCGGACCCCGCGGCGCGAGGGCCGCGGGGAACCCCGCGTCCGGCCCTTCCCAGGAGAGCTTCCATGAGCCACGACCAACCACTGCCCGACCCGCACGGGCACTACGGCCGCTTCGGCGGCCGCTTCGCACCCGAGGCACTCATCGCCGCGCTCGACGAGGTCGAGTCCGAGTGGGACAAGGCCAAACAGGACCCCCAGTTCCAGGCCGAACTCGCCGACCTGCTCAGGGACTACACCGGGCGCCCCAGCGCCCTGAGCGAGGCCCGCAACTTCTCCGGGCACTGCGGCGGCGCCCGCGTCCTGCTCAAGCGCGAGGACCTCAACCACACCGGATCGCACAAGATCAACAACGTGCTCGGCCAGGCCCTGCTCACCCGCCGCATGGGCAAGACCCGCGTCATCGCCGAGACCGGCGCCGGACAGCACGGCGTGGCCACCGCCACCGCCTGCGCCCTCCTCGGCCTGGACTGCGTGATCTACATGGGCGAGGAGGACACCCAGCGCCAGGCGCTCAACGTCGCCCGCATGCGGATGCTCGGCGCCGAGGTCGTCCCCGTCACCATCGGCAGCCGCACCCTCAAGGACGCCATCAACGAGGCGTTCCGCGACTGGGTCGCCAACGTCGACCACACCCACTACCTGTTCGGCACCGTCGCCGGTCCGCACCCCTTCCCCAAACTCGTGCGCGACCTGCACTTCGTCGTCGGTGAGGAGGCCCGCGCGCAGGTCCTGGACCGCGTCGGCAGGCTCCCCGACGCGGTCGCCGCCTGCGTGGGCGGCGGCTCCAACGCCATGGCGATCTTCGCGGCCTTCATCCCCGACGAGGACGTGGCCCTGTACGGGTTCGAGGCCGGGGGAGAGGGCGCCCAGACCACCCGCACCGCCGCCTCCATCACCGCGGGCAGCCCCGGCGTCTTCCACGGCGCGCGCACCTTCGTGCTCCAGGACGAGTACGGGCAGACCCTGCCCAGCCACTCCATCTCCGCCGGACTCGACTACCCGGCGGTCGGCCCCGAGCACGCCCACCTCGCCGACACCGGCCGCGCCACCTACGAGCCGGTCACCGACGCCGAGGCCATGGAGGCCTTCCGGCTGCTGTGCCGCACCGAGGGCATCATCCCGGCCATCGAGAGCGCGCACGCCCTGGCGGGCGCCCGCAGGCTGGGCGAACGCCTCGGCCCCGAAGCCGTCATCCTGGTGAACCTCTCCGGGCGCGGCGACAAGGACGTTGACACCGCGGCCGCCTACTTCGGCCTCGTGGACCCGGAGGGACAGGCGTGACGACCGCCACCGCACTACAGAACACACTGACCGCGGCCCGCGAGGCCGGACGGGCCGCCCTGATCGGCTACCTGCCCGCCGGGTTCCCCGACGTGGAGTCCTCCATCCGGGTCATCGAGGCCATGGTCGAGGGGGGCTGCGACGTCATCGAGGTCGGCCTGCCCTACTCCGACCCCATGATGGACGGCCCCACCATCCAGCGGGCCGCCGACAGGGCCCTGGCGGCCGGGACCACCACCGACGACGTGTTCCGCGTGGTCGAGGCCACCGCCGCCACCGGCGCCGCCGCCGTGGTCATGTCCTACTGGAACCCGATCGAGCGCTACGGCGTCGAGCGCTTCGCCGCCGCCCTGGCCAAGGCGGGCGGCGCGGGGGTGATCACCCCCGACCTCATCCCCGAGGAGTCCGAGGAGTGGACGGCCGCGTCCCGGGCCTCCGGACTCGACCGGGTCTTCCTGGTCGCTCCCTCCTCCACGGACCGGAGGCTGGCCCTGACCACCCAGGCGTGCAGCGGCTTCGTGTACGCGGCCTCGCTCATGGGTGTGACCGGCACACGCGCGCAGGTCTCCGACACCGCCGCCGTGCTGGTGCGACGCACCCGCGAGGTCACCCGGGACTCCGGGCTCCCCGTCTGCGTGGGCCTGGGCATCTCCACCGGCGCCCAGGCCGCCGAGGTGGCCTCCTACGCCGACGGGGTGATCGTCGGCGCCGGGTTCTGCCAGCGGGTCCTGGACGCACCCGACCTGGAGACCGGGCTCGTCGCGGTCCGCTCCTTCGCCCAGGAACTGGCGGAGGGGGTGCGCTCGGGCCGCGCCTGAACGACCACGGGCACCCCGGGCAGCCGGGGATACCCACAGCACGAAAGGGAGGCCGTCCTCGGGGCGGCCTCCCTTTCTCGTGGGATCGGTCACCCGGACGGGACCCGGCGGTCCCACGCCGTTCAAGGGAATGGTTAAGGCGGTGAGAATCCGGTGAGAGAGCCCCCGAGAACCCTCACGACGCTCCCGTGACCAGGTACCCCTGAAGGTGGCGGTGGTGCCCGCGGTCCGGGCGCGTCGGCCGCTGCGCCCGAAACCCCGGACGCAGCGTCACGCACTCGCCACAACCAGTAGGATCTGACGCGACACGAAGGGCGACGAGTGCATCACCCAAAGAAGTCACGGGCCCTCTCCCCCGCAGGAGGAGGCGTCCGTCCCACGTGTCCGACGTCCGCCCTCGCCAGCACCAGCCGACATCCGGGGAGGTGACCCGTTGGCCGCGTTCCGCACAGGACGGCGGGCCCACCGGGCCGTGCCTCCCCACCCGCCCGCGTGGGAATTCGTTCCGCGTACCGGGGCTCACCCCCGCCGGGCGGCGGTGCACGGAAACGGCGACCACGTCCCGGGAACTCCGCACGCCCCGGTGACGACTCCATGGACGAACCCGCGTCCGCCCCTGTACGCGGACGGCGACGCCCACACCACACGGAAGGAGGCCGGGGCTCCCACTCCCGACCGAAGGCGGGACGTATCCGCCCCCACACCAGATGATCCGCCCCCTCTCCCCGAAGGCCGCAGTGATGGACACACCCGACCGAACGCCCGCCCCCCGATCGCGCTGGGAGGCCCTCCAACCCTGGCTCACCCTCGCCTGCCGCGTCGGGCTGGCCGCCGTCCTGATCTTCGCCGCCGTCTCCAAGTTCCCCCCGGCCCTGTCCATCCAGGCCGTCGAGGCCTACGACCTCTTCCCGACCGACATCGCGCGGTTCATCGGCTACACCCTCCCCCTGTTCGAGCTCGCCCTGGCCGTCCTGCTCCTGGCCGGACTCGCCACCCGCTACGTCGGCGCCGTCAGCGCGCTGCTCATGATCGCCTTCATCGCCGGGATCGTCTCGGCCATGGCACGCGGCCTGAGCATCGACTGCGGCTGCTTCGGCGGCGGGGGACAGGTCGACCCGGAGGAGACCACGTACGGGCTCTCCATCGCCCGCGACATCCTCTTCGCCGCCCTGGGCGGCTTCGTCGCGATCTGGCCCCGTTCGCCCCTCGCCCTCGACCGCGCCCTCGGACTGTTCCGGTGACCCCGGACCAGGGCACGACCGACCGTATCCAGCAGTGAGAAACAGAGGAAAGCATGGGGAGTGAAGCGCGCAGGCGCTCCCGCGAGAAGCTCAGGGAACAGCGGGAGAAGGAGAAGCGGTCGGCACAACGCAGGAAGACCCTCCTCGTCGTGGGCGCCGCCGTCGTGGTGGTCCTGCTCGTCGTCGGCATCGGCTACGCCATCCTGACCGCCGACCGGCGCAGCGGCGAGTACGAGGGGGCCCTGGCGCCGACGACCCTCCAGCAGGACGGCAGCGTCGTCATGGCACGGGAAGGCGTGGAGGCACCCGTCGTCGAGGTCTACGTCGACTACCAGTGCCCCGCCTGCCGCCAGTTCGAACTCCTCAACAGCGGCGTCCTCAAGGAGAACGCCGCCCAGGGCGAGGCCATCGTCCACTACCGGCCGGTGAGCATCTTCGCGCAACAGCCCGTCCCCGTCAGCAGCAACTCGCTGCGCGCCGGGGCGGCGGCCCGCGCCGCCGCCGACCACGACCGGTTCGTCCAGTACACCGACATCCTCTTCCAGAACCAGCCCACCGAGCGGACCGTCGGCTTCACCGTCGACGAGCTCAAGGAGTGGTTCGCCGAGACCGACCCCACCGAGGGCCAGCAGGAGGAGTTCAACCAGCGAGTGGACGAGGAGGCCGCCGTGGTCACCCGCTTCACCGAGGAGTACCTGCCCGCCCTCACCGAGGACGCCATGGCGCAGGTCGGCCAGGAGACCCTCGGCACCATGGTCCTGACCGACCTCATCGCCTGGGGCGACGAGCACGGCCACGACTCCTCGTTCCTGGAGGGAACGTACACGGGCCAGATCATCGAGGCCACCGGGAACGCCTACACTCGCTACAGCGGAGACAACGCCTTCCGCGGAACTCCCTCCGTGTACATCAACGGTGAGTTGCTCGACAACAACACCGCCATGACCTCCCAGGGCCTGGACGAGGCGATCCACTCGGCCGAACCCGGCGAGGTCGACACCCAGCCCATGGGTGACGGGGGTGGCGCGGAGTAACACCCTGAAGACACCCCCGCACGCGGGGCGAACCCGAGAGCAGACCAGTGACATTGTCGTCGACAGCTTCCGAGGGCGCGGTCGAGTTCGGCCGTGCCCTCGCGGCCTTCCCCAGTCCGCAGGTCAACTCCATCCCCATCGGGCCCCTGGAGATCCACTTCTACGCGCTGTGCATCCTCACCGGTGTCATCGTCGCGGTCGTCTGGAGTGAGCGCCGCTGGGCCGCCATGGGCGGTGAGAAGGGCACCATCATGGACATGGCCGTGTGGGCCGTGATCCTGGGCCTGATCGGTGGCCGCCTCTACCACGTCATCAGCGACGCACAGCTGTACTTCGCCGAGGGACGCGAACCCATCCGCGCCCTGTTCATCTGGGAGGGCGGCCTCGGCATCTGGGGAGCCGTCCCCATGGGCGCCCTGGGCGTGTGGCTGGTGGCCCGCAAGCGCGGGCTGTCCATGTCCAAGCTCTCCTTCGCCATCGCCCCCACCATCCCCCTGGCCCAGGCCATCGGCCGCTGGGGCAACTACTTCAACCAGGAGCTGTTCGGCAGGCCCACCGACCTGCCCTGGGCCGTGGAGATCAACCCCTACCCGAACGGCGCCCTGCGCCCGGGCATGGAGTTCGGCGTCAGCACCTACCACCCCACCTTCCTCTACGAGTCCCTGTGGTGCCTGGCCCTGGCCGTCTTCCTGGCGTGGGTCGGACGCCGCTACGAGCGCTCCCTCCAGGGCGGCCGACTGTTCGCCCTCTACGTCATGGGCTACTGCGTCGGCCGGTTCTGGATCGAGTACCTGCGCGTGGACCCCGCCAACGACTTCCTGGGCATGCGCCTGAACAACTGGACCTCCATCCTGGTCTTCCTCGGGGCCCTGGCCTACTTCCTGTGGGCGGGCCGCCGCATCGACTCCTTCTCCACCGCAGTCGCCCCGCACGGCCGCGACGCCGGGACGCAGGTGTTCGGTCCCACAACCGATGGTGAGACCGGCGACGACAGCACCGTCTACAGCGCCCTGGACAGCGAGGAGTCGGTGGTCGGATCGCAAAGGTCCAGCTCACAGGAGGCGGGCACGGAATACCACCCGCGTCCTGAGCGATCTAGTAGCGAGGGCTCGACCGACAGGGACGCCGGTGACACGGGAACCGAACCCGGGACGAAGCCCGAGTAGACACGGGGAAGCCACGTGGACCGGCCGTGTCCGGACACGGATCTGGGCGTACCCCGTACCTTCCGAGCAGACCACGGGTTGACGATTGAGAAAGACCGTGAGCAGAGCTGAGTCCGGTTACGGCCGCAGGGGCCGACGTGCCCGACGGGCCCACACAGAGGAGCACGCCGACGACTACGGCCAGAGCGGGGGCCAGGACGGCTACGACCCCGAGGAGGACTTCTCCGCGGAGTACGGCCACACCCGCCCCGCCGACGGCCACGTCGACGAGGACGCGTACGCCGACGACACGTACGACGACGAGTACGACGAGTACGGCGACCAGTCCGAGGACGACCAGGGCGCCGGATCCGGCCGCTCCCCGCGCCGCGGGAAGGGCCGCCGCGGCCGTAGGGCGGGCCCCTCACGCCGCAGGGCGGCCTCGGGCGGCAGGCGCACGGCGCCCACAGGGGTGGACAAGGTCTCGGCCTTCTCCGCCTCCGCGATCAAGAGGGTGTCGGTCCTGGGTGACCGGCCCAACCAGATCGTGTACACCCTCGCCGAGCAGAGCAAGCGCAAGCGCGGCACCGCCGTGCTGGGCGCACTGCTCGGGGCGTTCAGCATCGCCCTGATCGCCCTCCTGGGCCTGCTGTCCTACCAGCTCTTCGCCGCGCCCGGCGGCACCGTCGCGGGCGGGGACGAGTCCATCGTGGCCCCGCCCGAGGGCCACAGCACCCTCACCCCGGAGCTGTACCTGTCCGAGCCCAACCGCGAGGACGTGTTCGGCCCCATCGAGGAGCGTCCCGAGGGCGCCGAGCCGATGACCGAGGAGGCCGTGTTCGAGCCGGTCAAGGAGATCGGCCTGGAGGACATGAACCTCGAACTGCGTGAGGGATCGGTCACCGACTCCTGCACCTCCCTGGTGTGGGGCGAGGACCTGGCCCAGAGCCTGATCGACGCCAACTGCATCAACGCCGCCACGGGTGTGTACACCGACGCCGACGAGCAGTACGTCGCGCAGTTCACCCTGTTCGACCTGGCCAACGCCGAGGAGGCCGCCGAGGTCGAGCGTGCCCTGGACCCGACCAACGCCGAGAGCGGCGCCGGGTTCCTGCTCACCCAGACCGGTGAGGAGATCCCCGGACTGGAGGACGGATACAGCCAGGCCACCTCCCAGGTCATGGGCCACTACCTGGCCGTGTTCTGGGTGGCCGACACCGAGGGCTCCCCGCCCGGGGACGACACCGACATGGCGACCCTGAGCGTGGCCTCCATGAACGCGGCGCGCTACGTCTACGAGGAGGTCGTGGCATCGGGCCAGGCGTCGGACCAGGCATCGGAGCAGGCGAAGGAGTAACCTGTCCCCGCCTGTCGGACGCCCCGATAGGATCTGCGACAGACCGCCCCGCGGTCACACGAGGCGCGGCACAGCCCGGCCTCACACCCCCGAACACACCGGTCCGGCCCGCGCACGCGCGGGCCGGACCGCATCCGAGGAAAGGACCACTGGGTGTCCCCTTCCGAATCGCCGGCACCCGGCCCCGAGGGGCGCCGGAGGAAGAACAGTGAGTCCGACGCCGCATCCGAGGGCCGCTCCTCCCGGACGGGCGGACGCCGCAGGGCCGGAGGGCGTAGGAAGAAGGAAGCCAAACGCCGCGGCCCCCTCATCGCCGTCGTCGCCGGAGCGCTGGTCGTGGCGCTGGTCGCCCTCGGCGTGGTGCTCTACATGGAGCTCGGCCAGGGCGGGGACGGTGAGCAGGCCGCGCCCCGGACCCGGCCCGCCGTGTACGTCGTCCGCGACACCGGCAGCATGAACGAGGTGCTCGTCACCCGTGAGACCGACAGCCGCCCCCTCAACGAGGGTGAGCTGTTCGGGGACAACAACACCGAGATCTCCAGCCAGAGCATCGACTTCACCCTGCGCGACTCGAACCTGACCGAGGACTGCTCCGCCGCCGTGTGGGGCGAGCCGATCCGGAGCGCACTGACCGAGGCCGACTGCACCCAGGCCGGACGCGCCACCTACCTCTCCGACACCTACTTCGGCGTCGTGGCCGTGTTCAACCTGGCCGACGTCGAGGGCAGCAGGGCCGTGGCCGCCTCCATGGCCGCGCCCGAGGGCGCGGAGGGCGAGGCGGAGGCGGCCGAGGCCGGGCAGGGCCCCGGTTTCGTCCTGTCCCCCTCCGGAGCCGAGCCCTTCGACCGCATGGGCAGCGGTTACAGCGCCAGCGACGCGATCGTCAGCGGCCACTACCTGGTCGTGGTGTGGGTCCAGCCCACCGACTCCGAGTCGGTGGACGACAGGGTCAGCCTCTCCGCCCCGCTCGTGGCGTTGGCCAACTTCCGCGACCCGCTCTACCGGCGCATGGTGCAGTTCGACACCTCCGACGGCGGGACCGAGGGCACCACCGGGGACGGCACGGGCCAGGGCGGTACCGGGACCACCGGCACCGACGGGACGGGCACGACCGGAGACGGGACCGGGACGGGCACCACCGGCGAGGGCGCCGGGACCGGCACGACCGGTGGAGGCACGGGTACCGGTACCACCGGAGGCGCTGGCACCACCGGTACCACTGGCACCGGCTGACCCTCCCCGCGCACGTGGGGCGGTTGTCCACAGGCGGAAGCCGGGGCCTGGCGGCGGGCGGGAAGGCCGGTCACACTGGATTCGGGGGCGCACGGAGCGCCCGTGAGCGGCGCGGACACCCCCGAAACCGAGCCTGGTTCGCTCGCCGGGTGCCGCGTCAGCAACACTCCCTCCCTGTGGACGCCCCCCGCCTCGCGCACGCGGGGAAGCAGGACACAGGCCGTGCCGGGGAGCCGCCGACACCGGGGCCACCTCAGGCCGGGGAGGCCTCCACCGCGGTGAGAAGGTCGGCGGCCACCCGCCGCAGTTCCCGGAAACGGTGTTCGGGCAGGTCCAACAGACTGTGCCCGGGCACCCACCCCGGTGCCGCGGCCACCGCGTGGCGCGCGGTGCGCTTGTTCACCGGGTTCCCCGTCCGCCCCGACACCTCCACCAACCCCGCCCGCAGGGTCGCGGTGAGCCTGCCGTGCGCCCTCTCCTGCGCGTACCGCACCAATCGGTCCACCGCCGCCTCGGGCTCCGGACGCCGGGACAGCCGCACCGCCGTCAGGCCCGGCGCCCCGAACCCGCGCAGGAACCGCACCGCGAAACGCGGCTCGACCAGGGCCCGGAACCCGCGCTGCCCCGCCTCGTCACGCACACACTCCGCTGAGGAGGGCACCAGCACGTACACGGTCTCCGCGGTGGCGGCCAGGGCGGCCCGCGCCGCCAGCCGCTCCCACCCCCCGGTGAGGTTGACCACCGCGCACCCCCCACCCGGAACGGGGGCCTCCATCCAGGTGGACAGGCGCACCCGCCCCGACTCGGTCGCCCCGCGCGGCCACGCGCCCACCAGGGTCGGCTCCCGCCCCTCCCCGGACTCCTCGACCACCCGGTCGAGCACGGCACGGGCCCGGTCGGCGTCCAGCCCGCCCCGGGCCTCCCGGGCGTTCACCCCCTGGCTGTACACGCGCGCCGCCTCACCCGAGGGCGCGGGCAGGGACCGCGCGAGCGGGCGCAGCACGTACAGGTCCGAGGCGGCGCCGATCGACTCGGCCCCGTGGTAGCGGTTGAAGTCCGGCCACACCGCCTCCACCAGCAGATCCATCCGCACCAGCCGCGCCTGCGTCGACGCGGCCAACCGCGGGGTCGTCTCACTGGCGCCGTAGGCCACCAGCACCCGCCCCCGCCGGGGATCGTCCATCCCCTCCACACCGCGCCGCACGAACAGCTCCACCCCGTCCGGCGTGTAGGGGGGATCGGTGAAGACCACGTCCGCGCACCCGCGCACCGCGGACGGCAGCCCCAGCCGCAGGTCCGCCGCGTGCGTGCGCACCGCCAGCCCCAGTCCGGCCGCCAGCGCGTCGATGTGGGACAGGACGCGCTCGTCGATGTCCACGACCTCCACACGGGCGTCCGGGCACACCAGGGCCAGCGCGACCGAGGTCAGGTCGTGGTCGCCCACGCACAGCAGGGTGCGCTCGCGCAGGTCGAAACGGACGGACAGCAGCAGCGCCCGGCGCAGCGCCGTCTCGGCGGTCGCCGTGACGTGGTCCAGGTCCAGGTCCGAGGCGGGCCCCTCCGACACCGCGCGCGTCAACTCCGCCAGGGCACGGGTGTACCGGGGGAGCAGGTGGGCCACCGGATCGGCCAGGTCCTCCCGGGCCGCACCCGCGTAGTCCTCCGGCCGGACCAGGCGCGCCCGCCCGTCCTCGCCGACCAGCAGCTCACCGGCCTCGGACAGGGCTTCCACCAGCGAGGACACCAGCGCGTACGCCACACCGCTGCCGCGCACCAGATCGTTCGCGCCCCACCAGCGCCCGTCCGAGAGCAGCGCCAGCACACGGCGCAACCGGGGGGCGTCCACCCCGTGGCCGCGCAACAGCGCGGACGCGGGCTCGGGCGGTGACGGAGGGTTCTCGGCGGAACCGGTGCCACGGTCGGGGAGACCGTCCGGGACGGGAGGAGTCGGGTGCATGCACCGATCGTCCCACGCCGGGCGGGGTCCCCCGGGGTCCTCCGCCACCCCACACGGGTCGGTGCGGCCCCGGTCGGGGACGGTCCGGAGGCGATGAGGGACATGTCACGTGGTGACCGGGCCGACCGTCCCTTGGGGGCGGGCTCAACACCGGGGTAATGTGAGCGGGCGGCGCGTTGCGTCCGCATGTCCGAAGCGGGTACCACCGGTTTCCGAGACCGAGTTCATACCGCTTTGGGAGGTTTAACGGGGTTCCCTCGTGGAAGAACCGGCTAGGCCAGCTCTCATCGGGACCCACCCGCGAGAGACCGTGCCCCACGCGCGGCACGGCCCGGGGCCATGGCGCACCGCAGCGCCACAGGGTCTGGACCTGCGATTACCGTCGCGGCCGGACCAGCATGTATACAGGGAACCCGCCCGTCACGGGTGTCCCCACCCGCCACCGGCGACCACGAGGACGTGGCCGCACCACGGAGGTGGGCACGGAGCCCGACGACGGCAACCGCCGCACCACGCGGCGCACAACTCCATCCGCACGCAGCAGGGCCAACGTCGTCCCGGATGCGCTTTTCACAAAGCCGACGAAAGACGACAGGAGGGTAGATGCCTGCTGGCCAGGTGCGGCGTTCGTCCGTCCGAACGAACCCGGAGACCACTTCCCAGGGCCTGTACGACCCCGCCTTCGAGCACGACGCCTGCGGTGTGGGCTTCGTCGCCGACCTCACCGGACGTCGAAGCCACGCGATCGTCGAGCAGGCACTCACCGTGCTCCGCAACCTCGACCACCGCGGCGCCTCCGGCGCCGACCCCGACGACGGCGACGGCGCGGGCATCCTCACCCAGGTACCGCACGAGCTCTACGCCGAGGTCTGCGACTTCCCGCTCCCCGAAGCGGGCGCCTACGCCACCGGCATCGGCTTCCTCCCCGCCGACGCGGCCGAGCGCGCCGCCGCCGTGGAGCGCATCAACGCCATCGTCGCCGACGAGGGCATGACCCTCCTCGGCTGGCGCGAACTCCCCTTCGAACCCCAGTACAGCGGCCCCGCCGCCCGCCAGGCCATGCCCTACTTCGGGCAGCTGTTCATCACCGGCCGCGAGGGCACCGCCACCGAGGGCCTGACCGGCATCGAGCTGGAGCGCCACGCCTACTGCGTCCGCAAGCGCGCCGAGCACGAGACCGACGTCTACTTCCCGAGCCTGTCCCCGCGCACCATCGCCTACAAGGGCATGCTCACCACCCCGCAGCTGGAGCCGTTCTTCCCCGACCTGTCCGACCGGCGCTACACCTCCGGCCTGGCCCTGGTCCACTCCCGCTTCTCCACCAACACGTTCCCGTCCTGGCCGCTCGCCCACCCGTTCCGCTACGTCGCGCACAACGGCGAGATCAACACCGTCAAGGGCAACCGGAACATGATGCGGGCGCGCGAGGCCAAGCTCGCCAGCGACCTCATCCCCGGCGATCTCGACCGGATCTTCCCGATCGTCGACCCCGACGACTCCGACACCGCCTCCTTCGACGACGCCCTGGAACTGCTCCACCTGGGCGGACGCTCCCTGCCGCACGCGGTGCTCATGATGATCCCCGAGCCCTGGGAGAACCACACCGAGATGGACCCGGCCGTCCGGGCCTTCTACGAGTACCACTCCACGCTCATGGAGCCCTGGGACGGCCCCGCCTCGGTGTCCTTCACCGACGGCACCCTCGTCGGCGCGGTCCTGGACCGCAACGGCCTGCGCCCCGGCCGCTACTGGGTCACCGAGGACGGCTTCGTCGTCCTGGCCAGCGAGGCCGGAGTCCTGGACATCGACCCCGCCACCGTCGTGCGCAAGGGCCGGCTCCAGCCCGGACGCATCTTCGTCGTCGACACCGCCCAGGGCCGCATCATCGAGGACGAGGAGGTCAAGGCCGAACTCGCCGCCGAACACCCCTACCAGGAGTGGATCGACTCCGGCGTCCTGCGCCTGGCCGACCTGCCCGACGCCCAGCCCACCCCGGTCACCGAACTCAACCTCGCCCAGCAGGTGTTCGGCTACACCGAGGAGGAGCTGCGGGTCATCCTCACCCCCATGGCACGCACCGGCGCCGAACCCATCGGCTCCATGGGCACCGACACCCCGGTCGCCGCGCTCTCCGAGCGCTCCCGCCAGCTCTTCGACTACTTCTCGCAGAACTTCGCCCAGGTCACCAACCCGCCCCTGGACGCCATCCGCGAGGAGATGGTCACCAGCCTGGCCACCCTCCTGGGCGCCGAGCACAACATCCTCGACGCCGCCCCCGGAGACACCCAGCGCCTCGTCCTGCCCACCCCGGTCGTCGACCAGGCCGAACTGGCCGCCATCGTCGCCGCGGGCGAGGACAACCCCGCGCTGAGGACCTTCACCGTCGACGGCACCTACCCCGTCGACGGCGGCGGCGACGCCCTGTCCGCCCGCCTGGAGCAGATCAACACCGAGGTCTCCGCCGCGATCGCCGACGGCGCCCACATCCTCGTCCTCAGCGACCGCCGCGCCGACGCCGACCGCGCGCCCATCCCGTCGCTGCTGCTCACCGGATCCGTCCACCACCACCTCGTCCGCGAGAAGACCCGCACCGAGGTCGGCCTCCTCGTCGAGGCCGCCGACGCCCGCGAGTGCCACCACATCGCCCTGCTCATCGGCTACGGCGCCTCCGCCGTCAACCCGTACCTGGCGCTGGCCACCGTCCGCGACCTGGTCGAGGGCGGCCGCCTCGGCGGCGTCGACGCCGACCAGGCCGTCCGCAACACCGTCAAGGCGTTCGGCAAGGGCGTCCTGAAGATCATGTCCAAGATCGGCGTGTCCACGGTCAGCTCCTACACCGGCGCCCAGATCTTCGAGGCCCTCGGCCTGGGCCAGGACGTCATCGACCGCTGCTTCACCGGCACCACCTCCCGCCTGGGCGGCGTCGGCTTCGACGTCCTCGCCGAGGAGGTCGCCATCCGCCACCGCCGCGCCCACACCACCAACCCCAGCGCCCACCGGCGCCTGGAGGTCGGCGGCGAGTACCAGTGGCGCCGCGAGGGCGAACCCCACCTGTTCAACCCCGAGACGATCTTCAAGCTCCAGCACTCCACCCGCACACGCAGGTACGAGATCTTCAAGGAGTACACCTCCAAGGTCGACGACCAGGCCGAGAAGCTCATGACCCTGCGCGGCCTCTTCCGCATGAAGGAGGGCGTGCGCGAGCCCGTGCCGATCGAGGAGGTCGAACCGGTCTCGGAGATCGTCAAGCGCTTCTCCACCGGCGCCATGTCCTACGGCTCCATCTCCGCCGAGGCCCACCAGACCCTCGCCATCGCGATGAACCGCCTCGGCGGCAAGTCCAACACCGGCGAGGGCGGCGAGGACCCCGACCGCTTCACCCCGGACGCCAACGGGGACCTGCGGCGCAGCGCCATCAAGCAGGTCGCCTCCGGCCGCTTCGGCGTCACCTCGCACTACCTCAGCAACGCCGACGACATCCAGATCAAGATGGCCCAGGGCGCCAAGCCCGGCGAGGGCGGCCAGCTGCCCGGCCACAAGGTCTACCCGTGGGTCGCCCAGACCCGCCACTCCACCCCCGGCGTCGGGCTCATCTCCCCGCCGCCGCACCACGACATCTACTCCATCGAGGACCTCGCCCAGCTCATCCACGACCTCAAGAACGCCAATCCGTCCGCACGGGTCCACGTCAAGCTGGTCTCCGAGGCGGGCGTGGGCACCGTCGCCGCCGGCGTGTCCAAGGCCCACGCCGACGTCGTCCTCATCTCCGGCCACGACGGAGGCACCGGCGCCTCGCCGCTGACCTCCCTCAAGCACGCGGGCACCCCCTGGGAGCTCGGCCTCGCCGAAACCCAGCAGACCCTGCTGCTCAACGGCCTGCGCGACCGCATCGTCGTCCAGGCCGACGGCCAGATGAAGACCGGACGCGACGTCGTCATCGCCGCCCTGCTCGGCGCCGAGGAGTACGGTTTCGCCACCGCGCCCCTCGTCGTCTCCGGTTGCGTCATGATGCGCGTGTGCCATTTGGACACCTGCCCCGTCGGCGTCGCCACCCAGAACCCCACCCTGCGTGAGCGGTACTCCGGCCAGGCCGACCACGTGGTGAACTTCTTCGAGTTCATCGCCCAGGAGGTCCGCGAGTACCTCGCCCAGCTCGGCTTCCGCAGCCTGGACGAGGCCATCGGCTCCGTCGACCTGCTCGACACCACCGAGGCCGTCACCCACTGGAAGGCACAGGGCCTCAACCTGTCGCCGATCCTGCACGAGGTCGAACCGTGGGCGGGCGACCACCGCACCCAGCAGCGCACGCAGGACCACGGTCTGGAGAAGGCCCTGGACAACACCCTCATCCAGCTCAGCGAGGGCGCCCTGGACTTCGGCCAGCCCGTCAACCTCGAACTGCCCGTACGCAACGTCAACCGCACCGTCGGCACCATGCTCGGCCACGAGGTCACCAAGCGCTACGGCGCCGACGGCCTGCCCGACAACACCGTCGACATCTCCTTCACCGGATCCGCGGGCCAGTCCTTCGGCGCCTTCGTCCCCAGGGGCATCACCCTGCGCCTGTCCGGCGACGCCAACGACTACGTCGGCAAGGGCCTCTCCGGCGGACGCGTCATCGTACGCCCCGCCAACGAGTCCCAGCTCGTCGCCGAGGACCACATCATCGCCGGAAACGTCATCGGCTACGGCGCCACCTCCGGCGAGATCCTCCTACGCGGCGTCGTCGGCGAACGCTTCTGCGTCCGCAACTCCGGCGCCACCGCCGTCGTCGAGGGCATCGGCGACCACGGCTGCGAGTACATGACCGGCGGCCGCGCCGTCGTCCTCGGCCGCACCGGACGCAACTTCGCCGCGGGCATGTCCGGAGGCATCGCCTACGTCCTGGACCTGGACCACGAGCGCGTCAACACCGAGATGGTCGAGATCGAGGCCCTCACCGACGAGGACCGCGCGTTCCTCACCGACGTCCTCACCCGCCACCACGCCGAGACCGGGTCCGCGGTCGCCGAACGGCTCCTGGCCGACGGCGACACCGGACTGGCCCGGATCGCCAAGGTCATGCCGCGCGACTACAAGCGCGTCCTACTCGCCCAGGCCGAGGCCGAACGCGAGGGCCGCGACGTCAACGAGGCCGTCATGGCCTCCGCGCAGTCCTGAGCGTCAGCGAACACGAGAGGAGGAAGAACACATGGCTGACCCCAAGGGTTTCCTGAAGATCACCGAACGCGAACTGCCCCAGCACCGGCCCGTCGACGTGCGTATCCAGGACTGGCGCGAGGTCTACGAGGACTTCGACCGGGGAACCGTCACCAAGCAGGCCTCGCGCTGCATGGACTGCGGCATCCCCTTCTGCCACAACGGCTGCCCGCTCGGCAACCTCATCCCCGAGTGGAACGCCCTCGTCCACGACCACGACTGGGCCGAGGCGATCGAACGCCTGCACGCCACCAACAACTTCCCGGAGTTCACCGGCAGGCTCTGCCCCGCCCCGTGCGAGTCCGCGTGCGTGCTCGGCATCAACCAGCCCGCCGTCACCATCAAGAACGTCGAGGTCTCCATCATCGACCGCGCGTGGGAGGAGGGCTGGGTCAAGCCCCTGCCCCCCACCACCCGCACCGGCAAGAAGGTGGCCGTCGTCGGCTCCGGACCCGCCGGACTCGCCGCCGCACAGCAGCTCACCCGCGCCGGACACGACGTCACCGTCTACGAACGCGCCGACCGCGTCGGCGGCCTGCTCCGCTACGGCATCCCCGAGTTCAAGATGGAGAAGCGGCACATCGACCGCCGCCTCGCCCAGATGACCGCCGAGGGCACCACCTTCCGCACCGGCGTCAACGTCGGCGTCGACATCACCGCCGAGCAGCTGCGCGCCGACNGGCGGCGCCACCGCGTGGCGCGACCTGCCCGCCACGGGCCGCGAACTCGGCGGCATCCACCAGGCCATGGAGTACCTGCCCCTGGCCAACCGGGTGCAGGAGGGCGACTACGACACACCCGCCATCAGCGCCCGGGGCAAGCACGTCGTCGTCATCGGCGGCGGCGACACCGGCGCCGACTGCGTGGGCACCGCCCACCGCCAGGGCGCCGCGTCGGTCACCCAGCTGGAGATCATGCCCAAGCCGCCCACCACGCGGCCCGAGAACCAGCCCTGGCCGACCATGCCCATGCTCTACAAGGTCACCAGCGCGCACGAGGAGGGCGGCAAGCGGATCTACTCCGTCAACACCGTCGAGTTCCTCGGCGACGACGACGGCAACGTCCGCGCCCTGAAGCTGGTCGAGGTCAGGCGCACCGACAGGGGCTTCGAACCCGTCGAGGGCACCGAACGCGAGATCCCCGCCGAACTCGTCACCCTCGCCATGGGCTTCGTCGGCCCCCAGAAGGAGGGCATGCTCGACCAGCTCGGCGTGGAACTGGACGGACGCGGCAACGTCGTGCGCGACGCCGACTACCACACCACCGTCGACGGCGTGTTCTGCGCCGGGGACATGGGCCGCGGCCAGTCACTGATCGTCTGGGCCATCGCCGAGGGCCGCTCCGCCGCCGCCGGGGCGGACCGCTACCTCACCCAGGACAGCGCCCTGCCGGTCGCCATCCCGCCGACCGAGCGCCCGCTCGTCTAGACGGCCACACGGCACCCAAGCGCCGGGCACGGGGTTCCCCCCGTGCCCGGCGCTTCGTCTACCGCCACGAACTCCGGAGAGAACACCGAGGCACCGCGACGTACCCCCGCGGGAACGCCCCACGCGGCGGCGCGGACGGTCACGCGGCCGACCGCACCACCCCCGGCCACCCACGCGGGAAACGACCCCGCCCCCCACACGCGTCGGGCGCGCGGGGACGGTCGTCCACAGCCCCGAAGACGCACTGGCCCGGCGGGGGAGCCGCGGGAATACTGGAAAGCAGGGAGATCCACCACCCAGGAGGCCAGACGATGATCTACCGGCTCCTCGCCGACACCGCCATGATCGTGCACCTGGCCTTCCTCGCCTACGTCACCCTCGGCGGCTTCCTCGCCTGGCGCTGGCCACGCCTCATCTGGCCCCACGTCGCCTGCGCCCTCTACGGCCTCGGCATCACCCTCATCGGCTGGCCCTGCCCCCTCACCTTCGTGGAGAACTGGGCCCGCCAACGCGCGGGGGAGAACGGCCTCCCCGCCAGCGGCTTCATCGACCACTACCTCACCGGCGTCGTCTACCCCGCCGAACACCTGCTCACGATCCAACTCGCCGTCGCCGCCGTCGTCCTCGTCTCCTGGACCGGCCACCTCCTCCTCACCCGAAGACGCAGACGCCACACCCTTCCGGACCGCGCGTAAAGATCGCGAATGGATTGGCCCGCCACCCCTGCAACCGCCCCGGACACGGACGTACCGTCGAAGACATGACCGTTGTGACCTGGGACTCCCTTCGCGCCGCCGAGCACTTCACCATGCGGAACGCCCGGCTCATCGACCGGCACCGGTTCGCCCACCTGTTCCAGAACGGATCCACCGAACCGATCCGCTCCGCCCTCTCCGCCTACCGCAACCTCGACGGCGGCTACGGCAACGGACTCGACCCCGACCTGCGCGGACACTCCAGCCAACCCGTCGCCACCAAGATCGCCCTCCGCTACCTCGACGACCTCGGCCCCGTCCCCATCAGCCTCGGCACCGGCATCTGCCGCTACCTCACCACCGTCACCAACCCCGACGGTGGCCTGCCCCCCGTCCGCCCCAACGTCCGCCACACCGAATCCGCACCCTGGTGGCAGCACCGCGACGACTTCACCAGCGACCTCGGCCTCACCGCACTCATCGCCGGATACCTCCACAAACACAACATCAGCCATCCCTGGCGCGACAACGCCACCGCCTACTGCTGGAAACGCCTCAGCAGCCTGCACTGGACCAACCCGCACGAAGCCATCGGCGTCTGCACCTTCCTCCAGCACGTCCCCGACCGTCAACGCGCCATCGACACCATCAACCGCCTCCACCCCATGATCCGCGCCGTCCTCGACACCCACCCCACACCCGACCCCCGAAAGCACGTCCACACCCCGCTCGACCTGGCCACCGACCCCGGACACATCGCCAGGCCCCTGTTCACCGACGCCGAGATCCAGCGCAACCTCGACTGCTTCGAACGCACCCAACGCCCCGACGGCGGCTGGGACGCCACCTGGCAGCCCTGGGACACCGCGGCCACCCTCGAACGCGAGGGCATGCGCACCATCCAGCGCCTGCGCGTACTCAGCGCCTACGGCCGCGTCAACGCCTACCTCCCCCCGCCCCGCCACGACCGCTGACCCCGCCCACAGCGAGGAGCACGACCGGCCACAGAGGGAGAAAAACAAAAAGGCAAGGAGCTAAATTCTCTCCTTGCCACTTTTAATATATAGCACACCCCGGGGCTTGCGGCAAGACCCCCGTTATGCCGCAGAATCGTCAACCGAAGCCAGCGCCTGACGAAACCAGGAATTCGCGGAACACGTGTGCCCAGGCCGACATATGTCCCACGCAGGACCGGACCACAGTGGGAACCACGGGCAACCAGCGCGAAACAGCTGGCCCCAACACGACCCAGCCCAACGGGGGAACCATGACCGACGTGATCGTGGTCGGCGGCGGACCGACCGGTCTGATGCTGGCCAGCGAACTGCGACTGCACGGCGTCCACACGCTCGTACTGGAGAAGGAGACCGAACCCACCCCACACGTCCGCGCCCTCGGCCTGCACGTACGCAGCATCGAGATCATGGACCAGCGCGGACTCCTCGAACGCTTCCTCGCGCACGGCCAGCAGTTCAGAGTCGGCGGCTTCTTCGCCGGCCTCGGCAGAACCTGGCCCGACCTGGACAGCGCGCACGGCTACGTCCTCGGAATCCCGCAGACCCTCACCGAACGCCTGCTCAACGAACACGCCACCGAACTCGGCACCGAAATCCAGCGCGGCCGCACACTGGTCGGACTACACCAGGACGACCACGGAGTAACCGCCGAACTGGACGACGGCACACAACTGCGCTCCCGCTACCTCGTCGGCTGCGACGGCGGACGCAGCACCGTACGCAAACTCCTCGGCGTCGAATTCCCCGGCGAACCCGCCACAACCGAAACACTCCTCGGAGAGGTGGAACTCACCGAGGACCCCGAGACGATCGCCGCCACCGTCGCCGAAGTCCGAAAGACCCAACTCCGCTTCGGCGCCGGACCCCTCGGAGACGGCGTGTACCGCGTCGTCGTACCCGCCGACGGAGTCACCGGGGACCGCACCACCCAACCCACCCTCGACGAGGTCAGACGCCAACTGCGCACGTTCGCCGGAACCGACTTCGGCGCCCACTCACCCCGCTGGCTCTCCCGCTTCGGCGACGCCACCCGACTGGCCGAACGCTACCGGGTCGACCGGGTACTCCTCGCGGGCGACGCGGCGCACATCCACCCGCCGACCGGCGGCCAGGGACTCAACCTCGGCATCCAGGACGCCTTCAACCTCGGCTGGAAACTCGCCGCCCAGGCCAACGGCTGGGCACCAGACGAACTCCTGGACACCTACCACACCGAACGCCACCCGGTCGCCGCCGAGGTCCTGGACAACACCCGCGCCCAGATGCACCTCATGTCCACCGAACCCGGCCCCCAGGCAGTACGCCGACTCGTGTCGGAACTGATGGACCTCGAGGAGGTCAACCGCCACCTCATCGAGAAGATCACCGCGATCGGCGTCCGCTACGACCTCGGCGGGGGACACCCCCTGCTCGGCACACGCATGCGCGACCTGGAACTGAAACGGGGCCGCCTCTACGAACAGACACACGACGGCCGAGGACTCCTCCTCGACCAGACCGGCCAACTCTCCACGACCGGCTGGACCGACCGCGTCGACCACGTCGTCGACACCAGCGAGGAACTGGACGCACCCGCCGTACTCCTACGACCCGACGGCCACGTCGCATGGGTCGGCGACGACCAACAGGACCTGCTCCACCACCTGCCCGCCTGGTTCGGCGCCCCCACCGCCTGAACCCACGACCGCGACCCGAACGGGGCCCTGACCCACCCGTCCCAACGGCCGTCCATCGGCCACGACACCGGCCAGGGCCCCCGCCCCACCCCCCGACACGACCGAACACAGCCCCACTCCTCCCACACGAAACGGAAGCCACAGCGTCACCCAGCGCAACGAAACATCACCCAGGGTGTCCGCTGTTCGACTTCCCGCAGCCCCACATACCTCCATTCGCAACCTGGTTTAGACCACTCCATCCCCCAGACGCTCTAGAGTGTTATGCGTGACACGTCGAGCAAAAATCGTCGCGACCCTCGGTCCCGCCACGTCGAGCCCGGAGATCCTCCGCAAGCTCGTCGACGCCGGACTGGACGTCGCCCGACTCAACCTCAGCCACGGAACCCACGACGACCACACGGCCAACCTCGCCAACCTGCGAGCAGCCGCTGAGGCCGCACAACGAGCAGTCGGCGTCCTCGCCGACCTCCAAGGACCCAAGATCCGCCTCGGCACCTTCGCCGACGGATCCGTCGAACTCGCCGTCGGCGACGAGTTCACCATCACCGTCGACGACGTCCCCGGAGACGCCACCCGCGTCTCCACCACCTACAAGGGACTCCCCGGAGACGTCCGCCCCGGCGACCGCGTCCTCATCGACGACGGCCGCATCGCGCTGGAATGCACCAAAACCACCAGCACCGACGTCCACACCCGCGTCGTCGTCGGCGGCCCCGTCTCCAACCACAAGGGACTCAACCTCCCCGGCGTCGCCGTCAGCGTCCCCGCACTCACCGACAAGGACGAGGAGGACCTGCGCTGGGCCCTCCACCAGGGCGTCGACATGATCGCCCTCTCCTTCGTCCGCAGCCCCGCCGACGCCGAGGAGTGCCACCGCATCATGGACGAGGAGGGCATCACCGTCCCCCTCATCGCCAAGATCGAGAAACCCCAGGCCGTCGAACGCCTCCAGGACATCATCGAGGTCTTCGACGCCGTCATGGTCGCCCGCGGCGACCTCGGCGTCGAACTCCCCCTCGAAAACGTCCCCATGGTGCAGAAACGCGCCGTCGAACGCTGCCGCGACAAGGCCAAACCGGTCATCGTCGCCACCCAGATGCTCGAATCCATGATCGGAGCCCCCCGGCCCACCCGCGCCGAGGCCTCCGACGTCGCCAACGCCGTCCTCGACGGCGCCGACGCCGTCATGCTCTCCGGCGAGACCAGCGTCGGACAGTACCCCGTCGAGACCGTCGAGACCATGGCCCGCATCGTCAGCGCCGCCGAGCAGGAATCCCTGCGCGCCTCGCACATCCTCAACCGGGTGCCCGAGACCACCGGCGGAGCCATCGCCCGCGCCGCCGCCGAGATCGGAGCCACCGTCGGCGCCAAGGCACTGGTCGCCTTCACCATGTCCGGCGAAACCGCACGCCGCCTGGCCCGCTACCGCTCGCCCATCCCGCTCATGGCCTTCACCACCGAAGAAGCCACCCGCGGCAGGCTCTCCCTCACCTGGGGAGTCGAGAGCAGCATCGTGCCCTGGGTCGACAACACCGACGACATGGTCCGCCAGGTGGAGAACGAACTCCTCCAACTCGGCGACTACCACAAGGGCGACAAGATCGTCATCGTGGCGGGCAGCCCGCCCGGAACCATCGGTTCCACCAACTCCCTGCGCGTCCACCGCCTCGGCGACGCCGTCGCCCTCGGCACGCCCTAGGAACCGCGGGAACCCGTAGGAAACAGTAAGAAACACCGGCGCCCCACACAGGGCGCCCACTGACGTGCCGCATCAGGTCCGGCCCGGAGGAAACGGCGTATGAGCCGCGCCGCCTCCCGGGTCAGGACCAGGTGCGGCCGGAAACCCCCGGGCACGGAACCGGCCCGGCTCGGCCCCACACCGGCGCACCCCCTCCCGGACGCGGCCGACCCCAAGGGACAGCCGACCCTCCCAGGCACAGCCCCCAAGGCAGCCCAGCTCTCTCAGGCCGCCGACTCACCCCGGGACTCCTGGTTCGCTGCCGCACCACCCTCGGGCAGCGCCCGCTCCAACGGCATGTCCCACGGCAACAGGTTCCACGGACTCCGGGAATCCTCCGTCAGCAGCCCCAACGCCGCCCACACCCGGTCCGTCCCGCCGTGGTCACCCTCCACACCCTTCTCGGGCCACAGCAGATAACCCGCGTGGAAGGCCGTCGACAACTGCTGCCACGACGCGTACCGGCGCTGAAGATCAGAGGCCACCCGCCGCAGCAGCGTCTGCGTCTCCACCGGACTCAACCAGTCCAACGACGCCCCACCGCACACCAGCCGGATCACGTGCACCGACTTCCACCACTGGTAGGCACCGATGAGCACCGTCTCGTCCGCCTCGGTCACCCCCGTGACCGCACGCAACCGGGCCACCTGCTCCTCGGTCAGACGCACGTGCTCACCCGTGACCTGGCCACCCTGCTCGCGGGGGAGACGCGACCGGGCGACCCCGCCAGCCAGGTCCACCACCAGATCCAGCGTCGGGCCGGTGCGCAGATCCTCCAGCAGGGTGTTCACCGCGGTCATCAGCGAATCCCGGTCGGTCACCCGCCACTGGCGCTCCAGCATCCGCCGGTAGGCCCGGCGCAGCGAGGGCCGGGCGACCACGTCCCAGGGTTCGGCCAGCGCCACCCGGAACGGCGCGGCCACGGCCGCCGCCCAGCGCTCGGTGCTCAACGGGGCGTCGGGGTCCTTGGTGCGCACGGCGGGGGACTCCCGGGAGCCGATCACCAGCTCCGCGAAGGAGCCACCGGCCAACAGCACCACGGGCAGGAACGCCCACCCCGGCTGGCCGACGGCCACGAGCAGGGCGATGAGCAGCGCGAAGGGGGTCAGCAACCATGGTTGGCGACGCTGGGAACCCCAGGCCACCACGACCCAGGCGCCGATCACCACTGCGCCGACGATCCCGGCCACCGCGGTCAGCACCCGCCGCTCCTCTCCTGAGAACTCGGATCCGGACTCCAAGCATCAAGGACGCGCGGGCGCCGGGGCGACCGAACTCACGGGTTGTACTCAGGTTGTGGCCGTGATGTGACCGGTTCAGCCCGGTTGCCCCGGCATAAAGTGACAAAGGACCTATTTGGGGTAGTACTGGCCGGGTAGTTACGCAGGTTCTGGTCCGTCTGTCCGGTCCCCGCGCTAACCCTCCTCAGTACTTGGGCCCGACGAAGGCGTCCATCCGCGCCACGGCGTCCTTCCTCGACACCGAGACGACGAGCTTGTCCCGCTTGGGCGGTCGGGGACTGGTGTGGCGCTTCCACGGGATTTCGAGCTGGTCGAGGGCATCGGTGAGCAGGCCGATGATGTCCTCGGAGACGTTGATGAACTGGTAGCGGGGATACTCGTAGTACTTCCACTCGTCGCTGACCCGCCTGCGCACCCTGTTGGTGATCCGGCAACCGTCGGAATGGATCAGGCCGCGAACGAACGATTCGAGGTACGTATCGACGATCTCCTGTTGCCAGGGTTCCAGGGCGATGGTCCGCTCGTGCTTCTTGCCGGGGCCGTGCTGCGGGAACAGGCAGGGCCAGTGCTTCCAGTCGCTGTAGACCTCGGTGCACCCGACACAGCTGACCCGGCCCACCGAGTGAGAGGGCAGAACCTTCGCCATGGTGGTCTCGCACTCGCGGATGAGTCCGGGCCAGGAGTCGCCGCAGTAGATCCTCAGGCGCCACACGCCCCGACTGCTGTTACCGGCGAGGTTGATGGCGCCGTCGCCGAGGTACAGGCCCAGGAGATAGCTGTAGGCGTCGGCTGCCACGGGTGGTCGGGGGAGAGGCTCACAGCGGGGGCATTCACCGTTGTCCCGGTACTTGTTGACGAGCGAGCGGTCCCGTGACCACTCGCGGAGGGTGGACCGGTTGATGCCCAGGCGACGGCTGACCTCGGCGTAGGAGATTCCGGAATCGAGCAGGGAGACCGCCGAACGGCGGACGTGCGATGAGTACATGACGTGCATGCTTGCTCACGCCTGTGACAGTCCGTCGATGGATTAACTACAGTGGGTTGATGTGTCCGATATGAAGAGAGCCACCCGATTGGGTGGCTCTGTAGCTGTGTGCCCTGAGTGGGATTCGAACCCACACTGTATGGTGTTTGAGACCATTTCCTCTGCCATTGGGATATCAGGGCTATTTCTGGGGCGAATCGGACATCCTGGCTGGCGTCCATCTCCCTGTCAGGGTAGCGCTGCTCCGCCAACGGTGCTGTCACGATTGACGCGCATCGCCGTCCCGACGCTCAGCATACTAACGGATCTCGGTAACCTCGTGTACGTGACGAGGACGCAGAGCCGCGTGGTGATCGCGGAAGACGAGGCCCTGATCCGCCTGGACCTCAAGGAGATGCTGGAAGAGGACGGCTACGCCGTCGTCGGCGAGGCCGGTGACGGGGAGGCCGCCATCCGCCTTGCCCAGGAGCTCAGGCCAGACCTGGTGATCACCGACATCAAGATGCCCGTGCTCGACGGCCTCTCTGCCGCCGAGCGCATCGCCGCCGAGCGGATCGCCCCGGTGGTGATCCTGACCGCCTTCTCCCAGCGCGAGCTGGTCGAGCGTGCGCGCGAGGCCGGGGCCATGGCCTACCTGGTCAAGCCCTTCAACAAGACCGACCTGGTGCCCGCCATCGAGATGGCCACCTCGCGCTACGCCGAGCTGTCCGCGCTGGAGTCCGAGGTCAGTGACCTCCAGGAGCGGCTGGAGACCCGCAAGCTGGTCGAACAGGCCAAGGGTCTCCTCCAGAGCCGCCACGGGATGAGTGAACCCGAGGCGTTCCGCTGGATCCAGAAGAACTCCATGGACCGGCGGCTGACCATGCGCAAGGTCGCCGAGACGGTCGTGGAGACCCTCGGCGGCGGAGGTAAGTGACCCTTACGACCGCGCGTCAACCAGGCTGAACAGGGGTCGCACCCGACCGGGTGCGACCCCTTCGTCGTCTCCGCCGCCTTCCTGTCAGCCCCGCCCCCCGTCTCCGCCCCGAACTGTCCTCCAGGGCACGGGAAGGGCGGAGGGGATGTGCAGATCAGGCCTTGGGAGGGGTGGAAACGAGACGGATGTTCAGGGTCAATCCGCCTGGGGTACCAGTTTGGTCTCGTTTGCGCACGATGGGGTGACGGTTGGATCACGTGGCTTTAGCTCTGCTGAATGACCAGCCTAAATCGGGCTAAACTCGCCGCACCGAACAGCAAAGGACAAGCGGTGTCGAATGCCCTCATTCGGTGCCGCCACCCTCAGATGCGCAAGGAGCGCGCGTGCGCACACGTCTCCTGACCGTGCTGCTCGCCCTGATCACCGCCATCCTGGTGATCCCCGGGCCAGCGGCGACGGCAGACGAACAGGGCGGTGAGTCGCTGCACGGCCGGATCCTCCATCCGGAGAACCGGGACCAGGGTGTCGAAGGCATCGTGATCACGGTCCATGACGGCGAGGACGAGGTCGGAGCGGCCACAACCGACTCTGATGGAATGTGGGAAGTGGGGCTGCCCGGACCGGGCACCTACCGCGTGGTGGTGGACCAGGAGTCCGTCCCCAGTGAGTTCGTCCTGCGAGAGGGCATCATCGTCGACGGTGAGACCGAGGTGGAGGTCGAGGCCAACGACCAGCGGCCCCTCATCGTCGCGCTGATGTCCCCGGGCCAGGCCGAGTCCGAGGAGGAGTCCGCCTCCCCCTCGGAGGAGGAGACCGAGGACACCCCGGCGGCCGGGGACGAGTCCATCGAGACCAACGTCGACAGCGGGAGTTCCTTCGGGGAGCGGGTCATCCAGCTCACCGCGTCGGGGCTCTTGTTCGGCCTCGTCATCGCGGTCTCGGCGATCGGGCTCTCCCTGATCTTCGGCACCACGAAGCTGATCAACTTCGCCCACGGTGACCTGGTCACCTTCGGTGCGATGATCGCCCTGCTCTTCAGCACCGGCGCCGCGGGTATGGGCAACTCCCTGTTGGCGCTCTTCGCGGGTCTGGGGGGCGCGGTCCTCATCGGCGGCTTCCTGGAGAACAGGCTCTCCCGGACCGTGCTGCTCGTCGCGCAGGGGGTGTCGATCCTCCTCGGCATCGTGCTCGCCACCGTTCTCGGCGTGCTGGGCGACGCGGTCGGCTGGAGCGTTCCGCTGTGGCTGGCCGCGGTGGTCGCGGTGGTCATGGGCGCGGTCCTGGGCGGGTCGATGGAGCGCTACATCTGGCGTCCGCTGCGGCACCGCAACGTCGCGATGATCCAGATGTTCATCGTCTCGATCGGCCTGGCCCTGGTGCTGCGGCACGTGGTCCTGGTGCTCTTCGGGGCGGGGCGTGAGCGTTACGCCGGGTTCCAGCTCCAGGAGATGGTGCGGATCGGTCCGGTGGAGATGCCGCCCCGCGACCTGGTGGTCATGGTGGTGGCGATCGTGGTCCTGGTGGGCGTGGCCTGCCTGTTGCAGTTCACCCGTATCGGCAAGGCGATGCGCGCGGTGTCCGACAACCGGGATCTGGCCGAGTCCTCGGGTATCGACGTCGACCGGGTCACGCTGTACGTGTGGGGCCTGGGCGGCGGTCTGGCGGCGCTGGGCGGTGTGCTCTACGGGCTCAACCAGGTGGTCGAGTACGAGATGGGCTTCCGTCTGCTGCTGATGATGTTCGCCGCGGTGATTCTCGGTGGTCTCGGTACCGCCTACGGTGCGATGGTCGGCGGTCTGGCGGTCGGCCTGGTGGCGATGTTGTCCACCCTGTGGTTCCCGTCCCAGCTCATGCAAGCGTGGGCTCTGGCCCTGATGATCCTCATGCTGCTGATCAGGCCCCAGGGCCTGCTCGGTCGGCGCGAGCGGGTCGGCTAGGAGAGACAGACGATGGATATCCTTTCGATCCTCGCGGAGTCCACCCGATCGGCGATCGGTCCGATCGCGGCGATCTACGCGCTCGCCGCGATCGGCCTCAACTTCCACTTCGGTTACACGGGTCTGCTGAACTTCGGTCAGGTCGGCTTCATGCTGGTGGGCGCGTACGGCGTCGGCGTCAGTGTGGCGGTGCTGGGCCTGCCGTTGCTGGTGGGTTTCGGTGTGGGCCTGTTGTGCGCGCTCGTGATGGCGTTGTTGTTGGGTATTCCGACGCTGCGGTTGCGGGCGGACTATCTGGCGATCACGACGATCGCGGCGGCGGAGGTGCTGCGCCTGGTGTACCGGGCGGGCTTCGCGGAGCCGCTGACCGGCGGTGTCTACGGTTTGCAGAACCTGGCGTCGGACTTCCGTTCGATCAACCCGTTCGACGGGGGCGAGCGTTACGGGTTCGGGGCCTTGTCCTACAGCGGTAACAACCTGTGGGTGCTGGTGGTGACGTGGACCCTGGTGCTGTTGATGGTCGGGGTGTCGTGGCTGCTGATGCACAGTCCGTGGGGGCGTGTCATCAAGGGCATCCGTGAGGACGAGGACGCGGTCCGCAGCCTGGGCAAGAACGTGTTCGCGTACAAGATGCAGGCGTTGGTGCTGGGCGGTATGGCGGGTGCCCTGTCGGGGTGCATGCTCGCGGTGTACCAGGCGGCGATCCAGCCGGACCAGTTCAAGCCGCAGGTGACGTTCTTCCTGTGGGTGATCCTGCTGTTGGGCGGTGCCGGGCGTGTGTTCGGTCCGGTGCTGGGCGCGATGGTGTTCTGGTTCCTGATGAACTTCACCGAGGGTCTGCTCCAGGGCCTGGGCTCGATCGGGTTGCTGCCGTTCCTGGAGACCACGGACTACGGTGCGATCCAGCTGGCCTTCGTGGGCCTGTTGCTGGTGCTGCTCATCGTCTTCCGGCCGCAGGGGCTCATCGGCGACCGCAAGGAGATGCTGATCAATGTCAAGTGATGACGTGAAGGACGGCGTCGGAAGCGGCGTCGGTGGTGACGACCGTATGGTCGGCGCCGAGCCGGTGCCCGGGTCGGCCAAGTCGGATCCGATCCTGGTGGCGGACGGTGTGCGCCGTTCGTTCGGTGGTCTGACGGCGGTGGACGTGGAGCACCTGGAGGTGCAGCGGGGCACGATCACGGCGTTGATCGGTCCGAACGGCGCGGGCAAGTCCACGCTGTTCAACCTGCTGACCGGTTTCGACCGGGTGGACCGCGGCCGGTGGACCTTCGACGGGACCGCGATCAACGGTCGGAGCGGTCACCGGGTGGCGCGGGCCGGGATGGTGCGGACCTTCCAGTTGACGAAGGCGCTGACCCGGATGACGGTGCTGGACAACATGCTGCTGGGTGCCCAGGGGCAGTTCGGTGAGCGGATGGCCGGTGCGTTCCTGCGGTCGGTGTGGAAGGGCCAGGAGCGGGAGAACACGCGGCGTGCGATGGAGCTGTTGGAGCGGTTCAAGCTCGTCGACAAGCGTGACGACATGGCGGGTTCGCTCTCGGGTGGTCAGCGCAAGCTGTTGGAGATGGCGCGTTCGCTGATGACCGATCCGTCCATGATCATGTTGGACGAGCCGATGGCGGGTGTGAACCCGGCGT
The DNA here is from genome assembly GCF_000341065.1 of Nocardiopsis halotolerans DSM 44410. Taxonomy (GTDB): domain Bacteria; phylum Actinomycetota; class Actinomycetes; order Streptosporangiales; family Streptosporangiaceae; genus Nocardiopsis; species Nocardiopsis halotolerans. Next base: position 12,393 of record NZ_ANAX01000348.1, on the reverse strand, counting down.
TGGTGCAGTCGTTGCTGGGGCACATCACGTCGTTGCGTGACGAGGGCAAGACGGTGCTCTTCGTGGAGCACGACATGGACGTGATCATGGGTATCAGCGACTGGATCGTGGTGCTGGCGCAGGGGCGGGTGATCGCTGAGGGGCGTCCCTCCGACATCCGGTCCAACCAGGAGGTGATCGACGCCTACCTGGGTGCTCAGGAGGAGACGGCCGTGGCCGGTGGGAGTGACGATGACTGAGAACGGGAGTCCGAACCCCAAGAGGGCGGCGGTGGACGAGGCCGCCGTGGTCCAGGAGCACCGTGAGGAGGCTCTGGAGCAGGCGGGTCCCGGGGCGGAGGTGGGTGGTCCGGAGGACTACCTGTTGTTGGCCCGGGACCTGGTGGCGGGGTACGTGCCGGGGGTGAACATCCTCAACGGGTGCACGTTGACCCTGTCCGAGGGTGAGGTCGTGGCGATCATCGGCCCGAACGGCGCGGGTAAGTCCACGTTGATCAAGACGGTCTTCGGGTTGATCCCGGTGCGTGAGGGTGGTCTGACCCTGCGGGGCGCCGACATCGCGGGTCTGCCCGCGCACGGTCTGGTGGAGCGGGGGGTGGGTTACGTTCCGCAGACGCAGAACGTCTTCCCGTCGCTGACGATCGAGGAGAACCTCCAGATGGGGGCGTTCCTGCGTCCTCGGACGTTCTCGGCCCGGTTCGCGGCGGTGGCGGAGTTGTTCCCGTTGCTGGCGGATCGGCGTAGGGCCAAGGCGGGTTCGCTGTCGGGCGGCGAGCGTCAGATGGTGGCGATGGGCCGTGCGCTCATGATGGAGCCGTCGGTGCTGCTGTTGGACGAGCCGACCGCGGGTCTTTCCCCGATCTACCAGGAGGAGGTCTTCCAGCGGGTCAAGGAGGTCAACGAGACGGGTGTCTCGGTGGTCATGGTGGAGCAGAACGCGCGGCGTTGCCTGCAGATCTGTGACCGGGGTTACGTGCTGGACCAGGGGCGCAACGCCTACACCGGTAGCGGCGCGGACCTGTTGAACGACCCGAACGTGATCGAGCTGTACCTGGGGACGTTGGCCAAGGGTTGACGTCCGTGTCGGCGGGGGCGGGGCCTGGGGCCCCGCCCTCCGTCGTTGCCGGGGTGTGTGTTCCCGCACCCGGGGGAGGGTTGTGGGAGATGGCGTCCCGGGGCCGGACAAATTACCCTGGGGGGACGAACACGTTCGTGTTCGGTCGGGGCCCCGGTCGCGCCGTGGGTAACGGGGTGGCGGGGAGGATGACGACGGCGGTACGACGGTTCGGTTGGCGGTGCGCAGGAATGCGGTACCGGGGCCGGGCGTTGGGATCCGTTGAAGAGGACGGGACCCGTTTCGGCGGGCCGGTCCAGACGCGACCAAAGGGGTCACCGGTCCAGCCGCGATCCCTTTTCAGAGGAGCTTTTCAGCATGACGGTTCAGAGCGAGACCACCGAGGGGATCATCCTCACCGACGAGGCGTCGAGCAAGGTCAGGGCGCTCCTTGAGCAGGAGGGGCGGGACGACCTGCGTCTTCGCGTGGCCGTTCAGCCCGGTGGTTGCTCGGGGCTGCGTTACCAGCTCTACTTCGACGAGCGTGAGCTCGACGGTGACGTCGTCAGCGACTTCGGTGGTGTGGAGGTCGTCACCGACCGGATGAGTTCCCCCTACCTGATCGGTGCCACCATCGACTTCGTCGACACGATCGAGAAGCAGGGGTTCACCATCGACAACCCCAACGCCACCGGTTCCTGCGCCTGCGGTGACTCCTTCAACTAGACGTGTCGCCGGGCGGGCCGCGGGTGTCGCCCGTTTTCCGGTGCCGTTCGGGGACCTCGGGGGAGGGCGGAGACTTCCGTCCTCCCCCTCGTCGTGTGTGCTGGCCGTGTGTCCGGTCGTCGCGGGTCCGGTTCCGGGGCGCCCGCGGTGGGCGGCATGTGAGGCGGCGGGAGCACTGGATACCCTGGGGCGGTCCGAGGCGGGCACGTTCTCGGCATGCCCGCGCCCCCGTCCGGTCAGTAGACCGACACCTGCCGACCAAGGAGTCTTCGTCCCGTGCGTATCGCGGTTGCCGGATCCATCGCCACCGACCACCTCATGTCCTTCGAGGGGCGGTTCGCGGAACAGATCATCCCCGACCAGATCGAGCAGTTGTCGCTGTCCTTCCTGATCGACGAGTTGGATGTCCGGCGCGGTGGTGTCGCCGCCAACATCTGCTTCGGTATGGGCGGGTTCGGTCTCCGTCCGGTCCTGGTGGGCGCGGCGGGGGCCGATTTCGAGGACTACCGGTCCTGGTTGGACCGCCATGGTGTGGACACCTCGGCGGTGTACATCTCGGAGTTGCGCCACACGGCCCGGTTCATCTGCACGACGGACCGGGACCAGAACCAGATCGCGTCCTTCTACGCGGGTGCGATGGCCGAGGCGCGCAACATCGAGCTCCAGCCGATCGCGGACCGTCTGGGCGGGTTGGACCTGGTGCTGGTCGGGGCGGACGATCCGGCCGCGATGGTGCGCCACAGTGAGGAGTGCCGGACGCGCGGTATCGCCTTCGCGGCGGATCCCTCGCAGCAGTTGGCCCGTATGGAGGGCCCCGAGGTGCGGGGGCTGGTCGAGGGTGCGGCGTTCCTGTTCACGAACGAGTACGAGAAGGCGCTCGCGGAGCAGAAGACGGGTTGGTCCGACGCCGAGGTCCTGGACCGGGTGGGTACGCGTGTGACCACGTTGGGGGCCAAGGGCGCGCGTATCGACCGCCGGGGTGAGCCGAGTGTGCACGTTCCGGCCGCCGCGGTCGGTGAGCTGGTGGACCCCACGGGTATGGGTGACGCCTTCCGGGCCGGTTTCCTGGCCGCGCACTCGTGGGGGCTGTCCCTGGAGCGTGCCGCGCAGGTCGGTAACGCGACGGCGGTGCACTGCCTGGAGGCGGACGGGCCCCAGGAGTACACGCTGACGCCGGCTTCGCTGCTGGACCGTCTGGAGCGGTCCTACGGTGCCGTGGCCGCGGCCGAGGTGAAGCCCTTCGTGTAGGGGTCGGGTGCCGTCCCGGTGTGTTCCGGGGGCGTCCCGGGTCGGGGTGGTGTCCGCGAACCCGTAGAGTAGGGAGTCGCGACCCGCACGACCCGGTCCGTCTCCGGATCGGGCCGCGCCCCGCACGGCCCCCGCTCCCCAGGGAACAGGTGGCCCGCACGGGGAGCCCCGTGCCCGCCGGTGCGCTGAAACGCGTGCCGGTTTCCCAGCCCAAGCCGTCCGCGTGGGGTCGCCGCGACGGTGGGGAACCCGCCCTGCTTCCGTGTGCTCCGGCATGCCGGTGGGGCTCGGGCGCCGTGAGCGCCTCCCAGATCTAGGCCAGCCTTACCTGGGATTCCCCTGATTCATCCGGAAAGGACATTGCATGCGCTACACCGGACCGAAGGTGCGGTTGTCCCGGCGCGCCGGTACCCCGCTGACCCGTAAGGCGGTCAGCTACTTCGAGAAGCGTCCCTACCCGCCCGGTGAGCACGGCCGCCGCGTCCGCCGCAACAGCAGCGACTTCGCGGTCCGCCAGGCGGAGAAGCAGAAGGTGCGCTGGTACTACGACCTGACCGAGAAGCAGCTGCTGCGGGTCTACGAGAACTCCAAGAAGCGTCCGGGCCGCACCGGTGAGGAGATGCTCGCCGAGCTGGAGCTGCGTCTGGCCACGGTCGTACTGCGCGCCGGTCTGGCGGCTTCGATCTACGCCGCCCGCCAGTTCGTCAACCACGGTCACATCACCGTGGACGGCAAGAAGGTCGACATCCCGTCGTACCAGGTCAAGCCGGGTCAGATCATCGGTGTTCGGGAGAAGTCCCGCAACATGGTGCCGTTCGTCGAGGCCGCCGAGGGCATCCACGCCGACGACAAGATCGCCGGTTTCCTCGCCGTGAGCCACAAGGACCTGCGCGTCGCGGTCACCGACCGCCCCAAGCGCGAGCAGATCCCGGTGCCGTTCGACGAGCAGCTGGTCGTGGAGTTCTACGCCCGCTAGTGGTGGCGTCGGGCTGACGCCCGGCGTCCCCGGACGCCCGAGCGCACGACGCGAGGCCGCGCGAACCCCGGGTTCGCGCGGCCTCGCTGTGTTCGGAGGGGCGGAGTGTGGATCTGGCCACGTCCCTTATTCGGCGGGGCATGAATTGTTATCGCAACGGAACCGAAAACCGTCGGGTGTTCTGCCGCGGGGTTTCGGTCACCCTGGCCCGCCCCCGGAACGGGTCAGTACCTGCGTCTGATGTGGAAGGCGCTGCCCCGTCCCAGGGGCTGTTCGGCGAGGAAGTCGTGCATCTTCATCCGGCACCAGGCCGGGATGTCCGCGCTGGCGGCGGGATCGTCCGCGGTCACCGCGATGACCCCGCCGATGGGGACCTCGTGCAGCCTGGCGGCCAGCATGATGATGGGGATGGGGCATTTGCGGCCCACCGCCTCCACGGTGACCAGAGGCGGCTGGGGCTGCTGTGGCGGGTGTTCGGGCACGGAAGAACCCCCGTGTGTCGTCGTCCTGTGGTGCCCATCCTGTCCCGCTCACGCCCGTAAGGCGAACCCGGTTAAGGGCGCCGTAAACCCAGCGATACGCTCGCCTTGTTCTCTCCTCGTGAGACGTCCGCACCGCCCGTGAGGGCGGCGGGGACACGATCGACGAAAGGAAGAGGGCCCGGGGGGACGCCGGGCCGCGCTCCGTAGCCAGCCGGGAGGGCATCCTCCGCGGGCGAACGGGCCCGGCTCCGCGCACCGCCGTACGCTCCGTTCGGGGGTGTCTGGCAACACGCTGACCAGGCAAGCCCCTGAACCGGGCGTTGGGCGATTCGCGATAATGTTTCCCCCTGAAAAGCTTTGGATACTTAGGCCGCCCGTGGAGGATCCACGGGCTACACCGCTGGGAAGGCAATCCGTGAGTCCGACCCGCCAAGAGAATCGGCGCCGCAACCTGCGCCGATGGGCACCACGCGGCGCCGCGCTCGCCGTGCTGGGGCTGGCCGCGACCGGCTGCGCGTCGAACGATCTCACTCGTTTGGGCATGCCGGAACCGATCACCGACCAGGCTGAGCGTGTTCTCTCGCTCTGGCAGGGCTCCTGGGTGGCGGCTTTCGCGGTCGGCATTCTCGTGTGGGGACTGATCGCCTGGTCGATCATCTTCCACCGCAAGCGTTCTGAGCAGTTGCCGCCCCAGGTGCGGTACAACATGCCCATCGAAGCGCTCTACACCGTCCTGCCGATCGTCATCATCTCGGTGCTGTTCTTCTTCACCGCGCGTGACCAGGCGATCCTGCTCGACACCGACGAGCCCGCGGACGTCAACATCGAGGTCGTGGCCTTCCAATGGGCCTGGCAGTTCAACTACCTCGACGACAAGAAGGAGAACGGCGGGGAGGTGCTCTTCTCCGAGACGGGTATCCCCAACCCCGACGGCACCGCCGATCCCTCGACCCAGACGACCCTGGTTCTGCCCGAGGGCGCGACCGTCCACTTCGACCTCCACTCGCCGGACGTCATCCACTCGTTCTGGATCCCCGCGTTCGGCTTCAAGATGGACGTCATCCCCGGCCGTGACAACGCCTTCCAGGCCGACCTGCAGGACGACAGTGAGGGCGAGTACATCGGCCGTTGCGCCGAGCTGTGCGGTGTCGACCACGCCCGCATGCTCTTCAACGTCACGGTCCTGCCCCAGGACGAGTACGAGGCGTGGGCCGCCGAGCAGCGCGAGGAGGCCTCGCAGGCCGAACTCGAGGCCGCCGAGATCGAGGGCAACGAGTCCGGGGACGCCGAGTCCGGGGCCGCCGAGCCCACGGAGGACGTGGAGTCCGGTGAGGGCTCGGGTGCCGAGGGTGCGGGTGCCGGCGGCGCCGGCACCGACGAGGAGGGCACCGGCTCCGGCGGTTCCGACGCCGAGGAGAATGAGCAGTAATGAGCAGCACGCCAAAGGGCGGCGGTCACGTTCCGTCGCGCAAGGGGTCGATGGTCGTCAAATGGATGACGTCCACCGACCACAAGGTCATCGGGTACATGTACCTGATCACCTCCTTCGTCTTCTTCCTCTTCGGTGGTCTGCTCGCGGTGCTCATGCGCGTCGAGCTGTTCTACCCGGGTATGCAGGCGATGAGCAACGAACAGTTCAACCAGCTGTTCACCATGCACGGCACGATCATGCTGTTGATGTTCGCGACCCCGCTGTTCGTCGGGTTCTCGAACGTGATCATGCCGTTGCAGATCGGTTCGCCCGACGTGGCGTTCCCGCGGATGAACCTGTTCAGCTACTACCTGTTCCTGTTCGGTAGCCTCATCGCCATCGGCGGGTTCCTCACCCCGGGCGGCGCGGCCAGCTTCGGCTGGTTCGCCTACACGCCGCTCTCGGACGCGGTCCGCTCGCCCGGTCTGGGCGGCGACCTGTGGATCATGGGTCTGGTCGTCTCGGGTCTGGGCACGATCCTGGGCGCGGTCAACTTCATCACCACCGGTCTGTGCATGCGCGCGCCCGGTATGACGATGTTCCGCATGCCGATCTTCACCTGGAACACGCTGCTCACCAGTGTCCTAGTGCTCATCGCGTTCCCGGTCCTGACCGCGGCCCTGATCGCCCTGGGCGCCGACCGCATGATCGGCACGCACGTGTTCAACCCCGAGCACGGCGGCGCCATCCTGTGGCAGCACCTGTTCTGGTTCTTCGGCCACCCCGAGGTCTACATCATCGCGCTGCCGTTCTTCGGTATCGCGACCGAGATCCTGCCGGTGTTCAGCCGCAAGCCGATCTTCGGGTACAAGGGCCTGGTGGCGGCGACCATCGCCATCACCGGTCTGTCGGTGACGGTGTGGGCGCACCACATGTTCCCCACGGGCGCGGTCCTGCTGCCGTTCTTCTCCTTCATGAGCTTCCTCATCGCGGTGCCGACCGGCGTGAAGTTCTTCAACTGGATCGGCACGATGTGGCGGGGCCAGATCACCTTCGAGACGCCGATGCTGTTCGTCATCGGGTTCCTGGTGACCTTCCTCTTCGGTGGTCTGACCGGTGTGCTGCTGGCCTCCCCGCCGATCGACTTCCACGTCACCGACTCCTACTTCGTGGTGGCCCACTTCCACTACGTGGTGTTCGGCACCGTGGTGTTCGCCATGTTTGCGGGCTTCTACTTCTGGTGGCCCAAGTTCACCGGCAGGATGCTCAACGAGAAGCTGGGCAAGTTCCACTTCTGGCTGCTGTTCCTGGGCTTCCACGGCACGTTCCTGGTCCAGCACTGGCTGGGTGCGGCGGGTTTCCCGCGCCGCTACGCGGACTACCTGCCCACGGACGGCTTCACCGGGCTGAACCAGATCTCCTCGGTCTCCTCGTTCGTGCTGGCGGCCTCCACGCTGATCTTCTTCTGGAACATCTACGTCACCGCGAAGAAGGCTCCGCTGGTTACCGTGGACGACCCGTGGGGGTACGGCTGCTCGCTGGAGTGGGCGACCTCCTGCCCGCCGCCGCGACACAACTTCACGTCGCTGCCGCGCATCCGGTCCGAGCGTCCCGCGTTCGACCTGAACCACCCGCACGCCGCGGCCCCGGGCGTGGTCCCGGTGTCGGCGGGCGTCACGAAGGAGTAGGGCGCAATGAAGACGCAGGCCTATCTGTTCATGGGCGTGTCGACCTTCTTCGGTCTGGCAGCCGCCCTGTACGCGTACTGGTCCTGGCAGGACACCGGCACGATCGAGTGGACGGGTACCACCGCCCTGGTGGTCTCCATCGGCTTCGGCTGGATGATCGGTTTCTGGCTGTGGCAGGCGGCCCGTCGCAGTGAGCACTTCCACGGGCTTCCCGCGGAGGAGCGGCTGGACGGGGAGATCTCCGAGAACGCCGGCGAGTACGGGTTCTTCAGCCCGCACAGCGCGTGGCCGCTGTGGGTGGCGATGGCCGTCGCGTTCACCGCGGTGGGTGTGACCATCGGCTGGTGGATGGTGTTCATCGGCTTCTTCGCCATCATCCTCACCGCCATCGGTTGGATCTTCGAGTACTACCGCAACGAGTTCCAGCACTAGCGGGAGCGGTTGCCGGCGCCCCGTGCGCCGGGAGGCCCACCTCACCCCGGCGGCTGGTCGTGTCCACGTGATACGACCGGCTGTCGGGGTAGGTTTTTGTGTGGGCCTGTCCTGGCAGTGGTCCCCTCGGGTGCGAGCCCGCCGTGTGCGCACCGGGGTTCCGCCTCAACGGATGTTGGAGGTCCTTGGCGTGAAGGGACGAGTTTCCCGGTCGGTGTCCCGCCGTCTGGCGGCCGTGACCGCCGCCGTGGCCCTGACGGTGACGGCCTGTACCACCACTCCGGAGGAGGAGCCCGAGGCGGCTCCCGGGGAGGAGCGGCCGTCCGGGCCGCGGATCACCATCACCCCGGAGGCGGGAGCCGCCTCCGTCGCCCCCGACACCCCGGTACGGGTGTCGGTGGAGGAGGGGGCCGTCACCGACGTCAGCGTCGAGCAGGTCCCCGCCGAGGCGGCGAGCGCGCCGGAGGAGACCGGCGGGGCCGGGGAGGAGTGGGAGTTCACCGGCACCCTCAGCGAGGACGGCACGCGGTGGGTGAGCGACTGGAACCTCCGCCCGGGGGCCTCGGTCACCGTGCGGGCCACCGCGGAGGACGACGGCGGTGAGGAGTCCGAGGCCGTCGCCGAGTTCACCACCGAGGCGGCCGTGGCGGGGCGGCGCCTCGAACTGGCCTCCAACTTCCCCAACTCCGGTGACACCGTCGGTGTGGGCATGCCCGTCATCGTCAACTTCGACATGCCCGTGCGCAACAAGGTCCAGGTCGAGAACTCCATGGAGGTGACCTCCGAGCACGTGGTGGAGGGCGCCTGGAACTGGACGAGCGACAAGACGGCGGTGTTCCGTCCCCAGGAGTACTGGGAGCCCCACCAAAGGGTCACCGTGGACATGCGCCTGGCCGGGGTGGATGCCTCCGAGGGGGTCTACGGTGTCGAGAACCACCGGCTGACCTTCGAGGTCGGCCGTGAGCTGGTCGCGACCATGCACGTGCCCGACCACCAGATGCGGGTGGCGGTCGACGGCGAGGCCGCCCGTACCATCCCCGTGAGCAACGGTGAGGCCTCCGAGCGGTTCAACACCACCACCTCGGGGACCCACCTGACCATGACCAAGCACGAGTCGCTGGTGATGGACGCGGCCACCCTCGGCATTCCCGAGGACTCGCCGGACTACTACAAGCTCGACGTGGACTGGGCGGTGCGCACCTCCAACAGCGGCGAGTTCGTCCACGCGGCGCCCTGGAACGACCGGATCGGCGAGGCCAACACCTCCAACGGCTGCACGAACCTGAGGGTGGAGGACGCCCGCTGGTTCTACGACACGGTCCTGATGGGTGATGTCCTGGAGACCACCGGGACCGACCGGGAGCTGGAGTGGAACAACGGGTGGGGTTTCTGGCAGCGCTCGTGGGAGGAGTGGTTGTCCCACAGCGCCACCGGCGAACCCGACGTGACCGACGGGGAGGGCACCCCCGCGTCCGTGCACGGCGAGGGCCTGTGACCGGTGGCCGGAAAGGCGCACCGAACCGCCCCGTCCGCCCCGGGCCTGGGGCGCTTCAGTCGCACCGGCAACGTTTCCGGCCAGCTAGTCGGGGGCCTCGGTGCCGTCCAGGAGGGCGCCCAGACGCCGGGCGGTGTGCTCCCAGGTCCACTTCCGGCTCACCCATTCGCGGCCCCGAGCGCCCATCGTGGCGGCGCGCTCGGGGTCCTTCAGTAGCCGGATGACGGCCCGCGCGGCGGGTCCGGGCAGGGTACCGTCCACGACCAGGCCGGTCTGTCCGTCCAGGACCGTGGCGGGAGCTCCTCCGGAGTCGCCCGCCACCACGGGCAGGCCGCAGGCGGAGGCCTCCAGGTAGACGATCCCCAGCCCCTCGGCCTCCAGGCCGCCCTTGCGGCTGCGGCAGGGCATGGCGAACACGTCCGCGGCGTCGTAGTAGGGCGGCATGTCGTGGTGGGGGACCGATCCGGTGAAGACCACCGAGTCCATGCCGCGCGCGGCGGAGAGCAGGCGCCGCCGGTGGGGGCCGTCGCCCACGATGAGCAGGACGGCGTCGGGTACGTCGGCCAGGACGCGCGGCCAGGCGCGGATCAGGGTGTCCTGTCCCTTGCGCGGTACGAGTCGTGACGCGCACAGCACCACCGGCCGGTCGCCCAGGCCGTGGCGTTCACGGACCTCGTCGCCGCCCGCGCCGGGGCGGAAGGCGTCGGTGTCCACGCCGGGGGTGAGTTGGCGCATGCGTGCCGCCGCGTCCGGGGACAGGGCCCGGGCCAGGTGGCGCCGGGTGTACTCGCCCAGGTAGGTGAGGGTGTCGGTGGTGTCGCCGATGCGGCGCAGCGCCTCCCGGGAGCCGGGGAGGGCGGACCACCAGGTCTCGTGACCGTGGCTGATGGCCACCTGGCGTGTGACCGGGGTGTGCTCGCCCAGTCGGGCGGCGAGCAGGCCCAGCGGGGCGGAGGCGCCGTAGAGCACCGTGTCGCAGCCCTCCAGTTCGGCGATGGCGCGTGCCCGTGCGGCCACACGGGGGGTGGGCAGGAGGACGCGCGCGGCGTCGCGTACGACGGGGAAGGGCTGGCGCAGGTCGAAGTGCGGGTCGGCGGCGGCGTCGGCCGGGGCGGGGGAGGAGCAGTAGACCACGACCGATCCCCGCGGGCGGCGTAGGGCCATCTCGTGGACGAAGGCCTCGATGCCCCCGGCCTTGGGCGGGAAGTCGTTGGTGATGATCAGAGTTCGCGGCACGGGGGTGAGTCTAGGACCTGTTCCCGGAACGGGGTCTCAGCCTTGGGGGCGGTTCGGGCGCCCGGACACGGAAAGCGCCGCGCGGAGCGCGTGGTGGGGGTGCCCGGCTGGGTGACGGGGAGGAGAGGACTGCGCGGAGCGGAGGCCCCGGAAGAGCACCAACGGCGCCGTGTTCCGCGCGTGCCGGGTCCTCGGGCCCGTCGTGTTCGGTGGGCCGTGTCCGGGTGCGGGGCCGACACGACGGTGCCCCGCGACGGGGTGTCGCGGGGCACCGGGGCGCGGGGCCGGTCAGGGACGGACGGCGGTGACGAAGTTGTTGCGGTAGTAGCTGTTCAGGGTCACCGTGCCGATGGGGCGGGACGAGGTGGAGGCGTGCACCATCACGTTGTCGCCCGCGTACATGCCCACGTGGTCGGGGCCCTGGGGGCTGGAGTAGAAGAACAGCAGGTCGCCGGGCTGTTTGTTCTCCCAGGAGACGCGCTGGCCGGCGTTCACCTGCTGGTAGGTGGTGCGGGGCAGGTTCACGCCCGCGGCGCCCCAGGCGGCCTGGGTCAGGCCGGAGCAGTCGTAGCCTTCCGGACCGGTGCCGCCCCAGACGTAGGGCTTGCCGACCTGGTCGTAGGCGAAGTCCAGGGCGACCGCGGCGCTGCCCGTGGCGGGGCCGGTGTAGTCGGCGCCTCCGCCGCCTCCGCCGCCTCCGCCGCCTCCGCCGCCGTCTCCGCCGGTCTGACCGATGTTCTCGGTGGCGGCGGCCTGTTCCTCGGCGGTCAGCTCTTCGAGTAGTTCCTTCTGCTCCTCGAGGGCCGCGTCGGCCTCCTCGGTGGCCTCCTCCGCCTCCTGGAGGGCCTCGGCGGCCTCCTCCTCGGTGGAGGCGGCCTCCGCCCGCAGGATCTCCAGGTTCTCCAGCTCCGTGGTGTACTCCTCCAGGTTGCCGTCGTGCTGCTCGGCCAGGTAGTTCAGGTCGGCCTGGTGGGCCAGGGCGTTCTCGGGCCCGGCGGAGCTGATCAGACGGTGGAAGGAGGTGAAGTCGACACCGGTGTAGGTGGAGTTGGCGAGCTGGCGCGCGCCCAGGCCGAGTTCGGTCACCTTCTCCTCGGCGGCCTCGATCTCCTCCTCGATGCCCTCCAGCTCCTCCTGGGCGGCCTCGTGGGTCTCCTTGGCCTCGTTGTAGGTCGCGTTGAGTCCGATGTACTCCTCTTCGAGGCTCTGGATCTCTTCGCGGACCTCGTCGGCGGTCGGATCCGCGTGGGCCGCCGCGACGGGGACGAGGAGGGTGGCCGCGGCGAGGGAGGAGACGATCGCCGTGCGGCGTCTGCGGACATGACGGGATGCCAACACGTGGGGTAACACCTTTCTCCCCTTGTCCCAGGCCGTGAAGGATCAAGGGATGCGCCGGGTGGGAGAGGCCTCGGAAAGCGGGGCCGGTGATGGGCGGCCGTGGCCCGAAAAGGGGGATGGGGCGGCCCGACCCGGTGCGCGGCTGTCACCGCCGGGGGGCGGTGAAGAGGAGCAACCGCGCTCGGCGTTGAACACTAGTGCATGGGTCGGGTGGCTCTCAACCTTTTCGTGATGTTCTGCCGGTTGGTGCTGTGTGTCCGAAAACCTTTTTTCTGTCCCTTAGAGCTCATCTCATTTGGGTTCTCGGT
>NZ_ANAX01000347.1 GCF_000341065.1 Nocardiopsis halotolerans DSM 44410 | reverse complement strand
CATCACCCAGCGCCTGCCCCAGCTCACCCGCGAGATCCACCGCAAGCCCGCCGAGGTGCCCGACACCACCGTCGTCGAGGACTACTCCGGCGGACGCTTCGAGCAGCTGCGCCACGCCACCGGCCGCGCCCAGCGCCTCGGTTTCTCCGTCCGCGGCGGCTACGCCGTCTGCCGGATCGGCGAGGAGGGCCACCCGGTGCAGGCACGCTACTGGATCGGCTCCGACGCGCCCGACTTCGAGACAGAGACCGGTCACCTGCTGTGGGTCGACGCCGACGAGCGGGCCCTGCCGCTGAACGAGGTGGGCCCCATCGCCTGGTCCGAGGGCGTCCGCATGGCCGAGCTCGTCCACGCGGGCCGCGCGAACACCGAGGAGGGCACGTCATGAGCACCGCCCCCGGCAACGGCCTCCTCGACGCGGGACTGGCCTCCCCCGACACCCCCGCCGACGCGGGCGCCGACACCGTGCGCGCCCGTTCCTACACCCATCCCTCCCTGGCCGGACGCACGGTCGTGCGCCTGGTCCCCGACACCCTCGCCCCGGCCGAGGACACGGCCCTGGACTTCCTCGGCTTCGCCACGGGGGAGCCCTCCGAGCCCCTGGCGCTGGCCCGACAGCGCGGTCTGGGCTACCCCGAGTGGGCGCTGGTCCACGACCCCGGGAGCCGGTCGAGGGCGCTGGCACTGGTCCGCCCGATGGAGCGGGCCGCGCGGCTGGCCGCGTCCAAACCCGGAGCGGCCGCCGACGAGTTCGACCACATCGCCGAGGACGTTCCCCTGCCGCACCTGCCCGCCTACTGGGAGCAGGCCGGGCGGGCCTTCGTCGCCGCCGACAACGCCCGTGTCGCCGCCGTCATGTTCGGCCGGGCCCGCGAGGCCGAGCGCGTGTACGGCCTGCCGGTGGACGAGACCACCCGCAGGGAGTCCTTCCTGGAGTTCGCCTTCGCCGGGGCCCTGACCGTCAGGGCCCTGGCCGGGCACGCCACCGAGCTCGCCGAGCGCTACGATCCCGCCCGCGCCCACGCCGAGTTCCGCGAGCTGAGCCTGCGCCGCACCCTGGGCGGTCTGCCGCCCTGGACCGGCCTGCCCAAGCAGATGCGCACCCTGGCCAGGGCGGCCGGGCTCGATCCCCAGACCGAGGAGACCGCGCTGCTGCGCGAGCTGCTCGACGTCCCGGCCACCTCCTCCGCCCCGGAGGGGTTCTGGAAGGCCGTCCGCCGGTCCCTGGTCGTCCTGGGGCGCTCCGACGCCGACGCCGCCCGTTCCCTGCTGAGGCTGTTCGTCTCCGGTGACACCGGCTTCCAGGAGTGGTGGCTGGAGCTGCTCGACGACGCGGGGGCCGTCGACCTGCTCGCCGACCCCGGCCAGCCCGTCCCCGGAGGTGCCGCCTCCTGGCTCTCCCGGATGGTCTCCCACTGCCAGGGCTGGCGCAGGAGCATGCCCGCGCGCCTGATGGACGTGGTCGCGCGCGTGGCCGACCGGCTCCGCGCCGACGGCGAGCCCGTCCACCTCGAAGGCGACGGCCGCACGGGCGAGGTCTCCCCGACCCTGCTCGACCTGTGCCTGGAACTGGGCGTGCCCGTCCACGAACCGGACAGGGTGCGTCTGGACCTGGGCGCCTGGGTGAGGGGCGAGGGGGGTCCCCGCCGCGATCTGGCGTGGATCCGGTCCCATCCCGTGTGGGAATCCCACCTGGCCGAGGCCGTCGTCGTGTACGGCGTCACGCATCACCCGGGTCTGGAGGACCTGCTGGCCCACGACCACCTGCACCCCTACGTGGACCGCAGGCTGGGCGAGCTGATCGGGGACATGACGGGCGCGGGGCTGGTCGAGGCGGAGACCTCCCTCGAGCGGCTCAGGAGGGAGGCGGGCGGGGCCGTCTTCCGGGCCTTCCCCGAACGCCGTGCCCAACTGGAGACCGTCGACGTCGCCGAGGCGTTCGCCACCACCCTGCGCGCGGGGCTCCTCGGCGAGTACGGATGGGAGGCGCTGGAGGAGGCCGCCCGCGAGCTCGGCGCGACCGATGTCTGGTCCGGGACCCGACCCAGGATCACCAGTACGGCCAGCTGGCCGGTCCTGACCCTGTCCTCCAGGACCAGGGCCATCGCGGTGGGGCCGCAGGGGAGGGTCGCCGAGCACGACCTGCGTCTGCCTCCAGGTGCCGAGGAACCCGTGGCCGTCTACGCCGACGGCGCGTTCCTGGTCGCCTATCGTGACAGCACCGACTATTACGGCGACCGTTCCGGTTACTGGTCCACCGACCCGGGCACCAAGCTGTCCTTCCGAGGCTCTGACAACGCGCCGCGCCACTGGTCCGAGGAGGACCGCTCGACCGGGCCCGCCCGGCTCACCACCGACGGGGCCCGCATGGGCGGTCGCCGTGCGATCCGGGCGGGGGACGTCCCGGACCGCAGGGACCTGCGCGTGTTCAGTGACGGACACACCCACTGGGTCCTGGACGGCCACCCCAACTGGATCCAGAACGGCCGTACCCTCTACGAGGTGGATCCCGCCACGGGGGACCGGGGCCGGGCCAGTCTTCCCGCCTTCCTGGAGGAGCACCCCCTGACCGAGGGCGAGGAGTTGGTGCCTGGTGCCTCCTCCCTCGTGCCCCTACCCGAACCCACACCGGACAGTCCGGTGGGCGGTGCCTCAGGATTCGCGGGTTTCGCGGTCGCGGTGACGCGGCGGGGAGCGGAGGGAGGGGTGTACCGGGTCACCGACACCGACGGTCGCTCCGTGAGCGTTCCCACGCGGTATCCGCACGACTACCTTCACCGCGGCGCCCCCGTCGGGCTGTTCACCGCGCCCGGAGGCGCCACCCACGCCCTGAGCACCGGCGGCGGTGGCAGGATCACCCTCCACACCGCTGGCGGGTTCGGGGAGGTCTGGTCCTGTTACCCCGGCGATACGGGCAGGTGCACCGCCAGGTGGGGCACCCCCTATCTGCCCGGCCCGCTCTTCCTGCACTTCATGAGGGTGCGGGACGCCCGTGCCTCCGCACGGCTGCGCGCCGTGGACGCGGACGACGTGGCGGCACTCCTGGAGGCGGCCCTGGCCGAGGAGGAGGAACTCCAGGAGATCGGGCCGGGTCCCGCACGTCCCTGGTCGCGCGCAGGGCAGGGGTCGAACCCCTTCGTCCGCAGCGGTGCGGGTGTCGGAGAGCCCGAGCGGACCAGGGCGGCGGCCGCCGCGCTGCTCTCCGGCGGTTCCGGCGGGAACACGCCCCACGACGGCCTGGTCTGGAACGTCACCGGGATGGCGTACTCCGCGGCGCGGCTGTGGTGGAACCTGGACGACTACGTCGCCGAGATCGCCAGGGACGCCGAACGCGTACAGGCCGAGCCCGACCCCGAGCACCTGTCCCGAGGGCTCGCCCGTTTCCTACCGGGAAGGACCACGAGCAGCGGTGACACCCGCGCACACATCGAGGTGACCTCGCGGTTCCTGCGCGGCGACATCGGAACCGAGGAGGTGGGCAGGCGCCCACGCGGCGGTATGGACTGGGAACCGCTCGTGGGCCGCATCGGCGCCCTGGCCTGGTACGCGGCCCTGCCCACCACGGGCGCCGACGAACGGGACGCGCTGGGGGACTTCCTCGGCCGCTGGGCGGGGACGGTCTTCGCCGACCGCGGGGTCACCCTGGACACCGGCGGGCTCACCGGTGCGGACGACCCGGAGACCGGAACGGAGGAGTTGGCGCCCCTGGCCGGGGAGGGCGCCCGCCGTGTGGGGACGGACCTGTGCACTCGGTTCCGCACGGACACCGACGACCACGTCCGCGTCGACCGGTTCGTCGAACTCCACTCCGGCACCCCGCTGCCCGTCAAAGCCCCCCACGCGGAGCACGAGCGCCACAGGGCGGACCTGGCCTGGGGCGACACCGCGCAGTTGACCGCCCTCACCACGGCCCTCGCCCAGTCCGGCCCCGTCCCGTGGGACCCGGCCGCGGCCGAACTCCTGGCCCGGCGCACCGGTCTGCCCCGGGCGGCCGCGGTCCTGCTTCTGTCCGCCCACCGGAGCGGGGACGCCCGTCGCCTCACCACCCACACGCGTAGGCTCCTGGGCCTGTCCACCGTCGACGTGGACCTCGGTGGGCGGGAACTGGACGGACTGTCCGGCGCGGAACTGCTCGACCTGTACCGCGACGCGCTCCCGTCGACCCCCGAGGGCATCACCGCACTGTGGGAACCGGGCGGCACCCTGGGTGTGGCCGAACGCCTCGCCGAGGCCTGGAACGCCCGCTTCGGGAGCAGGCTCGCCCTGGCTGAGGACACCCTGTCCGCGTTCCAGACGGCCAAGCTCGACCGGGTTCCCACCGACGGGCTCCGCCTGCTGGCCGACCACACCACCGAGGCGGCCCTGTCCCGGGACGCCTCCTGCACCCTGGACGTGCGGTACACCCACTACAACCACCCCTTCACGGCGCTCGTCCAGGAGCCCGAGGAGACGGGTGACCTCGACGACGTCGTCGCCGACCTCGCCCACCTCATTCCGTGGGCGTACGCCGAACTCCCCGCGGGCGATCCCGTCCGTGAGGGGATCCCCGCCGCCCTGGCCGTCGTCAGGGAACGGTTGAGGGCGCCCGAGCTGCTGTTCAAGGCGGCACAGCTGTGGAACGACAACCCCGAACGCCTGCTGGAGGCGGTGGGCGGCCACCCCTACCGCGGCGCGAACGGCGAGACCCCCTTCCCCGCCAGCGCCGACAACGGCACGGCCGTGCTGACCGTGGGCACCGGCGGCGAGGCCGTCCTGTGGTTCCGGCCAGCCGAGCTCGGCACCGACGTCCGGTCCCGGGTACTGCGCGGGCTGGTCGCCGAGGACCCCGGCTACGCCTGGCACGGGGTCCTGGCCGAGGTGGATCTGCTGCTGGGCGCGGACTTCTCCGCCATCGCGGAGAGGATCTCCTCCGGGGAACTCGCCGAGGGGGCGCACGAGTACGATCCGGCCGCCTGCGTCCCCGACCTGCTCGCCGAGGCGGCGCGCGAGCTCGGCCTGTCCCCGGACGCGGCACGCCTGTACCTCCAGCTGCTGACCGTGCTCGAACCCACCGACCGGCGGGTGCGGGCGGTCAACGGCTGGACCCCGGCGCGGCACCGCAGGGCGCAGGCCGAGCTGCTGGAGACGGACCTGGTGCTCACCGCCAAGCGCGCCCGCGCGGGCCGCTCGGTGTTCGTCCCCGGCCCCTGGACCGACGCCCAGGCGCCGAACCTGCCGTACGAGGCGTGGAAGCTGCCCCTGTACGACCTGGCGGACGGCTCCGGAGGCCTGCCCTTCAGCCGGCACGTGCGCCACCAGCCAACGCGTCCGCTCCCGGACCTGTTCACCGAGGCCTGGAAACGGTTCCGCGGCGGCGACCGGCCCGGGCTCTAGCCCACGGCCGCCGGAGCGGC
>NZ_ANAX01000346.1 GCF_000341065.1 Nocardiopsis halotolerans DSM 44410 | reverse complement strand
CCGGCGGCCGCTCCGCATGGACCGGCGGCCGCTCCGCGCCCGTTCCGGAAGCTCCTCGGAAGCACTGCGGGAACACCGCGGGAGCGCTACCAGGAGTTTTCCACCGACAGGGCGGGACGTGTCGTAGGAAAACGATACACATGCACCATGTCGATTTCCGCTCCCCGCACGGAGCCCGTCTGGGTCGACGGCCCCGCCGGGTACTCCCTCGCCCTCGACGGCACGACGATCGTGTGCCGCAACCCCAAGGGGCGCACGCTCAGGTCGGTGCCGAAGAAGGTGCTCGAATCGCCCGAGGCCGAACGCCTCTCCCACGTGCGCCAGTGGGTGGAACGCCACGAGCGGGAGTGCGCGCGGCGCGTCGAGTCGTGGCTGCTGGGCTCCCTGCCCGTCCCCGCCACCCTGATCAGCGAGGTGTGGCCCGATCCCGCGTGGCGGGACACCCTGTACGACCTGTACGCGGTTCCGGCCGGCGGCGGCGGTGGTGGGGGTGGTTTCCTGCGCGGCGTGGACGAGCGGGGTCGGATCGGTGTCCTGGATCTGGACGCCGAGAGCACCTGGCTCGACGCCGACCGCGTCATCCTGGCCCATCCGGTCCTCATCGAGGACCTGGACGACGTGCGCGAGTTCGCCCTCGAACTCGGCATCACCCAGCGCCTGCCCCAGCTCACCCGCCAGGTCCACCGCAAGCCCGACACCGCGGAAGCCGCCGCCGAAGCACGCAACGCCTACGCCGGAGCCGCGTTCCAGGACCTCAGGCACGCCAGGGGGCGGGCCCGGCGGTACGGGTTCGCCATACGGGGCGGCCACGCGGTGTGCCGCGTGCTGGAGGGCGGCCGCACCGTCCAGGCCCGCTACTGGATCGGCTCCGACGATCCGGAGTACGCGACCAGGAGCGGTGGACTGTTCTGGGTCGACACCGACGAACGGAACGTCAGGATCGAGGACGTGGGACCCGTCGCCTGGTCCGAGGGTCTGCGCATGGCCGAGATCGTCCACGCCGTCGACAGGAGCACCGAAGAGGAGAACCAGCCGTGAGCACCACCCCCGCCCCCGTCCCCCACGACGGCCTCCTCGACGCCGGACTCGCCCCCGTGGACGCCCCGGACGACGGGCACACCGACACGATGCGCGCCCGGACCTACACCCACCCCGCGCTCGGCGGACGCCCCGTGGTGCGGCTGGTCCCCGACGTCCTCGGCCCGGCCGAGGACGCGGCCGTGGACTTCCTCGGTTTCGAGTCCAGCGGGATCTCCGCGCCCGTGACGCGCACCCGCCCGCGCGGGCTCGGCTACCCGGAGTGGGCCCTGGTCCACGACCCGGACCACCGGGCCGAGGCGCTCGCCCTCGTCCGCCCCCTGGAGAGGGCCGCCCGGTGGGCGAGCTCCAGGCCGAGCAGGGCAGAGGAGGAGTACACGCGCCTCGCCGCCGACGTGCCCGTCTCCCACCTGCCCTCCTACTGGGAGCAGGCCGGGCGCGCCTTCGTCGCGGCGGGCAACGGGCGCCTGGCCGGGATCATGTTCGGCAGGGCGCGGGAGGCCGAGCGCGTGTACGCCCTGCCCGTGGACGAGGACACCCGCAGGGAGGCGTTCCTGGAGTTCGCCTTCGCCGGGGCCCTCACGGCCAAGGCCCTGGCCGGACACGCCACCGAACTCGCCGAGCGCTACGAGCCCTCGCGTGCCCACGCCGAGTTCCTCGAACTGTGCCTGCGCCGTGCTCGCGGCGGTCTGCCGCCCTGGGCCGGACTGTCCAGGCAGCTGCGCCTCCTGGCGGGGGGCAGGGCGCGCGCGGAGGGTCTGGACACCACGACCGAGGAGACCGGCTTCCTGCGCGACCTGCTCTCGCTTCCCGCCGTGGACGCGGCCCCGGAGGGCTTCTGGAAGGCGGAGCGCCGCACCGTGGTGCGCGCGGCCCGCGCGGACCCGGACCTGCGCCGCGCCCTCCTGGGCCTGTTCGTCTCCGGTTCCCAGGAGCGCCGCGCCTGGTGGCTCGACCTGCTGGACGACATCGGCGCCGTCGACATGGTCGCCGACCCCGACGAGGACGTCCCCGGAGGGGCGGCGGACTGGTTCAGCCGCGTGGTCACCCGCACCGTCCGCGGCCGCCCCGCGCAGCTGCTCGACTGGGTTCCGCGGCTGGCGGAACGGTTGCGGGCCGACGGTGTACCCGTCCGTTTGCGGGGCCGGGTCTGGGTGGACCTGCTGGAGACGTGCCTGCGACTGGGTGTCCCCGTCGAGCCGCCCCAGGGGAGGAGGGAGTCCCTCGACCTGTACACCGGTGCGTGCCGGGAGGAGGACGGATGCGCGCTCGCGGCGATCCTGGCCGACGAGCACTGGGAACCCGTCCTGGCCAGGTCCGTCGCCGAGTACGCCGGTTACAGACACAAGCTGGAGGAGTTGCTGCCGAGCCCGTGCCTGCACCCCTACATCGACCGGAGGCTGGGTGAACTCGTCGCGCCCTCGGCCATGACGGGCCTCACCCACCTCAAGGTCCGCCTGCGCAGGCTCCGGTCCGAGGTCGACGGAGCCGCCCTCGCCGCCTTCCCGCACCGCCGGGAGGAGTTCGACGCCCTCGACCCGGCGCGGGCCCTCGCCACGGCACTGCGTGCGGGGATCATCGACGAGTTCGGGTGGCCGGAGCTGGAGGAGGCGGTGAACGAACTCCGCGCCTCCGGGGCGGGGCCCGTCATCAGCACGTACAGCTGGCCGGTGATCACCCTGACCTCCAGGACCAGGGCCATCGCGGTCGGGCCGGAGGGCCGTGTGGACGAGCACGACATCCGCGCGTCCGACCCGTACGACATCGCGGCGGTGTACAGCGACGGCGCGTTCCTGGTCTGCTACCGGAAGCTCCTGGACGACACGGAGCACGCCTACTGGTCCTCGGACCCCGAGACCTCCGTGGCCTGCGCCGGTACCGGCGCGCTGCTGGACGCCGCACACGCCTACTCGCCGGGGCCCGAGACGATCGCCCAGCTCACCCGTGACGGCCTCCGGATGAACGGCGGGCGCGCACTGCGCCGGGGCGAGGAGCCCGACGGCAGGATGGCACACCTGCTCCACGACGGCGCCACCTTCTGGGCCAGCGGTCCGTACCCCGGACTGAAGGAGGTGGACCCCGGCACGGGGGAGAACGGCAGGACCAGCCTCCCCGCGTTCCTGGAGGAACTGCCGCAGGAGCCGTACCGCAGGGACCGTCAGTGCACGCTGTTCCCGCTGGACGAACCGGCCGCAGGCAACCCCCTGGGTTCCGTGGGCGGCACGTACGGGGTCGGGGTGGCGTGGTTCGAGACCGACGACGGTTCCCGGGGCCGCCGGATCACCGTGACCGACGGGCGCACGCACACCGTGGGCCACGACGATGCGTACAGTGGCGGCCCGGCGGATCCCGCCGCGCCCTTCACCGCCCCCGGAGGCGACACACACGTCCTGAGCAGGAAGACGCGGGTCTTCTCCCTCCAGGCGGTGGACGGCTCGCATCTGTGGGAGTACGAGGCCGGCGACGTGGGCGGAGCCCAGGCCGGTTGGGGCACACCCCTCCTGCCGCCGGTGCCGTACTGGCACTTCATGAGCCCGCGTGACGTCCGCGCCTCCCTGCGGCTGCGCACCGTGGAGGCCACCGACCTCGGCCCGCTCCTGGAGGCGGCCGAGGCCGAGTACGAGGAGGTCGGACACCGACGGGGTCGGACGGCGCCGAGGACCCTGGCGGCGGCCACCGCACTCCTGACCGGGGACGACGGGACGGAGCCGCATCCGTCACTGGCCATGGGCGTCGCCGGGCTGGCGCTGAACACCGTCCCGGTGCGTAAGGACCTGGCCGCGTTCACGAGGAGGGCCGACGCGGCCAGACGGTCCGAGACGAAGGCGGAACCCGAGTCGAAGACCCTCACGCAGGCCCTGTCACACCTCCTGAGCGCACACATGTTCCGGAAGGGCTCGGACAACACCGTCGCGCACGTCGAACACGCCTCCCGCTTCCTGGACGGGCGGATGAGCACCTCGGACGCGCACAGCGGTCCAACGCCGACCACGGACTGGGCACCGCTCATCGGCCGTGTGGGAGCGCTGGCCTGGTACGCCGCGCTGCCCACCACACCGCCCGAACACCGGGAGGCCCTGGCCGGTTTCCTGACCCGGTGGTCCGGCACGGTCTTCGCCGAGCCCGGCCTCACCCTCGACGCCGGTGTGCTGGATGCCAGGAACGCCGCGTCCGTCAGGCCCCGGGACGAGGCGGGCGCGCGCCATCTGGGTCTGGGCCCGGGTTCGGGGTCCAGCACGAGCGAACGGTACCCCTTCAGCTTCGTGGAGTCGCGGTCGGACGCCCCGCTGCCCATGGACGAGGGCCTGTCCGAGCGCTGGCGCAGGCGGGCCGACCTGGGGTGGGGAAGCGGTGAGCAGCTCTCCGTGTTCACCCGGTGCCTGGCCGAGTACGGAGCCCTCCCGTGGGATTCCGACGCCGTCGCCGTCCTGGCCGAGCGCACCGGACTCGCCCGGGCGGGCGCCGCGCTCCTGTTCGCCGCCCACCGCACCGGATACGAGCGGCGGGTCGACACGCGCATGAGGGAGGTCATGGGCCTCTCGGCGGCCGACGTGGCCGTCGGGTTGGCGGAGTTGGACTCGCTGGAGGCCGAGGAACTGTTGGAGCTGTACCGGACGGCCCTCCCCGAGGACCCGGCCGCGATCGGGGCGCTGTGGAAGCCCGGGGGCACGGTCGTCGTCGCCGAACGGCTCGCCGAGGCCTGGAACGGGCGCCGAGGCCGCAGGCCCTCGCTGTCCGAGGAGACCCTCGCCTCCTTCCACGCCGCGCGGCTCGTGGACGGGCAGCCCGTGCGGTACGGGTTCCTCCGCGAAGCGCGGTTGGTGTCGGGGCACGAGGCCCTGCGTGTGGCCGCGGACCCGTCAGCCGCAGGCGTTCGCTCCGAGGGTGTCTCCTCACGGTTCGCATCGTGGCAACGGCACCACGGTCCCGCTCCGAGGTCCACACGCTTCGTCGAGAAGGCCGGTGACCTGCCCTGGATGCTCACCGATCTCGTGCACGTGATCGCCTGGGCGCACGCCGAGCTCCCCGTGGGGGACCCGGTGAGGGAGGCGGTCCCCGCACTCCTGCGCGCCGTGCGCGAGTGCCTCGCCTCCCCGGAGCTGTTCCTGCCCGTCGCCACCGTGTGGTCCGGGCCCGCCCTCCAACGGTTGGTCGAGGAACTGGGCGATCGCCCCTACCGCGACCGCAGGGGCGGCATCCCGTTCCCGGACAGCGTCGACGGCGGTTCGGTCGTCGTGATCGGCGAGGACGGAGTGACCTCCGTGTGGTTCCGGCCCTCCGAGTTCGGTGACGACGTGACCTCCCACCTCCTGCGCGCCCTGCTGGCCGACACGGGGAGCGTCGCCCACGACGAGCAGCTGGTGCGGGCGGTGGACCTTCTGCGCGGTCCCGGTTTCACGGCGATCGCCGAGCACGTGTCCTCGGGCGGCCTTCGTGAGGGGCGTAGGGCCGGTGACCCGGTGGCGTCCGTTCCCGGACTCGTGGGCGAGGTGGAGAACGCGCTCGGAGTGTCCGCCGACGCCGCGCGCCTGTACCTGCAACTGCTCGCCCTTCTCGAACCCACCGACCGCCGGGTGCGGGACCTCAACGGATGGACGGCCAAGCGGCACAGGAAGGCCCAGGACGAACTCGTGGCGGCCGGACTCGTGGTCACCGCCAAGCGCGCGCGTTCGGGACGCTCGGTGTTCCTGCCGGGCGCGTGGTCCGAGGCCAAGGCGCCCAACCTGCCGCTGGAGACCTGGAAACTGCCGCTGTACGATCTGCGGGCCCAGCAGGGAGGAGACCCGGTCGGGCCGCTCCCGCGTTACCTGGCGCCGCGTCCGCTCCCGGAGGTCTTCGCCGACGCCTGGCGGCGCGTGCGGGAGGGGGACGCCCCCGTGTAGGACCCCGGCCCGTGGCTCGCCGCCGACGGCGGACCTCCACGGGCGCGACGTGTCCGCGCTCGGGTCCCGCTCCGCGTGTGAACGGGGCCCGAACGCGGACGTCCCCACACCCCGCCGAGGACGCCCCGCCGTCCCCGGCCCCACCCCGAACCCCCGGAAACCGAGGAGACGCGGTGCCCGACACCCCCGCGGTACAGATCGAACCCGCCGAACGGCGCCACGCCGATGAACTGGCCTTCCTCGCCGCCCACGACACCGGACCGCGCCCGCCCGGCTGGCGGCTCACCCCACGCGCGGTCGTGACGTTCGTCGTCGGCAGCGACGGCGAGAGGCTGCGGCTGCCCGAGCCCGTGGACGGCCTTCCGTCGAGCCTGGAGATCCCCGCCAAGTTCGTCGGTGAGCGCGGACTGGTCGAGCGCTGTGTGGTCACCCTCGCGGGGGAGCGCGGCCTGCTGCTGGTCGGCGAACCGGGGACCGCCAAGTCCCTGCTCTCGGAACTGCTCGCCGCCGCCGTCAGCGGTACGGGCGCGCTCACCGTGCAGGGCACCGCCGGAACCACCGAGGAGCACCTGCGCTACGGGTGGAACTACGCCCTGCTGCTCGCCAAGGGCCCCAGCGCCGAGGCGTTGACGCCCTCCCCGCTGCTCACCGCGCTGCGCACCGGACGCGTCGCCCGGGTGGAGGAGATCACCCGCTGCCTGCCCGAAGTGCAGGACTCGCTGGTCTCGATCCTCTCCGACCGGCGGATGGCCGTACCCGAACTGCCGGACGACGGGCTGTTCCTGGCCCGGCCGGGCTTCAACGTGATCGCCACCGCCAACCTGCGCGACCGGGGCGTGTCGGAGATGAGCGCGGCCCTCAAGCGCAGGTTCAACTTCGAGGTCGTGCCGCCGGTCGCCGACCTGGCCACCGAGGTCGACCTGGTGCGCCGCCAGGCGGGCGCCGCCCTGGCCCGCCACGGCCACGCGCTGCCCGTGGACGACGCCGTCCTGGAGGCCCTGGTCACGGCCTTCCGCGACCTGCGCTCCGGCTCCTCGGTCGAGGGATGGCCGGTGGAACGGCCGACCACCGTCATGAGCACCGCCGAGGCGGTCGGCGTCACCACCTCCCTGGGTTTGCAGAGTGCCTACCTGGGAGTGTCCGACCCGCTCGCCCTGCTGCCCGGCTACCTGTTGGGCGCGGTACGCAAGGACGACCCCGACGACCAGGGACGCCTGATCGCCTACTGGGACTCCGCGATCCGCCACCGGGCCGAGAACGGCGCGCGGCTGTGGAAGCGCCTGTACGAGCTGCGCCACGTCGTGGGGGAGTAACCCGTCCCCGGTCGCCGTCGCCCTTCAGGCGGTACCGGAGCGTCCCGGGGGTTGTCCGGCGGCCCCGTACGGCCGCGCGCCCGAGACACCCCTGGGCACGCGGTCCCCGGCGTTCACGTCCCGGGTGGAGACACCTCCCGTACGGTCCGCCGCCGGAGGGAACGGTCCTCCCCACGATCCGACGGCCGCGGCCGGAGACGGTGGGGGAGGGGACCCAGGCCGCCGCTCCGGTGGTGGGTGACCCACACACCGGCGCCGCACCCGGCATCCCGGACCACACACAGCCACCACGTCAGCGCGGTACCAGAACACCACCAGGACACGACACGCCCATGCGCACTCAACGACACACGGTTCCCGCCCCCGAGACCGCGGCCGGGGTCCTGGCCGCGTGTACGCGGCCCCTCCTGGTGGGGGTGCGCCACCACTCGCCGGTGCTGGCCGCCGCCGTTCCCGCGATCCTGGAGGCGGCCGACCCCGACGCCGTGCTGGTCGAACTCCCGCTGGAGGCCGGACCGTGGCTGGACTGGCTCGGCCACCCCGACACGGTGGCTCCGGTCGCCCTGGTCCTCGGTGACTCCCACGGACACGTGTACTACCCCTTCGCCGACTTCTCCCCGGAGTTGGCCGCCCTCCGCTGGGCCCGCGCCCACGGAGTGCCCGTGCACGCCGTGGACCTGCCCGCCTCCGTCCGGGTCTTCGACGACGAGCGTTCCGGTGGCCTCGGCCCCGACCGTGCGCTGCTGCGGGCCGCCGACGTCTCTGACGGTGAGGAGCTGTGGGACCGTCTGGTGGAGACCCGTTCCTACGGCGCCGAACCCGAACGGATCCGCCGCGCCGCCCTCGCGCTGGGGTGGGCCCACCGCGCCAACGAACTCGACGGGGAGGGGATCAGCCTCCGGGACCGGAGCCGCGAGGCGTGGATGCGCCGCCGCGTCGCCGAGATCGGCGCCACCCGCCCCGTGGCCGTCGTGGGCTCCTTCCACGCCGCCGCCCTCCTTCCCGAGCACGCCCTGGCCGACCTGGCCCGCTCCGCCGGCGAGGCGGACGGGCAGTCCCCCGGGGGACAGCCGTCCTCCGGCCGGAGTCGCCGGGGGTTCGGGGAGTCCACACCGCGTACCGCATCACGCGCGGGCGACCGGGAAGACGAGGGCCTCTCGGAGAGCCCGTCCCCGGCGGAGCCGTCTTCCCGCGGTGAGGGCGAGGCCCGCGCCGCTTCGGGCTCGGACCATCAGGGGGTCGGGGGGTCTTCGGAAGGGGGAGCCTCTTCGGCGGTGGAGCCGTCCGCTGGCGAAGGGAGCGAACCGCGTACCGCTTCGCGTGCGGGCACGGACCACCACGAGTCCGGGGAGCTCCCGGAGCACGGCTTCCCCACCCCGGCCGACCTCATGACCCTCCTACGCGGTGACGAACCCGCCGACCTCCCTCCGACCGCCGACATCCGCGTTCCGGAGCCGGGGGAACACCCCGACACGGGCCTGTCCACCGCCCTGATCCCCTACACCTTCGCCCTCCTGGACTCGCGTTCGGGCTATCCGGCCGGAATCCGCGATCCCGAGTGGCAGCAGGACGTGCACGAGGCGGGAGGCGACCCCGACCGGATCGAGCGGGCGGCCATCCACCGCCTGTCGGCCATCGGCGCNCCCCCCGCCTGTCGGCCATCGGCGCCCACCTGCGCGCGGACGGGCACGTCTGCGGGGTCCCCGACACCACGGCCGCCTACCGGATGGCCCGTGACCTGGCCGCCCTGCGGGGCCTGCCCGGCCCCGGACGCCGCGAACTCGTCGAGGGACTCACCAGCGCCCTCGCCCAGGGCGAACCCCTCGGCCGCGCCCGTGCCCTGGCCCGCGCCGCCCAGCGCGAACTCGTCGGGACCCGGCGCGGATCCCTGGCGTCCGACGCACCCGTCTCCGGCCTGGTCGCCCACGTCACCGCCCTGCTCAGGCGGCTGGGGCTGCCCGGCCCCGGCGACCAGGAGCGTGACCTGCGCCTGGACCCCCTCCGAGCCGGACGCGACCGCGAACGCCACATCGCCCTGCACCGCCTGTACGCGGCGGGCGTCGCCTACGCCGAACCCCGTGCCGGTGGCCGCACCACCGACGGTCACACGCTGGGCCGCCTGTGGACCGCGCGCTGGACCCCCGCCAGCGCCGCCACCCTCGAACTCGCCTCCTGCTACGGCACCACCCCCGAACAGGCCGCCCGCGGGCGGATCGCCATCCGTCTGCGCGCCGCCGAGGACGAGGGGACCCTGGCCCCCGCCGACGCGGGCGAGGCGCTCACCACGGCCGCCGAGTGCGCGCTCCCCGACCTGGTCGCCGATCTGGGCCGACGTGTCCGGGAGGAGGTCCTGCCACGAGCCTCCCTGGCCGACGCCATCGACCTGCACGACCGCGTCCAGCGGATCACCTCCGGCCAGGTCTCCGGCATGCCCGACGCCCCGGAGAGCCTGTCCCGGCTGCGCGTGCGCCTGGCCGAGGCCGCGATCGCCTCCGTCCCCGGCCTGTCCGGCAGTACCGACCCGGCCGACGCCGCCGCGTTGTTGCGGGTGGTGCGCCTGGTGCAGGAACAGGCGTCCCTGCCCGGAGCGGTGGGGCCCCAGCGCCTCCTGTGGCACCTGCGGCTCCTCGCCGACGAGGGCGGTCCGCTGGCCCAGGGCGCCGCCGCGTCCGCGCTGCTGCTCCTGGGCGCCCTCGCGCCGGAGGACATGGCCGAGCGCATCACCGGATGGCTGGAGGCCTCCACCGGGGCGCGGAGCGGCACCCCGCTCGCCCAGCGTCTGGCCGGCGCCCTGACCGTGGCCGCTCCCGTGGTCGAATCCGACCCCGGTGTGCTGGACGCCCTGACCCGGCGCGTGGAGAGCTGGTCCGACACCGGGTTCCTGGCCAGGCTGCCCGCGCTGCGCGAGGGTTTCGAGACGCTGTCGACGGCGGCCCGGGGCCGCTTCCTGGACGCGGTCAGCGAGCGGATCGGCGAGGTGGACACCCACCTGGAGGTGTCCGCCGAACTGGCCCTCTCCCTGGCCGACGCCGACGAGACCGCGCGGACGGCCGTGGAGGCCCTGCTGCCGGGCCTCCTCCACCGGGCCGCGAGCCGTGAGCACCATCCTCCGACGGCGGCCACCGCGCGCACGACCGCGGACTCCCCGCGGCGCGGCCTGCCGCCGGGAGCGGCGGGCCCCACCCGCGGAACCCCCCCGCCCGCCTCCGGTTCCGCAGGGGAACCGGGGGGCACCCTCCATCCCACCCCGCCCACCGAGGACACCGGTCCGGCAGAAGGACCGGATCCCTCCCCCGACACCCTCGGGGACACGGTGACCGCCGTCACTCGCTCACGGGATGTTCGTGTCACGGGTTCTCCCTCCCCGGAGGCGGCCCCCGCCGCGTCCGTCCCGCCCGGGGAGGACGGCGTGTCCACCCCGATTCCAGTCTCCGTCAACGAAGGGGCCTCCGAAGGGTTGTCCACAGGCCCGGTTCCCGCGGATCCGGGAACGGCCGCCATCGGCGCCGCCGACCGCTGGCGGCTCGTCCTCGGCCGTCCCCCCGAGGACGGCGGACCCCGTGCCCGCCGGGCCTTCGCGGCCCTGGACGAGCTCTACGGCCGCGGCCACGGAGAGGGCTCCCGTGAACCCGGCGGCGGGTCCGGAGCGCGCGGCGGACACGGCCGTCCCGAACCGACCGCGCGCGAGTGGGCCGACGAACTCCAGGCCCTGTTCGGCGCCACCGTCCGAGAGGAGGTCCTCGGCCGCGCCGCTCGACGCGGCCGCACCGACGTCCTGGACACCCTCGACCCGGAGCGGACCACCGCCTCGGTCGACCTGCTGGAACAGGTGCTCTCCCTGGCCGGAGCCCTGCCGGAGTCCAGACTCGCCCGGCTGCGCCCCCTGGTCCGGCGGATCACCGAGCAGCTGGTCCGGCAACTGGCGCGCCGCATGCGCCCCGCCCTGTCCGGGCTGTCCGTACCGCGCCCCACCCGCAGGCGCGGCGGCCGACTCGACCTGGGCCGCACCCTGCGCGCCAACCTGCGCACCGTGCGCCAGGGGCCGGACGGCCCGCTGGTCATCCCCGAGGACCCCGTCTTCCGTACCCGGGCCCGCCGGAGCGCGGACTGGCACGTGCACCTGGTCGTGGACGTGTCCGGCTCCATGGAGCGCTCCACGATCTACGCGGCCCTCGTCGCCGCCGTCCTGCACGGCCTGCCCGCGCTGAGCGTGTCCTTCACGGCCTTCTCCACCAGGGTCGTCGACCTCACCGACCGGGTGCCGGACCCGCTGTCGCTGCTGCTGGAGGTCTCCGTGGGAGGCGGCACCGACATCGGCGCGGCCCTGGCCCACACCCGCTCGGGGGTGCGCGTGCCCAGCCGCACGATCGTCGCTCTGATCACCGACTTCGAGGAGGGCGGCAACCTGGGCCGGACCCTGGGAGAGGTGCGCGCGCTCGCCTCCAGCGGTGTCCGGCTGCTCGGCCTGGCCGCCCTCGACGACACCGGGGCGCCGGTGTGCAACCAGGCGATCGCCGCGCGGTTCGCCGCCGCCGGTATGCCGGTGGCCTCACTCAGCCCCCAGGAACTGGCCTCCTGGATCGCGGAGAGGGTACGGGGATGATCCCCCGCCCCGCCGCCGTGACGTCCCCGCACACCGCTGAGGAGAACCCCGCCGATGACCGAACGACCCCGCGTCGCCCCCGACCTGCTCGCCGCACTGCTCGAAGCCGCGCCCGGCAGGGTCCGCCGCAAACTGGACGCCGAACCGCGCGCCGCGGAGGAGTGGGAGTGGACCTCCGACGGCCAGGAGTGGACCGTCACCGCGGGCGGTGAGACCGTGACCCTGACCGGGCCGGACCTCACCGACGCATCCCAGGTGGGCTGCACCTGCCTGCTCAGTCCGCGCTGTCTGCACCTGCTCCGCGCCGTGAGCCTGCTCCCGCACACGGACGGGGAGGCGGCGGATCCCGCTGACGCCCCGGAGGGCACCGGAGGCGGCGACGGCGCTCCCCGGAACCCCACCAGCGGCCCCGACGCGGCGACGCCGCCCGGCCCGGACGGGACCGGAGGACAGGACGGTTCGGGGAGCACCGACACCGATCCCCTCTCCGCCGCCGTCGAAACCGACGGTGACGCGCGCGCGGCGGCCGCCCTGGCCTGGGACGCGGGAGCGCGCACCCTGGCCGCCGGGGTACGCGCGGCCGGATCCTCCCAGCGCGCCGAGCTCCTGCGGGCCGCGGCCCTGGCACGCGCCGCCCGCCTTCCGCGCCTGGCCGCCGCCTGCACCACCGTGGCCACCGGCCTGCGCGACCACGCCACCCCCGACTTCTCCCTGGCCGAGCACGCCGCGGCCCTGACCCGCCTGCTCGACGTCTCCCGCCGCCTCGGCGGCGGGCCCGACGGCCCCCGCCCGGCGCCCACCCTCGCCGACGTCGGCACGGGTCGCCGCGCCTACGCCGGGGTCGGCTCCCTGCGGTTGTACGGGCTGGGCAGCGAACGAGTCGCCACGGCCTCGGGGTACGCCGGAGTGGTCACCCACGCGGTCTCCCTCACCGGAGGGCCGCGCCTGTGGCGCGTCGGCGACGTCGCCCCCGGGGACGACGACCGCGTCGCGGCCGTCTACGGGGCGGCGGTCTCCTTCGGCGGGGCCTCCCTGAGCCACCGCGACCTCGGGCGGTCCGGCATGGTCGCCCAACGGGTGAGCGCCAGCGCCGACGGACGCCTGAGGGGGGGAGCGGCCACCACGGCGGCCGTCACCGACGGGTGCGCCTGGGACGCGCAACCGCTGGCGGTGCTGTGGGAACGCCCCCTGGCCGCGCAGGTGGAGCGGTCCCTGCGCGCACAGGCCGCGCCCGCCCACCGCACCGGCGCTGACCTGGTCTTCGCCGACCTCGTCGTCACCGGCGCGGCCGGGGCCGGGGGAGTGGCGGTCCTGGAGCGCGTCACGGGGCGCGCGTTCACGCTGCGCCCGTCGGGTGCCGCGGACCTGGTGCGGGCACGCAACCTCCCGCGGTTGGCGGCCGAGCCCGGACTCGGGATGCGCGCGGTGGCGCGTCCGGTCCCCGAAAGCCCGGGAACCCTGGTGCCCGTCACGGTGTCCGCGCCCGACCTGGCCCTGCCCGCGGCCTGGCGGGGAAGGGCCAACCTCTCGCTGGACACGCTCCCCTCCCCGGGCGCGGCGCACCCCTCCGTGCCGGTCCCGGCCGCCGGTCCCGGCCTGGCCGCACCCGGCGCCGATCCCGGCCTGGCCGCGCTGGAGCGCCGCCTCAACCGACTCGCCGAGGCGGGCCGCGAGGCGGTTCCGGCCGATCCGGGGCTGGAGACCCGGTTGTGGGGCAACCACCTGCCGACCGCGGCCGTGGTGCTCTCCGGGGTCGGCGCGGCGGCGAGGGAGCGGGCGCGTACCGCCACGGGGGAGTCGGTCGTTCCCCCGCCCGACCGCCTGGCCGTGGCGTGGCTGGCCGCGGCGACCTACCTGGCCACGGCGCGCCACCACCTGCACGCGCTGGCGTGGGCCCAGCGGGTCGCTCCGGCCTGACCGCCCGATCACCCGGCCCCCTCCCGACCGCCCGGGCGGTCGGGAGGGGGCCGGTGGTCAGCGTCGACGCCAGGCCAGCACCGCCGACCACACCGCGACACCCGTCAGGGCCAGTGCCAGGGGAACGTGCACCTGGAGCGGCCCGTAGGTGCCCAGCGCCGCCTGGAGGAAACCGAGGGCGAAGGCCAGCAGGCTGGCCGCCAGGAGCAGCCTCGGC
This sequence comes from Nocardiopsis halotolerans DSM 44410, assembly GCF_000341065.1. Classification (GTDB taxonomy): domain Bacteria; phylum Actinomycetota; class Actinomycetes; order Streptosporangiales; family Streptosporangiaceae; genus Nocardiopsis; species Nocardiopsis halotolerans. The sequence continues at coordinate 17,685 of NZ_ANAX01000346.1, read as the reverse complement.
GCCCCTCCGACGCGTCCGGATCCCTGCCAGTACCAGGCCGCGGCCACAACCTGGAGTCCGGCCATCACGTGCACGCCGAACGCGCCGTAGTAGTGCAGGGGCAGCGCGTCGGTGTTGAACGTCACCAGTTGCCCGGCGGTCGCCCCCTCCCACAGGAGGGCGGCCAGGTGCAGGACGACGGCCACGCGTACGGCCCACAGCGGCCCCGTGGTGTCGGGAGCGGGGATCGTGGTCGCACGTTCCATGCGCGGTCCACCTTCCGTTCGGGGATGACCGGGACGGTCCCGGACCTCCGATCCTGCCCCATCCCAGGCAGCCCCGTACCACCGAACGATGGGATACGCAGGTCAGTCAGGGGCGGAACCCGTGGTCGGCGCGGTTCCCGCTACGATCGTTGCCCATGCCCCGTCTCGACAGCAAGGCCATCCTCCAGGGCCGACGATCCCGCTACTCGATGACCCTCATCCTGGGCACCACCGTCAGTGTGCTCTGCATGATCGGGATGCTGGTCTACCTGTGGCTGCTGGCCCTGTCCGGGGGAGCGGCGGCCGGGATCGACGGAGGGCTCGGCTTCGCCGTCAGCCTCGTCGCCGCGATCATCCCCGTGTGCATCCTCGTGCCGCTCATCCTCATGCTCGACCGGATCGAGCCCGAACCCGGGTGGGTGCTGTTCTTCGCCTTCGCCTGGGGCGCCGGAGTGGCCGTGGTGGCCTCCCTGCTGCTCAACAGCTGGGGCCTGGCCCACGTCACGGTGCCGCTGTTCGGCCGGGACCTGGGCGACTTCCTGGGCACTTCGGTGGTGGCGCCCCTCGTGGAGGAGAGCGCCAAGGGCATGGTTCTGCTCATCCTGCTCTGGCGGCGCCGCCACGAACTGGACACCTTCACCGACGGGGTCATCTACGCGGGGATGGTGGCCACCGGTTTCGCCTTCACCGAGAACATCCTGTACTTCCTCAGCGCGTTCTTCGACGGCACCCTGGTGGCCACCTTCGCCATCCGCGGGCTGATCGCGCCCTTCGGGCACCCCGTCTACACCGCGATGATCGGTGTCGGCGTGGCCTACGCGGCCATGCGCACCGGGGCCGCGCGCCTGCTGGCCCCCGTCGCCGGGTGGGCGGCGGCGGTCCTGCTGCACGGGATGTGGAACGGGTCCACCCACTTCGGCTGGTACGGCCTGGCCGTCGCCTACATGGTGCTGTTCGCCGTGCTCATGGCCATCCTGGCGCTGGCCACCCGCGACCGCCACCGGCAGATCGGCGCGATCGCCCGCCACCTGCCGCCCTACGTCTCCACCGGACTGGTCACCTCGGCCGACATCGCCATGCTCAGCTCCCTCCAGGGGCGCCGTCGGGCCCGTGAGTGGGCGGCGCGCAACGCCGGTCGCCGGGGGCGCGAGGCGATGCGGGAGTACCAGCTCGCCGCCACCGAGCTCGCGCTACTGCACCGCAGGATGGACGCCGGACTGGCTCCGGGGGACTGGAAGGTCCACCGGGACTCCTTCCTGGCGCTGATGCACGTGGCCCGCGACACCTTCCTGGGGCGGCTGCCCCAGCCGGTCACCCCGGGCTGGGCGGAGACCCCCACCGACTCCGGCTTCCTGCGTCGGGCCGACTTCGCCCACGTCATCGCCCAGACACGGTCCCAGCAGGACTATGTTCCCCGTCATGGTCAGCAGGGTCCTCGGTGAGCTCCTGGCCCGGCGGAACGAGGCGCGTGGTGGAGAAGTACAGGCGCGAGACCGCGACCCAGGTCACGGCGGACCCCAGAACGTGCAGGACCACCAGGGCCTCGGGGAGTTCCAGGGCGTACTGGGTGTAGCCCACGACCCCCTGGAGGACGACCGTGACCAGCAGGAACACGCTGCTCATCCGTACCGGCCTCCGGGCGTCGCCGCGGAAGGCGATGACGGTGGCCAGCAGGGCGCCCGCCAGGGTGAGCCAGGCCAGCGCGGAGTGCATGCGCGTGACCGCGGGCAGGTCGAAACCCCAGCGTGGTGCCGCAGCGTCCCCGCCGTGCGGGCCCGTGCCGGTGACGACGGTTCCGGCGATCAGCAGCATGAAGCCGACCACGACCAGTCCGATGCTGAGGGCGTGCAGCATGGGACCCACGGACACCCGCGGCCTGCCCTCGGGCTCCTGGCAGCGCACGTACAGGGCGACCGTGACGAAGACCATCACCATGGACAGCAGGAAGTGCGCGGCCACCGAGGCGGGGTGGAGGTCGGTCCACACGGTGATGCCGCCGACCACGCCCTGGCCCAGGACGCCGAACGGCACGATGGCGGCCAGCCGGACCAGGTCGCGGCGGCGGGGACTCATCCTCATGACGGCGACGAACGTGATGACGGCGACCGCCAGCACGACGAAGGTGAGCGTCCGGTTGCCGAACTCGATGGCGGCGTTGAGTGCCGCGTGCCCGGTGTCCAGGGGCACGAAGCTCTCGGGGGTGCACCTGGGCCATTCCGAGCACCCCAGCCCCGAGGAGGTGACGCGCACGGTGGCGCCGGTGACGGCGATCCCGGCGTTGACGATGATGTTGCCCAGGGCCCAGGCGCGCAGCGACCTCCGCGTGGGAGTCCAGATCGTGCGCGCGAGCAGCACCAGCGCGAGTACTCCGGCGGCGGCGACCGCGATCTGCCAGGCCCACAGGGGGGCGCCGAGAAGGACGATGTCCTCCGCCGCGAGAGGGGGGACCGAGTTCGCGGCCAGCACCGCGGAGGCCGGGGAATCAGACATACGACAGACTGTAGTACATCGCTTCGGGTGCTGTCGCTCACCCCCCGCGTCCTTTCCCACCTGCGTCGATGCCGCCGTACAAGGAGAGGGGGCGCCCACGGGAGGCGCCCCCTCGGAGAACGGCTGGACCGTCTGGTGACGGATCTGGGCGGTGTTCTTCGGGGCCTCCGCTCCCCTTCGGCCCCTGTACGGGCGTCCGAAGAACGGGAACCTTCGGCGCCTTCGGCGAGACGACCCGTTCCTCGCGGTCTCGCCTCCGTCGCCTCCAGGGTCCCGTGGACGCCCGAACCACCCCCCTTGCGACCGGGGTCCCGTTCAGGGAACGGGACCTAGTCGACGTGGTTCGAGATGCACTGGCTGAGCAGGTTCAGGTCGAGGTTGATCAGACCCAGCGCGGTCTGCTCGTCCACGCACGCCTGGTAGACGTCGGTGTCATCCTCGCCCGCGGAGGCGGTCCCGAACCCCATGCCGAGAAGCCCGGCGGTGAACAGGGCGGTCATCATCATCTTGGCGGTGGTGCGCATGGCTCCCCCTTCGAATGCGGGTGGCCGAACCGTTTGGTCGGCCCACCAGGACAGATAACCATTTGTGTGCACTCGGAAACACAAAGTAGTAAATCGGGCCCGCCCCGTGTCTCCCGGTCGACCTGCTCCCGCGTTCGTGCTCCGCCTCAGTCGTCCCCGGAACCCCTTCGCGAGGACCCGTCGGCCTCTCCGGACGCCTCGTCCCGTCTGGCCGAGGTGCGTGTGGAGCCCGCGCTGGCCACGATCACACACACCACCGCGAACCACTGCCACACGGTCAGCAGCTCACCCAGCAGCACCAGACCCACGAGGGCCGCGGCGGCCGGTTGCAGACTCATCAGCACGCCGAAGACCCGTGGCGGCATCCGGCGCAGGGCGTTCAGCTCCAGTGTGTAGGGCACCACCGAGGACAGCACGCCGACCGCCAGGCCGAACAGCAGCAGGCGCCAGTCCAGCAGGGCCGCGCCGCCCTGGGAGACGCCCACGGGCGCCATGACGGCCACGCCCACCACGCTCGCGATCGCCAGCCCGGACGCGCCGCTGAACCGCTGTCCCGTCGCCGCGCTGAGCAGGATGTAACACGCCCAAGCGACCGCCGCCAGCACCGCGAACAGGATGCCCAGCGGATCCATCGACCCCGACTCCAGCCCCAGCGCGGCCACGCCCAGCCCCGCCAGGCCCGCCCACAGGAGGTCGATCCGGCGCCGCGACCCCAGGACCGCGATGGCCAGGGGGCCCAGGTACTCGATGGTGACCGCGATCCCCAGCGGGATGCGCGCGAACGCCTCGTAGATGAGGAAGTTCATCATCGCCAGCGCGACGCCGTAACCGACCACCACCAGCCAGTCGGCGCGCGAGTGCGCCCTGAGCACCGGCCGCGCCACCAGCACCAGGAGCAGCGCCGAGGTCAGCAGCCGCAGCCNGACCGCCGCCGGAGGCAGCGCCTCGAACAGGTTCTTGGCCACTCCGGCGCCGGTCTGGACCGAGACGATGCCGATCATCACCAACCAGGCCGGAGGGACCGCCTCCGCCGCTCGGAGGAGTGGGGACGGTGCCTGGGACCGGGCGGGAGAGCTCATGGGGAATCATCCTACGTTTTCGGGTGTCCTCTCCGCCTCCCCGTCGGTCGGCGTCCTCCGCCCGCCGCGTCCTCCGCCGGTCGTCCCCGGGGCCCGCGCCACGACGGCCGCCAACAGCAGCAGCCAGGCGGCCGTCGCCACCATGGGCTGGAGCAGCGTCATGACCAGTCCGTGCACCGTCTGCTCCGCCAGGCCGGTGAGGATCTGCACCCCGATCCACAGGAACGGCAACGCCGCCGCGCCCAGGTTCGTCACCAACGCGGCCCACACCAGTCCGGGCCGCGCGGGCCGCCGCCACAGCAGGAGCACCCCTCCCACGGCGAGCAGGAACGACGGGGGGCCGAGGTACCGGACCGCGATGAACCAGGGGACTCCGAACGCTTCCATGGGACGGACCCTATCGATCACGTCGCAGCGCGGGCGCCGAAGGACGAACGTGCGCGAAAGCTGCCAAGTGGTGTGAAATGGTCCGGGTCGCGAACCAACACGACCCCCATCCGCAGCCCGCTGGAGTGTCCCCTCATGTCCCGACGCCGTGCCCGCGCCTCCCGTCCCCACGAACGGTACGTACCCCGTTGGCCGCTCCTGGCCGGGGCGCTGGCACTGCTCCTGGCCGTCGTCACCGGCGGTTACACGGGAGGCCTGCTCCTGGTCGACGACGAGCAGCCCGCGGAACCGGAACTGCACATGTCCTCGGGCATCCTCGTCCAGCCCCCCGGCGCGCCCGAGGTGACGGAGGAATCCTCTCCCGAGGAGACTCCGGAGCCGGTGGTCCACCCCGCGGGACTGGACCCCGCCCTCGTCTACGCCCTCCAGAGCGTGCACGGCGGTCGCGTCATGGACGTGGTCAACAAGTCCACCGCCAACGGCGCGCCCGTCCACCTGTGGGACCGCCACGACCAGTCCAACCAGCAGTGGAGGTTCGTGCCGGTGGAGGGGGGCTTCTACGAGATCGTGGGAGTGGGCAGCAACAAGCTCCTGGAGATCCCCACGGACCCGGCCGCCCAGCCCGGCGCGTCGCTGCTCACCCGCACCGGATCCCCCCACCAGCAGTGGACGGTGGTCGAGGTCGGCCAGGGCGTGGTCCGCCTGGTCAACCGGGCCACGGGCCAGGCCCTGACGTCGCAGGGCGGCGCCCCGGACAACGGGACTCTGGTGGTCCAGGCCCCCGACGGGGGACACGCCCACCAGCAGTGGCGCCTGCTCCCCGTGGGCTGAACCCGCCCGCCCCCGCCCCGTTCCGGGCACTGTCGGACCCGCCTCGGAACGGGGCCGCCGTTAGTCTGGGGGACATGTTCCACCTCTGTGCGTAGACAGTGCTTCTCGGGGCCTCCGCCTCGCCGTGGTCCGTGTTCGTGCGCCCGAACATCCCCACCGCGAACCGCGAGCGGCCCCCTCGGTGTCCACGCACGTCCGCGGCGCCCGAGCGCCGCCTCCCCCGGGAACACCCTCATGTCCTCTCCTGTCCGGGCACCGTCCTACCGCGCCGTGCTGCGCGTCCCCGGTGCCCTGCCCTGCTTCTCCTCCGCCCTGCTGGGACGCCTGTCCTTCGGCGTCGTCTTCCTGGCACTGACCCTGGCCGTCACCGACACCACCGGTTCCTACGCGTCGGCGGGAACGGTGATGGCGCTGTTCGGCCTGACCGTCGCCGTCCTGTCGCCGCCGCGCGCCGCGCTCATCGACCGTTTCGGCCTCCGGCGCGCCCTGGTCCCCATGACGGCCGTGTACGCCCTCGCTCTGACCTGCCTGGCCGCCGCCACCTGGACACCCGGCACGGGGACGGGGCCGCTGGCCGCCCTGGCGCTGGCGGCCGGGGCGTGCGCCCCACCGCTCGGACCGGTGATGCGCACCCTGTGGAGCCACCTGGTCCGGGACCGGGAACTGCTCCAGCGCGCCTACAGCCTCGACGGCGTCGCCGAGGACCTGGTACTCCTCACCGGGCCCCTGCTCCTCGGCGCCCTCCTGACGAGCGCCCCACCGGCGCTGGGACTGGCCGTCGCCGCCGCGCTGGTCCTGTCCGGCACCGTGCTCATGGCGTTCTCGCCGCCCGCGCGCACCCTGCCCACCAGCACCGCCCGCGCCCCGTGGGCCACCGCACGGAACGTCCCCGCCCCACGTGCGCGCCAGCGCCGCGCGCCCGGTCCCCTCCTCGCCGCGGTCGCCCTCTCCTCCGCCACGGGCCTGACCCTGGGCGCCGTCTCCCTGCTCAACGTCGCCTTCGCCGGACGGCACGGCGGTGAGTCCCTGGTGGTGTGGGCCGAGACCGCGCAGGCCGTGGGCAGCGTCCTGGGCGGCCTGGCCTACGGCGCGGTCGCCTGGCGGGCCCGCCCGCGTGTCCGGATGGTCCTGTGCGGCGCCGTCCTCGGAGTCGGTACGGCCACCGCGGCCACGGCGTCGGGGATGGTCGCCCTGTGCGCGCTGCTCCTCGTCGTCGGGGTGTGCACCGCGCCGCTGCTGACCACGGCGTACCTGGTGGTCGACGAGGCGGTGGCGGCTGACCGTCGGACCCGGGCCGGAACCTGGGTCAACACGGCCTTCAACGCGGGCTCCTCGGCCGGGAGCGCCGCCGCTGGCGCGCTCATGGCCCGGACGACCCCGGACGCGGGATACCTCCTCGCGGCCCTGCCGCTCCTGGTGGTCGCCGCCGCGCTGGCGGCGGTCACTCCCAGCGGAAGAGGCGGCTGGCCAGGAGGCCGCAGACGAGGGCCCACACGGCCAGCACCGCGAACGCGCCGGCGCCCGGCGGGGAGCCGCCGGCCAGGACGGTCCGCAGCCCCGAACTGAGCGCGGTGATCGGCAGCGCCGACACCGCCTGTTCCAGCGGGCCGGGGAAGCTGCTGGTCGGGAACAGCACCCCGCCCAGGCCCAGCATGAGCACGTACACCAGGTTGGCTCCGGCCAGGGTCGCCTCGGCCCGCAGCGTTCCCGCCATCAGCAGGGCCAGCGAGCTGAACGCGGCGGTCGCCAGCAGTACCAGTGCGACCGCCGCCAGCACGCCGCCCGCCGTCACCGAGGGCGACCAGCCCAGGGCGAGGGCCACCGCGCACAGCACCACGGCCTGGATCGCCTGCACGCCCAGCACGGCCAGGGTCTTGGACGCCAACAGGCCGAAGCGGGACAGCGGGGTCGCCCCCAGACGCTTGAGGACCCCGTAGCGGCGCTCGAAACCGGTGCCGATGGCCAGGCCCGTGAACGACGTGGACATCACCGCCAGCGCCAGCACGCCGGGCGTGAGCGCGTCCACCCGAGCGCCCTCACCCACGTCCAGCACCGAGGTGAGGCTGAAGCCCACCAGCAGCAGCACGGGGATCACCATGGTCAGCAGGAACTGCTCGCCGTGGCGCAGCATCACCCGCAGCTCCATACCGGTCTGCGAGGCGACCATCCGCCACATCGGAGCGGCCCCGGGCGCGGGGGTGAACAGTGAGGCGTCGGCGGCCACGGGCGTGGCGGCGCCCGCCCGTGCCGATGCGGTGGAGGTGTACTCGCTCATTGGTCGCGCAGTTCCCGGCCGGTGATTTCGAGGAAGACGTCTTCGAGGGTACGCCGTCGCACGCGCAGGTCCTCGGCCAGGACTCCGGCCGAGGCGCACCAGGCGGTGACCGTGGCCAGGAACTCCGGGCCCGGCTCGCCGCGGTCGCCCGCGGTGACCACGTACTCGCGGCGGCCGTCGGAGGGCCCCTGGGCGTCCACCCGGCTGCCCTCGGGCAGGGCGGCCGCCAGCTGGGCGGTGTCCACCGGGGCCTCCGTGGAGAAGTACACCTCGCGGCGGTCCCCGGTCAGCTCGGTCGGGGTGCCCTCGGCGACCACGGCGCCGCGGTCGATGATGACCACGTGGTCGGACAACCGCTCGGCCTCCTCCATGTGGTGCGTGGTCAGGATCACCGCCACGCCCGCCTCGCGCAGGGCCGCCACCAGGTCCCAGGTGGCCATACGCGCCTGCGGGTCCAGGCCGGCGGTCGGCTCGTCGAGGAAGACCAGTTCCGGGCGGCCGACCACGGCGCAGGCCAGGGACAGGCGCTGCTGCTGGCCGCCGGACAGGCGGCGGAACGGCGTGGTGGCCACGGGGTTCAGGCCGAGCCGCTCCAGCAGCAGGCCGGGCTCGATCGGCCGCGCGTGGAAGGAGGCCATCAGCCGCAGCCACTCGGCGGCGCGCGCCCCCGTGGGGACGCCGCCGGACTGCGGCATCACCCCGACACGGGGCTTGAGGGCGGTGGAGTCGGCGACGGGGTCCATCCCCAGCACCCGTACCCGTCCGCCGTCGGCGCGGCGGAAACCCTCACAGATCTCGATGGTGCTGGTCTTGCCCGCGCCGTTGGGTCCGAGCAGCGCCGTCACCGAGCCTCGGCGCGCGCTGAACGTGAGGCCGGTGACTGCGGTGGTGGCGCCGTAGCGCTTGACCAGGTCGACGACCTCGACCGCGGCTGTGTCCATGGGCCCCGAGTCTACGTGCGGACCGGCGGAGCGCTTCACCGCCCCGGGAGGGGCGTGCGCGCGGCGACCGGCACGACGGTCACGTTCCGTCCGCATCCCGGTACCGCCGTCTCGGAATGTGGGCGGCCGGAATGGTTCCGGCGTCTCCCGGGGTTGTGCCTGGGGTGTCCGAAGGGTCGTGAATCCGCTGTTAGGCAAGGCTGGCCTTCGTGATAAAGGGCATGGAGTCGGGTTTGCCTCGGCGGACTTATTTACGCCACACTGATGTTGTCAAAAACAGGAGCCGCGTCCGAGAAGGGAGGGGAGACACGTGTCCAAGGCGTCCAGTGTGCCCCGCCCCCCGAACGGGCCCGAACGCGGGGCCGAGACCGGCACCCGCGCGCGGGTCGCGCGGCTCATCCTGGAGAAGGGTCCGATCACCGCCTCCGACCTCGGTGAGCGGCTCGGACTCACCCCGGCGGCCATCCGCCGCCACCTCGACAACCTGACCAGCGAGGGCATGGTCGAGGCCCGCGACGCCAGGCCCCACGGCGGACGCCGCCGCAGGGGCCGCCCCGCGCGCGTCTTCGCCATCACCGAGGCCGGACGCGACGCCTTCGTCCACGCCTACGACGACCTCGCCAGCAGCGCGCTCCGCTTCCTGGCCGAGACGGCCGGCCCCGGAGCCGTCGGCGAGTTCGCCCGCAGTCAGGTGGCCGACCTGGAGCGGCGCTACAGGCCCATGCTGGAAGCGGTTCCCGCCCAACAGCGTGTCCGTCTGCTGGCCGAGGCCCTCTCCAACGACGGCTACGCCGCCACCGCGGGCCAGGCGCCCGCACCCGGCGGCGGAGACCAGTTGTGCCAGCATCACTGTCCCGTCGCGCACGTGGCCGCGGAGTTCCCGCAACTCTGTGAGGCCGAGATCGAGGCCTTCGCGCGGCTGCTGGGCACCCCGGTGCGCAGGCTGGCCACCATCGCCCACGGCGACGGTGTGTGCACCACGCACGTCACCCCACGGGGGGACGGGGCGAGCGGGGAGAGCGGCGTCCCCGCGTCCAAGGCCATCCGCCATGCGGCGGACGGCCCAGTTCACCACAAGGACGTCTGAGTCCAGGAGGAGTCCGCGTGACGTCTATCGCGCACCCCGAACTCGAGGGGATCGGAAACTATGAGTACGGCTGGGCCGACTCCGACGCGGCCGGTGCCTCGGCCCGTCGCGGTCTGAACGAAGAGGTCGTCCGCGACATCTCCGCCAAGAAGGACGAGCCGGAGTGGATGACCAAGCTCCGCCTCAAGTCCCTTCGTCTCTTCGACAAGAAGCCCATGCCCAACTGGGGCGCGGACCTGTCCAAGATCGACTTCGACAACATCAAGTACTTCGTGCGGTCCACGGAGAAGCAGGCCACCTCCTGGGAGGACCTGCCCGAGGACATCAAGAACACCTACGACAAGCTGGGCATCCCCGAGGCGGAGAAGCAGCGTCTGGTCGCCGGTGTCGCCGCGCAGTACGAGTCCGAGGTCGTCTACCACCAGATCCGTGAGGACCTGGAGGAGCAGGGCGTCCTCTTCCTGGACACCGACACCGCGCTCAAGGAGCACCCGGAGATCTTCGAGGAGTACTTCGGCTCGGTGATCCCGCCCGGCGACAACAAGTTCGCCGCGCTCAACACCGCGGTGTGGAGCGGCGGGTCGTTCATCTACGTGCCCAAGAACGTGCACGTGGAGATCCCGCTCCAGGCCTACTTCCGGATCAACACCGAGAACATGGGCCAGTTCGAGCGGACCCTGATCATCGTCGACGAGGGCGCCTACGTCCACTACGTCGAGGGCTGCACCGCGCCGATCTACAAGACCGACTCGCTGCACTCCGCGGTCGTCGAGATCATCGTCAAGAAGAACGCCCGCTGCCGTTACACGACCATCCAGAACTGGTCGAACAACGTCTTCAACCTGGTCACCAAGCGCGCCGTCGCCGAGGAGGGCGCGACCATGGAGTGGGTCGACGGCAACATCGGCTCCCAGGTGACCATGAAGTACCCGGCCGTCTACCTGATGGGCGAGCACGCCAAGGGCGAGACCCTGTCCATCGCCTTCGCGGGCGAGGGCCAGCACCAGGACACCGGTTCCAAGATGGTGCACTGCGCGCCCAACACCTCCTCCAACATCATCTCCAAGTCGGTGGCACGCGGCGGGGGCCGCGCCTCCTACCGGGGACTGGTGCAGGTGCAGGAGGGCGCCGACCACGCCAAGTCGTCCGTCAAGTGTGACGCGCTGCTGATCGACACCGTCAGCCGGTCCGACACCTATCCCTACAACGACCTGCGCGAGGACGACGCCGAGCTCGCGCACGAGGCGACCGTCTCCAAGGTCAGCGAGGACCAGCTCTTCTACCTGATGAGCCGGGGCATGGACGAGGACGAGGCCATGGCCATGATCGTGCGCGGGTTCGTCGAGCCCATCGCGCGCGAGCTGCCCATGGAGTACGCGCTGGAACTGAACCGGCTGATCGAGCTTCAGATGGAAGGAGCGGTTGGTTAAGTTGACCAGCCCGAGCATCGAACCCAAGGCCCACAGTCACGGCCTCGGGGACATCCCGTTCTCCAAGTTGGCCACCCACGGGTCCTTCGACGTGAACGACTTCCCCGTTCCCGGCGGCCGTGAGGAGGAGTGGCGCTTCACTCCGCTGCGCCGCCTCAAGGGCCTGCACGACGGCAGCGCCGTCGCCGACGGCGCCGACGAGCTCAAGGTGGACGCCCCCGACGGCGTCACCGTCGAGACGGTCGGCCGCGACGACGCGCGGATCGGCACCGCCGGGTTCCCCGCCGACCGCGTGATCGCCCAGGCCCACACCTCCTTCGAGGAGGCCACGGTCATCACCGTCGCGCAGGGCGCGGTCCCCGAGCGGCCGATCACCGTCCAGCGCGAGGCCCAGGGCGGCACCCGCTACGACCAGTTCGTCGTCGACGTCAAGCCGCTGGCCGAGGCCGTCGTGGTCCTCAACCAGACCGGCACGGGCGTGCGCGCGGGCAGCCTGGACGTCCACGTCGGCGAGGGCGCCCGGCTGACGCTGGTCAGCCTCCAGGACTGGGACGGCGACGCCGTCGACGTCTCCCAGCACAACGCCCAGGTCGCCAAGGACGCCACGTTCAAGTCGATCGTGGTCACCCTGGGCGGCGACGTGGTCCGGCTCTCCCCGAAGGTGGCCTACAAGGGGCGCGGCGCCAACGCCGAGCTCCACGGCCTGTACTTCACCGGTGACGGCCAGCACCACGAGCACCGCTCGCTCATCGACCACAACATGTCCAACACCCGCTCGCGGGTGGAGTACAAGGGCGCGCTGAGCGGCAAGGACGCCCACGGTGTGTGGATCGGTGACGTGATCATCGGCGAGGGCACCACCGGTACCGACTCCTACGAGCACAACCGCAACCTCCAGCTCACCGACGACACCCGCGTGGACTCGGTGCCCAACCTGGAGATCTTCACCGGTGAGGTGGAGGGCGCCGGGCACGCCGCCGCCAGCGGACGCCTCGACGACATCCACCTGTTCTACCTGCGCTCCCGGGGGATCCCGGAGGACGAGGCCCGGCGCCTGGTCATCCGCGGCTACTTCCTGGAGCTCATCAACCGGATCCCGGTCGAGGGGCTGCGCGAGGAGATCATGGCCAAGGTCGAGCGCAAGCTGGCAGAGCATGAGTGAGACGGGTCGCTGGGTGAAGGTCGCCGAACTCGACGAGATCCCCGAGGAGGGGGTCCTGGGGGTCGAGACCGACGACGAGACGCCCGTCGCCCTGGTGCGCAGCGAGGGCCAGGTGTACGCGGTGCGGGACGTGTGCTCGCACGCCGAGGTCCGCCTCTCCGAGGGCGAGGTCGAGGACGGCACCATCGAGTGCTGGCTGCACGGCTCCTGCTTCGACCTGGGCTCGGGTGCGCCGATCAACCCGCCCGCGACCCAGCCGGTCCCCACCTACGACGTGAAGATCGACGGCGACGACGTGCTCGTGTCGCTGGATGAGAAGAATTCCTGAGGCCTGAAATGACGAAGTTCGAAATCCGCGGTCTGCGCGCCGACGTCCTCATCGGTGAGGACGAGCGGCAGGAGATCCTCAAGGGCGTTGACCTGACCATCAACTCCGGTGAGACCCACGCCATCATGGGCCCCAACGGCTCGGGCAAGTCCACCCTCGCCTACGCGATCGCGGGCCACCCGCGCTACGAGATCACCGAGGGCGAGGTCCTCGTCGACGGCGAGAACATCCTGGAGATGAGCGTCGACGAGCGCGCCCGCGCCGGCGTGTTCCTGGCCATGCAGTACCCGGTCGAGGTTCCGGGCGTGTCCATGTCCAACTTCCTGCGCAGCTCCGTCACCGCGGTGCGCGGCGAGGCCCCCAAGCTCCGTCAGTTCTCCAAGGAGCTCCAGGGCGCGATGAAGGACCTGTCCATCGACTCGGCCTTCGCCGCCCGCGGCGTCAACGAGGGTTTCTCCGGCGGTGAGAAGAAGCGCCACGAGATCCTCCAGCTGGAGCTGCTCAAGCCCAAGGTCGCCATCCTGGACGAGACCGACTCCGGTCTGGACGTCGACGCGCTCAAGGTCGTCTCCGAGGGCGTCAACCGCGCCAAGGCGAGCGGTGAGATGGGCGTCATGCTCATCACGCACTACACCCGGATCCTCAACTACGTGAAGCCCGACTTCGTGCACGTCTTCGCCAACGGTCGCGTCGCCGAGTCCGGCGGCCCCGAGCTGGCCGACCTGCTGGAGTCCGAGGGCTACGAGCGTTTCGTGAAGGCGGGCGCGTAACCGATGACCACTGTCCGCGAGTTCGGTCGGGCCGGGACGGGCCCGCTTGACGTCGCGGCGATCCGGGAGGACTTCCCGATCCTCTCCCGGACCGTCCGTGACGGGCGTCCGCTGGTGTACCTCGACTCCGGGGCCACCTCGCAGAAGCCCCGTCAGGTGCTCGACGCCGAGCGTGAGTTCTACGAACGCCACAACGCGGCGGTGCACCGTGGCGCGCACCAGCTCGCGGAGGAGGCGACCGACGCCTACGAGGCGGCCCGGGAGACCATCGCCCGGTTCATCGGGGCCGACGCCGGGGAGGTGGTGTTCACCAAGAACGCCACCGAGGGCGTCAACCTGGTGGCCTACGCGCTGAGCAACGCCGCGACCGCCGAGGAGGAGCTGGGCCGCTTCCGGGTGGGCCCCGGTGACGAGGTCGTGGTGACCGAGATGGAGCACCACGCCAACCTGGTGCCCTGGCAGCAGCTGTGCCAGCGCACCGGCGCGACGCTGCGCTGGTTCCCGGTGACCGAGGAGGGCCGTCTGGACCTCTCCGGCATCGGGGACCTGGTCAACGAGCGAACCAAGGTGGTGGCGTTCTCCCACCAGTCCAACGTGCTGGGCACGGTGAACCCGGTCCGCGCCATCGTCGACCGGGCCCGTGCGGTCGGGGCGCTGACGGTGCTGGACGCCTGCCAGTCGGTTCCGCACATGCCGGTCGACGTGACCGACCTGGGCGTGGACTTCCTGGTCTTCTCCGGGCACAAGATGCTCGGTCCCAACGGGATCGGTGTGCTGTGGGGGCGCCGGGAGCTGCTGGAGGCCATCCCGCCGTTCATCACCGGCGGGTCCATGATCGGCGTGGTCCACATGGAGTACTCCACGTGGGCCGACCCGCCCCAGCGGTTCGAGGCGGGCGTGCCGATGGCACCGCAGGCGGTCGGCCTGGGCGCGGCCTGTGACTACCTGTCCCAGGTGGGCATGGACCGGGTGGCCGAGCACGAGCACGCACTCACCGAGTACGCGCTCAAGCGGGTCGGCGCCATCGAGGGCGTGCGGATCGTCGGCCCCACGGAGGCGGTCGACCGCGGCGGCGCGGTGTCCTTCGTCGTGGACGACATCCACCCGCACGACCTGGGCCAGGTGCTCGACGACCGGGGCGTGGAGGTCCGCGTGGGCCACCACTGCGCCTGGCCGCTGCACCGCAAGCTCGGTATCGTCGCGACCACGCGCGCGTCCTTCTACCTCTACAACACGCTGGAGGACGTGGACGCGCTCGTGGAGGCCATCAGGGCCGCGCAGAAGTTCTTCGGAACCCGGCCCTAGAGCGAGGAACAGCCTGACCATGCAGTTGGACGCGATGTACCAGGAGATCATCCTGGACCACTACCGCAACCCGCATCACAAGGGCCTGCGGGACCCGCACAACGCCGAGGCGCATCACATCAACCCCACCTGCGGGGACGAGGTGACACTCCGGGTGGCGCTGACCCCCGCCGAGGGATCCGACGCGCTCGACGACGGCGCCGTCATCAGCGACGTCTCCTACGACGGTATGGGCTGCTCGATCAGCCAGGCCAGCACCTCGGTGCTGACCGACCTGCTCATCGGCAGGACCGTCGCCGAGGGTATGACCACCCTGGACGCCTTCACCGAGCTGATGCAGTCCAAGGGCAGGGGCGAGCCCGACGAGGACGTCCTGGAGGACGCCGTGGCGTTCGCCGGGGTGTCCAAGTACCCCGCGCGGATCAAGTGCGCCCTGTTGGGATGGATGGCCTGGAAGGACGCGGTGTCGCAGTCCCTGGAGAAGGAAGCCGTCTGATGAGCGAGAACGAGACGACAACGACCGAGGCGGCCGAGGCCGCTCCCCTCTCCCCGGAGGCGGAGGCGCTGGCCGAGGAGATCAGCGAGGCGCTCAAGGACGTGATCGACCCCGAGCTGGGCGTGAACGTCGTCGACCTGGGCCTGCTGTACGGGGTGAACGCCGACGACACGACCATCACGCTGGACATGACCCTGACCAGCGCGGCGTGCCCCCTGACCGACGTGATCGAGGACCAGGCCACCAGCGCCCTGGACGAGTTCGAGCGCGACGTCAAGATCAACTGGGTCTGGATGCCGCCGTGGGGTCCGGACAAGATCACCGAAGACGGGCGTGACCAGCTGCGTATGCTGGGCTTCAACGTCTGACACGTACGCGTGGGGCGGGCCGGGATCCCTTCGGGACCCGGCCCGCCTTCGTGTGTCCGGGCGTGCGCCGCCGGGCGGCACGGGGTGTGTCGGCACAGGACGCCGCAGGCGGTCGGGGCGGTCGCCTCCACCGCCGTGCCCACCGGCCCGGGCAGGGGCCCGTGTCCGGAAACGTTCCCGGTCGCCGAGCTGGGGGCCGGTGCCGGGCAGGGACACCGTGAGCCCGGCCTTGACGGTCTCGAAGGACGGCAGGGTCTCGTACCGGTGGACCCGGCCCCGCTGGACGAACAGGCGCTGGGAGAGGGCGCGGTTCTCGGCGATGTCCGCGCAGACCAGCACCACCACGTAGTCCCACTGGCCCACGATCGTGTAGCACTGCTGTACGGAGGGCTCCGCGCGCATGCGCGCCCGGAACGCGGCGTGGTGCTCGGGGTCGTCGTCGGCCAGCGCGACCAGGACGACGGAGACCAGGTCGGCACCCACCGCGCGTGGTTCCACGACCGCCACCTGTGCCCTGACCACCCCGTTCCTGTGCAGCCGCGTCAGGCGGCGCTGGACGGCGCTCGGTGACAGGCCCGCACGGTCGCCCAGCTCGTGCAGCGGACGTGCCGCGTCAGCCTGGACCAGGCCGAGCAGAAGATGGTCGATCTCGTCGAGGGCAGGTCGTCTTCGCACGCGACAATCTTGCGTGCGAGCGGGAGAATCCACGATCGCCGCCATCGCCATCGCTCCTACGGTGGTGCCGACCGCCCACCTCGACCAGGGGAGCGCGCACGCCATGACGACCGAGACCACCGGTGCCGAGGACCTGAGTCCGGACCGGATCGCCGAAGCCGCCAGGACCATCGACCCGGTCTTCCTCGACAGCCCCCAGTACGTGGAGGAACAGCTCGCGGCGGAGCTGGGGCGTCCGGTGCTGACCAAGATCGAGTTCCTCAACCCGCTGCGCAGCTTCAAGGGGCGCGGAGCCGACTTCCTCGTCCGCGACCTCCCCGCGGGCGGGACCGTGGTGTGCGCGTCCGGTGGCGCCAACTTCGGTCAGGCGATCGCCTACGCCGCACGACGCCACGGCCTGCGCGCCGACGTGTTCGTCCCAGCCGACGCCTCCCGACGCGGGGTGAAGCGCGTCCCTGACGCCCCGGTGGGGCGCCCCGGACCTTCCTCGGGCTCCCTCGTCGAGGACCCCCCGACCAGGGGCACCGCCGGGGAGAGCTCCGCCTGGTGCGGCGGCCGGAGAGGTTCACCGCTTCCGCCTCGTCCGCCGCGACCGTGTACTCGTACCGAGTCTCGACGCCTTGCCGTCAAGCGGCTGTCGCAACGAGGAACTTGCCGAGGGCCTCGGCCGGGACGGCCCAGCCCGGGGTCTGACGGGGACGGCCGTCGAGTTCGGCGGCCACCCCGTCCAACGCCTCCTGCGGCCGGTCACGAAAGTCCGTGGTGGGAGCACTCCGGTCACACCGGCAGCGCATCCGGCCAGGACACTAGTGCGCGGCGAACAGCCCCGCGCGCAGTTCCGCGGCGATGTCGTTGTCACCCCGCATGGCCAGCAGGTCGACCAGCGACTGGGGGTCGGTGAACGACTCGTCGTCGCTGTCGGTGATGCGCCGCGAGAGGATCCTCAGGGCCTCCTCGGTGGAGGCGGGCGCGGTGTATCCGCTCAGGTGCAGGGCCCTGGCGGCGGGGGAGTGGTTGCTCAGGTCGGCGGCGGGCAGCTTGCGCGCGTCCAGACGGTCGCCCGCCACGGTGATGAACACGCGGTCACCGGGCTGGGCGGCCTGACGGCGCAGCAGGGGACGCAGGGAGTCGAACGCGGGCTGGTCGCGCCAGACCAGGACCAGCAGGTCCGCCCCCGGAGCGGTCAGGCACAGCAGACGGCCGGGCTGGAGTCCCAGGTGGGTGGCGTAGCCGGTGGGGACGGCCACGGGGGCGCCGTTGAGGTGGTCGGCGGTGATGTCGATGCGGTGCCA
>NZ_ANAX01000345.1 GCF_000341065.1 Nocardiopsis halotolerans DSM 44410 | reverse complement strand
GGGCCGCCATGGCGGGGTCGCTCGCCTCCGGGCGGGACTGCGGCACGCTGGGTGCCTGGCCGGGCGACGGGCCCAGCGGTACGACGCGGTGCGGATCCAGGGCGGCGGTGCCGAAGGCCGGGGGAGCCTGCTCGGGCGCGGGTCTGTGCTGATGGCCCTGCGCGGGTTCGGCCGGGGCCGCGGGCGGCTGCGCGTCGGGGCGGCGCCGTATCGGCAGCCCGTTCTCGGTGGTGGCCCCCGACTCGTCCGAAGCCGTGTGGCCCGGGTGGTTCGTGGGCACCTCCATGGGCACCGACGTGTCCACGAACACGTGTCCGTCACGCAGGCTCACACCGGGGGTGCTCAGCAGCCAGGCGCGCAGCTCCTGCTGCCGGATGCCGATCCGGCTGAGCCGGATCCCGGCCTCGGTCATGCTGGGCGCGTCGCCCAACAGCTCACGGGTCTGCCAGCGAAGCCGGTTGGGGTCGTCGGCGATCAGCCACCCGTTGTGCATGCGCCGGTCGGTGAACAGGGTGATGATCACCCGCCACAGCGGCGTGTTCAGGGTCGGCACGTCCACCGGGTGGTCGGGGTGGGCGTTGATCAGGCGGTCGATCGTGGTCGCCGAACCCAGCTGCTCGGACAGTTCGCGCAGGTGCTTGGTGACCGCGGCGCCCTCGGGGGCGTTGAGCCACCGCAGCAGGCGCTCCTCCACCCTGCGCTGGGCGGCGCGGATCTCGGTGACGTCCACCGTGATCTGCTCCGACAGCACGCGGATGCTGATGGGGTCGGTGGCGAACAGGCGCTCGGCGGCGACGGTGCGTTCCAGCTCGGGCCAGGACCGGAACATCTCCTCGACCAGGTCCACCAGCGGGTGCTGGCCCAGGGCCGGGGCGGGGGGACGCTCCTCGGCGTGGTCGGCGCGCATGGCCTTGGGCGGGCCGAAACTGGGGCGGCGCAGGGTGCGTCCGGGGCCCAGAAGCGAGCTGCGGAACTGCGAGCGCAGGTCGCCCTCACCATTGCCTTGGGCGTCGTCGCCGTCCACCGTCCCGGAGTCCAGGGCGGACCCGGGGATCATCGCGGCGGAGCTGACCATGGCGGTGGACGCGCCCGCGGTGGAGGCGTCCGGCCGGTTCTCGGCCGGGGCGTCGGGCTCCTCCTCCGCGCGCTGGGCGCGCAGGGCCCGTAGGGTGCGGATCGCGCGGGTCGCCGGGGTCTGCGGCGGAGCCGGGTCGTGTCCGGCGCCCTCGGAGACCCCGGTCTCGGGAGTGGCTCCCGTGGCGGCGTTGAGGTACTCCAGCGCGCTGTGCACGTGTTCGGGCGCGGAGTCGGGCATCCAGTGGGCGATGGTGCGCACGGCCTCCATCATCAGCGCGGGGGAGGGCGTGGGGCCTCCGGGCAGCTCACAGCAGGGCTGGAGGGCCCGCCAGGCCACCGTGCTGACGATGTCGATGGCGTCGCATCCCGAGAGCTGCCATCCGCCGATCTCCTGCGGGCTCGTGGAGATGAGGCGCTCCCAGTCCCCGACGGTGGAGACGACCGCGCCGCGCACGGGTTCGGAGAGGTCGGAGCAGTCGACCGGCTGGGTGCGCAGGCTCGGCAGGAACTCGGCCAGAGGGACGTGCTCCCACTGTTCCAGCGCCAGGCGGGCGATGCCGTGGGCGAGCCAGGGCGGACCCGCGATGTCCAGTACACGTGCGACCGGCAGGGAGTGCCACCAGCCGTCGACGAGGCGGTCGTGGTGGAGCAGGGGTGCCACGTCCGGCGACCTCGACCACCGCAGAGCGGGCGCGAGGTCGACGAGGCAGATCGGAGAGACGGCGTTCATCCGCTGGGGACCTCGACCTCCTGGTGTCTGCACGTGAATTGGGGAGGAACCGCACGGGCCTTCGGTTCGATGCACCACAGTACGCCCCTCACCCGCGGGGAGGCCGGACGGAAGGCCGGTCCCGTGTGCCAAGGGTGGGCACGGCGAGCCGGGGGACAGGGGTGCCGTGAGCACTTCCCCGAGATCGTACGTCCCTTGGCGCCACATGGGTACCCCCAGGTAGGCCAGGTCCGCCGAGGCGACTTCGTGACTGCGCTGTGTGATCACCGTGACGAGGGCGTTCCGGCCTTCGGGCGCGCGTGGATATGTGACCTACCTCATATGGGACCTTCGCCTCTTTCCGGGACAACCGGTCGTTGGTGTTCACGCCGCCTTCACGCCCGCGCTTCCTTCGGGCAAGGGCCGGGTGCCGCGCGCGGAGGCAGAATCGGAAGGTGCCCGGCAAGCGCGCCGACACGTTCCGGCCCCGGCACGCCGTCACCGCTCGCGGGTATGCTGGACGGGCACTGTCCTCGTCCGAACGCGCTTCGGTCGGGTGGCCGCGCTCGGTGGCCGACAGGGTCGACGGTGTCGGAGACGGGTCGGTGGCCGGGCCGCGACCCAGCACCAGGATTGCCGCACCCCCGCACTCTCGGCTCTTCACAGGTGTGGGGCGGTCGAGCCGGATGATTGGTTGACGTGACAGACCTCGAAACGAATCCCCCCGTGGCCGCTCCTCCGAGCAGACCGGACCCCATCCGGTCCTACGTGGCCATCGGCGACAGCCTCACCGAGGGGATGGAAGACGACAGCGGACCCGACGGCGCGTATCGGGGCTTCGCCGACCGCCTCGCCGAGCACCTGGGCACGGTCACGCCGGACTTTCGCTACGCCAACCTGGGCGTGCGCGGACGCCGCATGAGGCACATCTTCGGCGAGCAGCTCGACCAGACGCTCGACTGGAAACCCGACCTGGTCACCGTCCTGGCCGGGGGCAACGACGTCCTGCGCCCCGGCAACGACCTGGACCGCCTGGCCGAGCAGTTCGAGTGGGGCATCCGCCAGCTGCGCGACGCCGGCATCCGCGTGGTGATCCTGTCCGGCCACGACACCGGCTGGATCCCGGTCCTGCGCTACTACCGCGGTCGCATCGCCGTGTTCAGCATGCACATGCGCGCCGTCGCCGAGCGCACCGGCACCGAGGTCGTCGACCTGTGGGCACTCAACGCCCTCACCGACTCCCGCGCCTGGAGCGAGGACCGCCTGCACCTCAACGGCGCGGGCCACCAGATCGTCGCCGCGCGCATCGCCGACCTCCTCGGTTTCCCGATGGGACCGCCCGAGTCCTGGACCGACCCGTGGACCACCCCGCCCCGGCAGCTGCCCCGCATCCTGCGCCGCAGGGAGAACCGCCGCTGGGCCCGCCAGTACCTGGTGCCGTGGCTGCGCCGCCGCGCCCTGGGCCGGTCCTCCGGTGACGGCCGCCTGCCCAGACGCCCCCGGTTGGACTACCTGCACGACGAGGCCACCCGCGCCGAGATCGCCAGGCGCATCGAGGAGGGCAGGGCGTACGAGGCGACCTACAACGGCTTCGACCCCGCCGAGAGCACACCGGTCAGCAGCCCCTCGGGTACCAGGGGTCCCGAGCCCGTGGACTGACCGCGCTCAGCTGCGCGACAGGGACTGGATGAGGGCGCTGACGCGTACCACGCCCAGACACTGGCCGTAGCCGTTGGTCGCGATCAGGTCGTCGTAGACCCGTTCGGTGTCCTGCCCGGCTACCCGCAGCGCCGCCAGCGCCGACATCCACGCCGGGACGGTGCGCGGTGCCTCCGCCAACCGCAGCGCCGGACGCTTGGCGTGCAGGGCGTGTCCGTAGCGGCCCGTCACCGACAGCAGGAAGCGCGTCCGGTCGACCACTCCCACCGGTCGTTCCCGGTGGTCGACGAGGACGAGGCTGTTCAGCGCGGGGTCCCCGGTGAAGGACTCCAGCACCTGCTCCGCGGTGGCGTCGGAGTCCAGCCCCACCGGCGGAACCATGAACTCGGTGACCCGTGGTCCCGTGTCCTCCGCGCCGTCCCGCCCGGTCTCGGGTTCGGGCACCGGGGTCACCCGCTCACCGGGCCGCCACGTCTGGTCGGCGAAGAAGGGGCCCGTCCCGACCCGTATCCCGCAGCGGCGCAACCGCACCACGTCCTCGGTCGAGCCCACACCCGAGGCCAGCGCGTACACGCCGCTGCCCCGCCCGATCCGGGCCAGACCCTCCACCACCGTGGCGTGGCGCTGGTCCCCCGCCACCCGGGAGACGATCGGCGGATCGATCCGCATGAGGAACGGCGCGGCCTCCACCACCAGGTCCGGGCGCACCATCGCCGTTCCGAAGCCGCACCGGAACCCCGCCGAACGCAACCGGGCCACACCCGACACCACGGCCCCGCGCGGCAGTTCGGTCAGGTCCGGGCTGAGCATGAAGGTGATGTCGCGCGGTCGGCGGCCCGCACGGCGCAGCAGGCTCTCCGCCAGCGCCACGAACCCCTCACCGGCCAGGACACGCGCGGGCAGCGGCAGCACCAACGGCAGCAGGCTCTCGGTTCCGGCGACCTCCCGGACCAGGGCCAGGAGCCATTCCGCCACGGCCGTCTCCTCCTGGGCGGTCGCCTCGGTGTGGGCGCCGCGCGCGACGGGCGGCGGGGCGGCGGCGATCTCGACGGCCACCACGGCTCCGGAGTCCAGGTCCACGATGGGCCGGTAACCGGGAGCGCTCGGTGAGCGTCGTCGGGGCGCCTCGGCGACTCCGTCCGGGTGCGTCACGGGAGTGCGGTGGGAATCCAGGGCAGACACACTTCCATGGTGGCCGTGAACCGGGCCCACCTGAAGACGTGTTTTCGGCTGTTCCTCTCACCTTCACGGCCCGTTCCGTTTCACGGCCCGTTCCATGGCACCACACCGGGGGCGCCCATGGTCGGACGTCGGACACGACGACGCCCCCGCCGGTCGGCGGGGGCGTCGGTGCGGACCAGGTGGGGCCACACGGTCAGGCGCGGCGGAAGACCAGCGCGATGTTGTGGCCGCCGAACCCGAAGGACTCGTTGATGACCGCCACGTCGCCGGTGGGCATGTCCCGCGGCTTGTCGCGGACGATGTCCACGACCACGTCGGAGTCGAGCTCCTCGATGTTGATGGTCGGCGGGATGCGCCCGTCGTGCAGGGCGAGGATGGACGCGATCGACTCCACGGCGCCCGCGCCGCCCAGCAGGTGGCCGGTCATGGACTTGGTGGAGGTCACCGCGACCCGGTCGGCGGCGTCGCCCAGCGCGGAGCGGATCGCCCGGGTCTCACCGACGTCCCCGGCCGGGGTGGAGGTGGCGTGCGCGTTGACGTGCACGATGTCGTCGGGCCCGAGGTCGGCGTCGACCAGGGCCTGGGTGATGGCGCGGGCCTGCCCGGCGCCCTCCGGGTCGGGCTGGACGATGTCGTAGGCGTCGTTGGTGTAGCCCACGCCCGAGGCGTGCGCGTACACGCGGGCGCCCCGCTTGGCGGCGTGCTCGGCCGACTCCAGCACGAGGATGCCCGCGCCCTCGCCCATGACGAAGCCGTCGCGGCCCGCGTCCCAGGGGCGGGAGGCGGTCTGCGGGTCGTCGTTGCGCGTGGACAGGGCGCGCATGGAGGCGAACGAGGCGATGTTGAGCGGGTGGATCGCGGCCTCGGTACCGCCCGCGATGACCACGTCGGCGCGGCCGGAGCGGATCATGTCCACGCCGTTGGCGACGGCCTCGGCGCTGGAGGCGCAGGCGCTCACCGGCACGTGCGAACCGGCCTGGGCGGTGTACTCCAGGCTGATCGCGGCCGCGGGGCTGTTGGGCATGAGCATGGGCACGGTGAAGGGGGAGACCCGCTTCCAGCCCTTCTCGCGGAAGGTGTCGTACTGCTCCAGGATGGTGAGGATGCCACCGATACCGCTGGAGACCACCACGCCCAGGCGGATCGGGTCGACCTCGGGGGACCCGGCGTCCTCCCAGGCCTCCTTCGCGGCGATCAGCGCGAACTGCTGGGTGCGGTCCAGGCGGCGCAGGCGCGGCCGGGGCAGCTTCTCGGAGGGTTCCTGCGCGATCTGCCCGGCGAAGTGCACCGGAAGCTTCTCGTGCCACTCCTCCGGCAGGACGCTGATGCCGGAGCGGCCGTCGAGGAGCGCGGACCATGTGGTCGCGACGTCACCCCCGAGGGGGGTGGTGGCGCCGAGGCCGGTGACGACGACATCGGTCTTGGACATGATCCGATCGCCCTTCTCGTGGATCGATCCCGGCTGCGGGGCCGGGAGGCGTTGGCGGGTGCGGGGGAGGAGTCGGGGCCGCGTGTGGCGGCGNGGGGGGGCGCCCCCCCCCCGCCCCGACACGCTACTTCTGGATGAAGTTGATGACGTCCTGGACCGTCTTGAGGTCCTTGAGCTGGTCGTCGGGGATCTCCACGCCGAACTTGTCCTGGGCGGCGATGGCGATCTCCACCATGGACAGCGAGTCGATGTCGAGGTCGTCCACGAAGCTCTTCTCCGGGGTCACCTCGGAGGGCTCGGTGCCGACGATCTCCTCGATGATCTCGCCGAGGCCCTTCAGGATCTCCTGCTCGCTGTGGTTGGCCATGTCGCTCTTTCTCCTTGCTTGGTGATTCGCTGTCGGTTCAGGGACGCCACGTCGGCCGCGGCTCACGGCCCGACCGGACGTGGTGTTACCACGGGTTCGGGCGGTCGCTCAGGGGATACGGATCACCTGGGCGGCGTAGACCAGCCCCGCTCCGAAACCCAGGGTGAGTACGGTGCTCCCCGAGGGCAGTTCCCCGCGTCCGATCATGCGCGAGAGCGCCAGAGGGATGGACGCGGAGGAGGTGTTGCCAGCGGTGACGATATCGCGGGCCACGAGTGCCTGGGGCGCGCCCAGCCTCTTGGCGATGGACTCGACGATACGCAGATTGGCCTGGTGGGGGACGAACGCGGTCAGCTCCGAGGGCTCCACGCCCGCCTTCTCCATGGCTTCGAGGGCCACCTTGTACAGCTCGGTGGTGGTCCAGCGGAAGACCGCCTGGCCCTCCTGGTACAGGTACTTGTGGTCGCGCAGGTAGATCTTGTCGGCGCGCTCACCGGAGGATCCCCACACCACCGGGCCGATGCCGTGCTCCTCGGCGGCCGAGACGATCGCCGCACCGGCACCGTCGGCGAAGATCACACAGGTGCCGCGGTCGTCCCAGTCCACCCAGTCGCTGAGCTTCTCCGAGCCGATCACCAGCACGTTGCGGGAACTGCCGCCCCGGACCATGTCCGAGGCCACGCCCAGCGCGTAGCAGAAGCCCGCGCACGCGGCGTTGAGGTCGAAGGCGCCCGGCGCGGTGATGCCCAGCCTGGCGGCGACGGTGGCGGCCGTGTTGGGGATCTGGTCCTGCGCGGTGCAGGTCGCCACGATCACCAGGTCGACGTCCTCGGCGGACAGGCCGCTGGCGGCCAGGGCCTTGCCGCCCGCCGCGACGGCCATGCTCGCCACGGTGTCCTCGGGACCGGCGACGCGCCGCTCCCTGATGCCGACACGGCTCTGGATCCACTCGTCGTTCGTGTCGACACGGGCCTCCAGGTCGGCGTTGGTGACGACCCTGGAGGGCTGGTACTCACCGAAGGCGGTGATCGCCGCGCCCCCGGGGGCACTCGGGGATCTGAACATGGTTAGCCTTCCTGGTCGGTGGCCGCGGGGGATCCGGCGTGCTCCTTGATGAGGGCGCCGGCGCGGTCGAGGTCGTCGGGGGTCTTCACCGCGAGGAGTTCGATCCCGCGCAGCGCGCGCTTGGCCAGACCGGTGAGCGTGCCCGCCGGGGTGAGCTCGATGAGGGCGGTCACTCCCAGGTCGGCCAGGGTCCGGGTGCACGCGTCCCAGCGGACCGGGGAGGAGATCTGGGTGACGAGGCGCTCCAGGTACTCGCCACCGCTCCCGACCACGGCACCGTCGGCGTTGGAGAGCAGCCGCACCGTGGGGTCGGAGGGGGTCAGGGTGTCGGCGGTCGCCCGCACACGCTCCACGGCCGGGGCCATGTGCTCGGTGTGGAAGGCACCCGCGACCGACAGGGGGCGCAGCCGGGCCCGCGCGGGCGGGTTCTCGGCGAACGCGGCGAGCTGCTCGGTGGTACCGGCGGCCACGATCTGCCCGGAACCGTTGTCGTTGGCCGGGGTCAGCCCGGCGGCCCCGATCGCCTCCAGCACCTGCTCACGGTCGCCGCCGAGCACCGCGGTCATCCCGGTCTCGGTGCGCGCGGCGGCCTCGGCCATGCCCCGGCCGCGCTCGGCGACCAGCGCCAGCGCGTCCTTGGGGGACAGGACACCGGCGATCACGGCGGCCGTGAACTCACCGACGCTGTGGCCCGCGACGGCGTCCAGCAGGGAGTTCTCGGCGGGCAGCGCGGGGGAGGGGGCGGACGGGGGGCCGAGAACGGCGGAGGCCGCGACCAGACCGGCGCTGACCAGCAGGGGCTGGGCGACGGCGGTGTCACGGATCTCGTCCGCGTCCGCGGTGGTGCCGTAGCGCACCAGGTCCAGCCCGGCCACCTCGGACCACGCCTCGAGCTGCGAGGAGACACCGGGGAGTTCGAGCCACGGTGAGAGGAAACCGGGAACCTGGGCGCCTTGGCCGGGAGCAACGATTACAAGCACGACATCAACCTTGCCCTGTAGGAGATCACCAGTCAGAGGGGGAGTCACACGAAGTTCACTGACCACCGTTTGTGGGGACTCCACAAAAGCAGGTCAGACGCGTGTTCGCACACCCCGAACCGGTGGGAGAGATCACTCCTCGACGGTACTCGGCGTGCGTTTCCGGTGACGTGGGGCGGGGCGGTGTCCGCCTCCGGCCACCGGGGATCCGGGGCGCACCGCTCACGGGGCACCGCGGGATGCGAACCTGGAGGGGTGAACACCGAACCCCACGAGACCCACGATGACCAGGGCACCACGGTACCCCCGGACGGCGCGGAGGGAGCGGACGCGGCCGAGCAGGAGCGCGTCCGGGCCGAGACCGTGCGCCGCCTGGAGCGCTCCATGGGCGTACTCGGCACGGCCGCCGTGGCACGTATGGAGGAGCGGCTCGGCTGGTTCCGCCGCATGTCGGCGGAGGACCGCTCCTGGATCGGCCTGGTCGCCCAGTCCGGGGTGGCCGCCTTCGTCGACTGGTTCCGCAACCCGGTGCGCGGACGCCCGGCCATCACCGTCGAGGTCTTCGGCACCGCGCCGCGCGAGCTCACCCGCTCGGTCTCCCTCCAGCAGACCGTCGACATGATCCGCGTGGTCATCGACGTGGTCGAGGGCCAGGTGGAGGAACTGGCGGCTCCCGGCGGAGCCCAGCAACTGCGCGAGGCCGTCCTGCGCTACACGCGCGAGGTGGCGTTCAGCTCCGCCAAGGTCTACGCGCGCGCCGCCGAGGCACGGGGCGCGTGGGACGCACGCCTGGAGGCGCTGATCGTCGACGCCCTGCTGCACGGCGACCACGAGGACGGACTCCAGACCTGGGGGTCGGCGCTGGGCTGGTCGCACACCCCGGTCGTCGCGGTGGCCGGGGAGACCGGTGACGAC
Source organism: Nocardiopsis halotolerans DSM 44410 (assembly GCF_000341065.1). Classification (GTDB taxonomy): domain Bacteria; phylum Actinomycetota; class Actinomycetes; order Streptosporangiales; family Streptosporangiaceae; genus Nocardiopsis; species Nocardiopsis halotolerans. The sequence continues at coordinate 24,068 of NZ_ANAX01000345.1, read as the reverse complement.
GACGGCGGCAAGGTCCTGGACGACCTGCGCGCCGCCGCGCGCCGCCTCGGGCACGACGTGCTCGCGGGGATGCAGGGCACACGCGTGGTCGTGGTCGTCGGCGTGGGTGACCGCTACCCGAAGGAGGACCTCCCGGGGGCGGCGGCCGAGCCGCTGGCAGGGCTGTTCGGCCACGGTCCGGTGGTGGTGGGACCCGCCGTCCCCGACCTGCGGTCCGCCGGCGCCTCGCTGCGGGCGGCCGTCAACGGACTGCGGGCCGCCGTGGCCTGGCCGGACGCACCCCGCCCGGTGCTCGCCGACGACCTGCTGCCCGAGCGCGCGCTCCAGGGGGAGACCGAGGCGCGCAGGCAGCTGGTGGAGGAGGTCTACGTCCCCCTGCTCGGCGCGGGGTCGCCCCTGCTGGACACGTTGTCGGTGTACCTGGAGCACGCCTCGTCCCTGGAGGCCACCGCGAGGATGCTGTTCGTGCACCCGAACACGGTCCGCTACCGGCTCAGCAGGATCGCCGAACTCACCGGCCACACTCCCTCCGACGGACGGGGCTCCTTCGTCCTGCGGGTGGCGGTCGCCCTCGGGCGGCTCGCGGGGCCCCGGGAGGGCTGATCCGGAGGGTTCCCCCTCATGCGGGGGCGTCCCCCGTCCGTGGGTGGGCACGGTGCGGCCCGACCGTTGCCCACCATGTCGGTCCGCTTATGGAAGTTTCATCCACACCGGGTATGTCGGTAACTGGCCGTATACGCCCGAGGACCACATGAAAAGGGATAGCTTTGTGGTGGGCGGGTTGCCGAAGGGACCGATGAGGCTGGTACGTCACCCTCGGGCGAAGGTCCCCGCACCGCCCCGTCACGACGTTCTTGGGGGGTCAACGCTGTGGTCGAGCGACCGAGGATAGGGTCCCGGCTCTTCCGTCCGATGATCGATTACGTTCTCCAGCCCACCCAGGAGGGTGAGCTGCGCAGACGTGCGCTGTTCTGGCTGCCTGTGCCGATCCCCGTGCTGGGGCTGGTCCACCTTCTGGTCGGCGGCACCCTCGCCGCCTGGGGATGGACCATACTGCTGGCCGCCAGCGTGGGCGTGGGAACGCTGCTGCTGGCGCTGGTCGTACAGCCCACCCCCCTCCCCGAGGGGTTGGCGCCGCAGGCGTCCGCGCGCCGTTCCCTGCACCGCTTCCGCCAGATCACCGGGCTGCGTATCTCCCTGGCGCTGGTGCCGGTGGCGATCGGCGCGGCCGCGTCGGTGATCGGCGGCGGCATGTACCCGCTGTTCGCCGCGCTGGCGCTGGCCTGGCCGCAGCTGCTGATGGCCCTGCCCACCTTCTTCACCATCACCAGGGCGCGCAGGGCCATGGAGGCGTGGGGCACCACCGCCTACCTTTGGCACGCGCTGTCGCGTCCGGCCAGGGTGACCTGGCCGGTCGTCACCCCGCTGGCGCGGTCCTGGCGCGCACGCCGCGTCGAGAACTCCCGGCAGGCGTGGCGCAGGAAGCAGGAGGAGAGGGCCTGGAAGCGCGCCGTGCACGAGGAGAGCACGCAGGCGGAGGATCCTGCCGCCGACGAGCGCACCCGGCCCCTCCGGCCGGTGGGGGACCAGGGTCCCACCGACGTGATCCCGCATCTGGACTCCGAGCGGGGGAGGAGCTCCGAACGCGCCGACGGGGAGAGGCCGACCGAGGTCCTGCCGCACCTGAGCGAGCGGGAGTCGCAGGTCCGGCCGACCCGGGCGCTCCACCACCTGGACGGGGACGACAGGGCCGACTCCACCCCCTCCGACACCCCGCGCGGCACCGTGAACCGGGCCCGCCACATGCTGGAGCGGGGCGGCGGAGCCCTCGGGATCGCGGTGCGCCGCACCCGGCGCGGCACCCCGTCCACCCGCCGTCCGACCAGCAACAAGCCCTGACCCCGATCCGGCGGCTCAGACCCCGACGCGCAGACGCACCTCGGGCAGCGCGTCGGGGCCGCCGCCTCCGGGGCAGTGGTACCAGGCGGCGTGCGCCTCGCGCCCGTCGAAGGAGACCTCTCCGATGGTGTTGCCGAAGTAGGGGATGTCCTCCAGGTCCCAGCGCAGGCCGGGATCGGGGACCCGGGCCAGCCGCGTCAGCGCCCGTCCGACCAGGCGCAGCGGCCAGCTGACGGACAGGCGGACCATGCGGCGCATACCGGCCGGGGCCTGGTTGCACAGGGGTGAGGACACCAGCTGGGTCACCCGGCTGCCGTCGGCCACGTCCCGGTGTTCGGCGCGCGCCAGGTAGGAGAAGTGCACGTCCCCGCCCAGGAACAGGACGGTGGCCGGTGCCGGACCGCGCTCGCCCCGCGCGAGCTCCCCGACACCGTCGGAGAGACGGTGCAGGGAGTACCGGAACGCCGCCCAGTGCTCCAGGTCCATGCCCTGGCGCAGCCGCTCGGCCGGTCCCCGAGCCCAACCGCCCCAGGCACCCGCGCACACCGCCTCGTTCCACGCCTCCAGGTGGTGCACCGAGGGAGGCAGCAGGACCGGGACGGTCGAGGCGACCACCAGGTGGTCGGGTCCGCCCGTGAGGTGCTCGTCCAGCCAGTCGTGGCCCTGCGGGCCCAGGATCGACCGTGAGCCGTCGGAGGGGTCGCCCTCGCCCAGGGCGCGGGAGCAGCGGGTGTCGGCCACCAGGATCCTGACCGTGCCGATGTCGTGGCGGTGCCCCCACTGGTAGCTGGACGGTTCGCTGTGCGCCCGCCAGGCGAAGGCGTCGACCGCGTCGGCGGCGTCGCCGCGGGCGGTGTCCACCTCGGCCCAGAGGGGATCCTTGCCCCGCTCCTCCGGTGAGAGATTACCCACGTGCTGGTACACCCAGTAGGCGCCCAGGCCGTTGGTGACGCGCTCGTGCCACCAGGGGAGCGCGTCCATGGCACGGCGCCACGCGGCGGAGGTGTTCCAGTCGTCGCGGATGTCGTGGTCGTCGAAGACCATCAGGGTCGGCACGGTGGACAGCAGCCACCGCACCTGGGGGTCGCTCCAGGCCTGCCGGTACAGCTCGGCGTACTCGTCGTAGTGGACGACCTCGTCCGCGGGGGCGCCGGAGCCGTCCCGCTCGCGCGCACGGCGCAGGAAGGCGAGCATCGGCTCCTGGACCTCGTCGGCGTACACCTGGTCGCCGATGAGCAGCAGCGCCAGATTGCCCTCGACCGGTTCGTGGGCCAGCCGCCGCGCGGTCGCACGCAGCATGTCGGGGCCGTAGCGGACCACGCCCCCGGGATCGTCGCCCGTGGGCGTGTGGCAGGAACCGTACAGCAGCCGGGTGGGCGCGTCCGGCGCCATGGTGCGCACGGTGCTGGGCGGGAAGGGACTGTCGGGTTCGGGCCAGACGCGGTCCTCGCCCAGGAAGACCTCGTAGGGCAGGTTCACGCCGGGGGGCAGCCCCTCGACCGTGCACACGGCGTAGTGGTGCCCGTGCACGGTGAAGGTCCGCGCGGTCGCCTCCGTGCCGCCTTCGACCACGACGCGCACGGTGCAGGGAGCGTCCGTCTCCACCCACACCGTGGCCGTGCTCGGTGCCGGGTACCTGAGCACGGGACCCAGGAGTAAAGAAGCAGTCACCGTTACGCCTCCCTTCGACCAGGTTCGCACATGTGATGGACGAGTATGGCCCCTCCCCGGTGTGGACGCGACCGTGATGGTTGCGCGAGGGCCGCGCCTGCGCGAAGGTGGCGCTATGCGGACACGGATCCTGGAGCTGCACACCGGCGGATCGGAGAGCATCACCGACATCACCCGGCAGTGCGGCGACTTCGTCGCCGAGACCGGCGGCGACGGACTACTCAACGTCTTCGTCCCACACGCCACGGCGGGCGTGGCGATCATCGAACTCGGGGCGGGGTCCGACGACGACCTCCTCGCCTCCCTGGACGACCTGTTGCCCGCCGACGACCGATGGCGGCACAAGCACGGCTCGCGGGGTCACGGAAGGTCGCACGTGATGCCCGCCTTCGTCGCCCCCCAGACCACCGTTCCGGTGATCGACGGAGGACTGGAACTGGGAACATGGCAGTCCATCGCCGTCGTCGACCTGAACGTGGACAATCCCGACCGGCGTGTGCGCCTGTCCTTCCTGTGACCGGAAAAGTGAGAACAGGTTTGGCAGCGCGTTGACGGAACATGCCGCTAGCGTGTGGACTAGGCCATCAGCGATGGTCAGCGAACCCACGTGACGGGCGCGGAAATGGCCCGGCATCGTTGTGACAACTGCTTCGTGCAGGCAAGATTGACAGAAACCATCTGTGGAGGAGAACTTTCGTGAGCGCGACCGCGGGCCAGGCACAGAGCGAACGTGGCTTGGCTGACCGACTCGGATTCAAGCCGGGTCAGGTGGTGCAGGAATTCAGCTTCGACGACGACGTCGACGAGGGCCTGCGCGCATCCATCACCGAACTCACCGGTGAGGAACTGGTCGACGAGGACTACGACGGAGACGTCGACGCGGCACTGCTGTGGTGGCGGTCCGACGAGGAGGAGGACCTCACCGACGCGCTGATGGACACCGTGACCACCATCGCCGACGGTGGAACCATTCTGGTGCTGACGCCCAAGGCGGGACGTGAGCTGCACGTGTCGCCCAACGAGGTCGCCGAGGCCGCGACGACGTCGGGCCTCTCCCAGACCAGTGCGGTCAGCATCGGCGCCGACTGGTCGGGTACGCGCCTGGTCGTTCCCAAGCGGTGACTGACACCACACCCGGTGCCGCGCGTCCCAGTGGAGGACGCGCGGCGCTGAGCGGCGCCGTCGCACCCGACTTCACCCTTCAGGACCAGTACGGTCAGGACGTCTCCCTGGCCGCTCTGCGGGGCCGTCCGGTCCTCCTGGTCTTCTACCCGTTGGCCTTCTCCGGGGTGTGCTCGGGGGAACTCGCCGACCTGGGTAAGCGCCACTCCGAGTTCGACGCCACCGTCCTGGCGGTGTCGGTGGACTCGGTCTTCGCCCTGCGCACCTGGTCGGACCGCGAGGGCTTCCCGTTCCCCCTGCTGTCGGACTTCTGGCCGCACGGCGGCGTGGCCGACGCCTACGGGGTCTTCGACCCCGTGCGGGGTACCGCGCGGCGGGGCACGTTCCTGATCGACGCCGAGGGGATCGTGCGCTGGTCTACCCTCACGGGGATCGCCGAACCCCGGGACGTGGACGAGTACCTGAGGCGGCTGCGGGAGCTGGCCTGAGAAGTCCAGGCGCGACGATCACCGCAAAGCGGTATGATCTCGTCCGACGCACGGGCGCGTAGCTCAGTTGGTTAGAGCAATTGCCTTACAAGCAATAGGTCAGGGGTTCGAGTCCCTTCGCGCCCACGTGATGCGGGCTGCTGCTCGGGGGCCTACGGTCGCCTCGCGGCAGCCCGCGATGTCTTTCGGGGAGACGACCCCCGAGCCCCCCGATGTGAGGCTTCGCCCCACGTACTCGGGACGATCCTGTTCGGGGGCCTTCGGCGCCGCCTCGCTGGGTCGTCCTTCGTGTTTCCCGGGGGGAGACCCCCGTGCCCCCCGAGGCACCCCCTGCGGCTGAGGTCGCGCAGACCGGTGAGGTGGGCGGGGCACCCTCGCACAACGCGGGGCTTCGCCCCACGGGTCGTGGTCGGCCTGCCCAGGGCCCGCTCCGGACGTCCTCCCGGCCCCCTGGCCGAGCCAGGGGGACCGGGAGGGTCGGTGACCGACGGTGGCGGTCGGGAGCTCCTCCGACCCCGGGGGTTTCAGCGCCGCAGTGTCAGCACGGCGGGACGGTAGGGCAGGAGGCCGTAGTCGCCGCCCGAGTCGGGGGAGCGTCCCTGGTAGAGGAACCGCATGTCGCAGGCGTTGACGGTCATGGTCTGGTCGGGGTTGGTACGGATCAGCTCACCGTGACTGATGTCGTCGGTCCAGGTGGCGCCGCTGTTGGCCTGACCGGCGAAGGGATTGCCTTCGGTGGCGGCCTGCGGTGTCCACGCGCCGTCCAGGCTGGTGGCCGTGAACGAGCGGAAGTAGCGGTCTCCTTGCGCGCCGATCGCTTCGACGAGCATGAGGTACCGGTCCTCGCCCTCGACTTTGTAGACCTGGACCGCTTCGAAAAGGTTGTTGGTGCTGTCGGACATGACGACCGTCGAGGTCGAGCCGAAGCTGCCCGGGAAGTCGCCGATGGGCATACTGGCCCGGTAGATCCTGCCGTTGTCCCCGGCGAAGAACAGGTACATGTGCGTGTCGTCGCCTATGAGCGCCTGGTCGATGGGTCCTGTGGAGGAGTCGGTGATACTTCCGTCGAAGAGCGTCCGCGCCGACGACCAGCTGTTCACGTCGGTGGGATCGGTCGACGTCCGGTAGGAGAAGGCGGGTCCGCCCCATTGGTAGGCGAGCACCCAGACGTCCCTGGGGGCGAAGTGGAAGAGCGTGGGCGCGACGGCGGAGAAGGGCATCGGGTTCTGGGCGGCCGAGGCCATGTCGGACCAGTCGTCGAAGAGGCCGAAGTTCATCGATCCCCATGACGTTCCCGTGTCATGGGTCGTCGCATAGACGAGATTCCGACCGTTGTAGGGGGCGTGGGTGAAGTCCTTGAGCGATGCCCATCCCGGCCTCGGCTGCGCCAGCGGGCCGGTCGACGTCCAGTCGTACGTCGACGGAAGCGCGCACGTGTCGTCCGTCCCCCCGTCGTCGACGCGGACGAGTCGCCACTGCTGGTTGTCGCCGCCCCAGTCGTCGTACTGCACGACGTCGGCGCCGTCGGCGTGGGAGCCGCCCTGTACCTCCACGGCCTTGCCACTGTGCCGGTTGACCAACCGGACGTGTCCGTCGGGCGAGTCCTCCAGCCGGAACTGCTGGTTGGCCTGGTCGTAGTCGGTCCACTGGACGATGCTGGCGCCGTTGGCGGTCGACCAGTCGTGGACGTCCAGCACCCTGCCCGAGATCCGTGACCGCAACCGGTAGTAACCGTCGCCGGAGTCGACGAACCGCCACTGCTGCTGGTACTGGTCGTTCCGGGTCCACTGGGTGATCCGCGCGCCGTCGTCGGTGGCCCGGTTGTACACGTCCAACGCCTTGCCGCTTTCGCGGTTCACCAGCACGTACCACGCGTTGGTGTCGACCGTCGCCGCCGCGGCGGGCGTCGGCACCGTCACGGCACCGGCACCGCCGACCACCATGACCATCACGCCGGCGACGAGGATCCGCAGTAACCACCCCCGCGGCCGTGGGGGTGACGCGATCAGGGACCTACTCAACGTGGACACCGTCCTTCCTCCAGGACCCGGAGCCGCGCATGGTCCGCACGGGAGGGGACATCGCGCTTCCTGGTCCTTCGCTCGGGAATGTTAGCGTTAACATTTCTTCGGGGACTCCGCCACGTGCCCGGACCGAGCACCGGTGCGCGGATCCAGCCGGAAAAGTCGGGGGCGCCGTCGCCCTTGCCGTCGAATCTGAGCGGTAACACTCCGGAAGTCAAGCCGTAACTTTCATAAACATTCCGAAAAGATGGGGTCCACCATCCGCTGGCATGCCAGAGTGCCTGGTGGGGCCGCTGGACCGCTGAGTCCACGTACGGGTTCGCGGGCTCTGTGCGCGCTGAGGCCCAACCTGCTTGCTTGGGTCCGAAGTGCCTGTTTGTGCACGTTTCTTCATTTTTGTCATGGTGTCGCGAGAGGTGTGTCGCTGATTCCGCCCGTCCAGGAGGCGGCCGGGCTCGCCCCGGGGGTGCGAGCTCCTCGGCGGGCGGTGCGGGGCCGTGGCCGGTTCGCTCGCGGGCCCACCGGCCCAAGGTGCTCCCGCGCTCGTGCGCGACCGCGCTCCCCGGGCCGTCGCGTCGCCGCTGAGGCATTCCAAGCGGTTGCATGCTTTGAGGTACTCGGTTCCGAATTCGGCACCGAACGCCAACGAAAGCGCAGGCCACAGGAATGCCGGATCACTTGAGGGTCTGACCTTCTTACAAACGGTTGCATTAACCCCCTTGACATGGAAAGCGCTTTCTTTACTCTCGGGTGTGAGAGCACGTCAGTGTTCGACCCCCCACCAGGAGAGGCAAGCAGTGAGACGATCAACCATGCGCCGGCTCGTGCCGTCGCTGGCCGNGCGGCCGGTCTGACGACCCTGCCGATGTCCCCGGCGTCGGCGCAGACCGGTGAGGCCACGGGTTACGCCACCCAGAACGGCGGAACCACCGGCGGCGCGGGCGGAGAGACGGTACGGGCCACGACCGGGACCGAGATCCACGAGGCCCTGTGCAACCGGGCCAGCGCCAGCACCCCGATCATCATCGAGGTGGAAGGAACCATCAACCACGGCAACACCTCCAAGGTGTCGGGCGACAGCTGTGACACCGCCGACGACGTGATCGAGCTCAAGAGGATCAGCAACGTCACGATCGTCGGTACCGGCGGCGGAGCCGTGTTCGACCAGCTGGGCATCCACGTCCGGGAGTCCAGCAACATCATCATCCAGAACGTGACCGTCCGGAACGTCAAGAAGTCCGGCTCTCCCACGTCCAACGGCGGTGACGCCATCGGCATGGAGAGCGACGTCCGCAACGTCTGGGTCGACCACGTCACCCTGGAGGCGTCGGGCGGGGAGTCGGAGGGCTACGACGGCCTCTTCGACATGAAGAACAACACCCAGTACGTCACCCTCTCCCACAGCATCCTGCGCAACTCCGGCCGCGGCGGCCTGGTCGGATCCAGCGAGAGCGACCGCTCGAACGGCTACGTCACGTACCACCACAACCGGTTCGAGAACCTCGACTCGCGTGCGCCCCTCCTGCGCGGCGGCATAGGGCACATGTACAGCAACCACTACGTCGGGATCGAGAAGTCCGGCATCAACTCCCGTGCCGGGGCCCGCGCGAAGGTGGAGAACAACTACTTCGAGGACTCCAAGGACGTCCTGGGCACCTTCTACACCGACGAGAGGGGCACCTGGGAGGTCAGCGGCAACATCTTCGACAACGTGACCTGGTCCAGCGAGGGCGACGAGAACTACCCCGCCGGCCCCGACCCGCAGTCCACCACCTCGGTGAGCATTCCGTACTCCTACGAGCTCGACGACGCCGGCTGCGTGCCGGGGGTGCTCGACCAGATCGCGGGCGCGGGCAAGGGCAACCGTGTCTCGGACGGCAACTGCGAGGCGGAGGAGCCGACCGATCCGCCGACCGACCCGGAGCCGGAGCCGACCGACCCGCCGACCGACCCGGAGCCGGAGCCGACGGACCCGCCCGACGGAACCAACCTCAGCCTCGGGGCCGGCGCCGACGGCTCCAGCAAGGCCAGCGGGACCAGCTACGGGAACGTCGTCGACGGTGACATGGGCACCTACTGGTCGCCGGACGGCTCGACCGGTCGCATCTCGGTCAAGTGGGACTCCAACGCCACGGTGTCCGCGATCAACGTCCGCGAGGCGGCCGGAGCCGAGGGCAACATCGGCTCCTGGCGGGTCGTCGACCACGACAGCGGTGCCGTCCTGGCCACCGGCAGCGGTGCGGGTGCCATCACCTTCGACTCGACGACGCTTCGGAAGATCGACTTCGTGATCACCAGTTCGAACGGCACGCCGCGCGTCGCCGAGTTCGAGACCTACGCCGGATAACCGCCGGAAGGCGGACGACACCCCCCGCGTCCGCCCCGACGAAGCTCACCCCGGTGAGAGCCCTGGCGGCACGGCCCGCCAGGGCTTCCCCCTGCACAGAGGCCGGACCGGGGAATCCGCGAAGCGGGCCCCGAGGGCACCGAACCGGGCTGTGGTCGGTCCGCCCACGGACCACCCCGTGGTGCCCTCCGGGGAACGGGCCCCGGCGCGCCGTCCCGGCGCGCGCTCCATGGCGGGACCTCCATCGCTCGGACGTGTCACGGGGGCGCCGTACCCTCCTGACGAGAAGCCGTGAGACCAGCCTCGCCCCGAGCCCGTCAGGAAGAGCCCCCGTGAAGTTCCACCGTCCCGGACGTCCCGACGACCTTCCTCCGCCCCGCGTGCTGTGGGCCCACGGCGTGGCCCTGGCCGCCATGGGCGCCACACAGCGGCGCAGCCTCCTGTCGTTCGAGGGCCGGGCCCTGCTCTACGACGACGGGGGCGGGAACACCTGGCGCCTGGCGTGGGCTGAGGGGGACAGGGCCGTCCTGGTCGGTTACGACCACGAGTTCAGCGAGACCCTCGACTACGTGTCACGCCCCTTCGACCTCCTCCAGGACGCCCCGGTGTGGCTGCCCTGGAGCTGGGTCACCGAACTGGAGGCCGCCGAACGCGTCGCGTTCGTCTACTGGTGGGACGGTGCGTGGGCGCGCACGCCCTACCCCGACGACCTGGACGACGACGGCCTGGAAGCGATCCTGTCCAGGACGTCCTCCGTGGACGGCACGGTGGAACAGATGCTGGACTGTCTCCTGTCCGACCGATCGCGTGGGGAGGAGCTCCGACTCCGGGACGCGGCGAGGGAGACGGCCCGGAACGTGGTGCTGGACGCGGAGTCCGGCGCGCTCGACGGTACACGGGTGGAGGAACTCCTCGACCTCGTGGAGGCCACGGAACCCGACGTGGAGGCCGTTCTGGCGGTCGCCCGGGACGGCGGGCTACTACCCGGGGCGGAGCGTCCCACGATGAGTGCGGGGCGGAGCAGACCCGAGCGGCCCCGGCCCGCGGCCCTCGGCGAGCCCGGGTGGGGACTGCTGGTCGGCGACGCCATGCGCCGGGGACGGGAGGCGGAGCGCCCGGCCCCCGCGCCGAGCCGGGCCCTGGACGACGTCGCGGACTGGATCCGGGACAACGCCCTCGACGCGGGAACGAGCACCACGCTCACCCACGGCGTCACCGGCGGCTGGAGGATCACCAAGGAGTCGGGCGAGGAGGTCCTCGGGGGCGTGGGGCTGGGTCCCCTGTTGCGCACCCTCCGGGACGTCGAGGCCCATCCCGAGCACGGCCGGTGGTTCTTCCTCAGAGTGGTCGTCACGGCCGAGACGGTCGAGGTCGAGCGGGCCTACGACCACTGGCCGCGCTGGCACGCTCCGAGTGATCCCATGGGCGGTCGTGTCTGGTCCCAGACGGTCATGGAGGAGCTGCGCGGGCGTGAACCGCGCTGGCGGCCGGACTGGGCCCACCTGGCCTCGGAGGAGACCCGGCGGACCGGGCCCGTGCCCGCTGTGCGACCGGGCGGGACACCGAGCGTTCCCCCGGCCCCGCTGTCCCGGGAGGAACAGCAGCGACTCCTGGTCGACGTCGGTCAGGAGCTCCTGAGGGCTGTGGGCGAGGACTGGCACGAGATCCGCCTGTCCTACCGTGCCGTGGTCGGATACACGAGCGTGGACCTGCGGGAGGTCGACGAGTCCGGCGCGGAGACGTCACCGCGTGTCCCCTCCCCGGTGCGCCGCATGCTGTCCAGGCTGCGGGAGGGCATGTACGCGCCGAAGCAGGGCACGTGGTTCGGCGTCGAGTACGTCGTCGAGCGACCCGGCCGCTTCCGCGCCCGCTACGACTACGACACCGAACCCGCCTTCGGCCTCGCTCCCAGGGACTTCGACTACGCCCTGGACGCCCTCTACTTCCCCCGCGACGCGGAGTACGTCCCCGCGTGGCTCCGCCGCAGGTTCGGTTGGGAGTCACAGGAGCCGCAGGTGTGACCGGAGGAGACAATCGGCCGGTGCCATTTCTCCTTTCCCGTTCGACCGGCTCCGCTTGACAGTTTTCCGCCGCGCGGCATAAATTGCCTTCCGTGTCGCGCGGCGCCGTAGCGATGACGTACGGGCGGGCGGCACCCGATCTCGAGGAGTTGATGCCGCCATGACGTGCTTCCAGGCCCTCCTCTAGAGCCTTCTTCCCCCACGCCCTCCGCGGCCGGTCCGTTCCCACGACCCCCGTGGGGCCGCGTGTTCCCCACGGTTTCCTCCAGCCGCCCCGGCGGCGGCCGACGATGACCGCGTCCGTACGCCGGTCCACCTTGCACCCCTCGGTCGTGTCCGTGACCCGCCCCGGGGATTCTCCCGATCGGGCGTTTTCCGTGTGTCCATTCCACGGGCCGCCGTACGTGTATTCAGCATGCGAGAAAACAGGAAAGGAAAAACGCCATTCCCACAACCGCGACGACCACCCGTGTACCGGCCACCGCGGAGGAGCGCGCCGCCCTGCGCGAACTCCTCACCTCGGGAACGCTCTTCTCCGCCACCCTGCCGGAGGACACGGGCACCGAGCCCCTGCTCCCGCACACCGGCGGCGTCCCCTGCGACTGGATCGACGCCGACCGGTCGGGGATCGACCGGGGCGCGCTCGTGTACGTGCACGGGGGCGGCTTCGAGCACACCCACCCCGGAACGGAGCGGATTCTGGCCCAGCGCCTGTCCCGGGCCACCGGACGCCCCGCGCTGCGCGTCGACTACCGGCTCTCCCCGAAACACCCCTTCCCCGCGCCGGTCGAGGACGTGGTGGCCGTCTACCGGTCCCTGCTCGACCAGGGGGTGCCCGCGTCACGGGTCATCCTGGCCGGGGAGTCGGCGGGCGCCACCCTGCTGCTGTCGGCGCTCCTGGTCCTCAAGGAGGAGGGAACCCCGCTCCCGGCCGGAGCGGTCCCGGTCTCGGCGCTGACCGACCTCACCCTCTCCGGCCCCTCGCTCACCGCGAACGAGGACCGGGACCTGGTCGGCGGTGCGATCATGGAGCACATCCTGCCCCGGTACCTGGCGGGGGCCGCCCCCGACCGGGCGCCGCAGTCACCCCTCCACGGCGACCTGCGCGGCCTGCCGCCGCTGCTCCTCCCCGTCGGCGGCGACGAGCTGTTCCTGGACGACGCGCGGCGGTTCGCCGAGGCCGCCGCGACGGCGGGGGTCGACGCCTCCGTCGACCTGTACGAGGGCATGCCGCACGTCTTCCACCTCGCGGGGATCGTCGAGGACCCGCCGCCGACCGGGCGGACGTTCCTCAGCCGCCTGCGGGAGTGGGCCGACCGCCTCGGCTGACCCGGGACCGTGCCTCCGCGTGAAGGCCGTGCCCCCACGGGGCCGTGCCCGTGCACGGAGAACGCCCGGCCGGAATCCAGCGGATTCCGTCCGGGCGTTCTCGTCAGGTGTTCTCCTGCCCCACGGGGGACCCGTCGGTCAGAGCCGCGACGCGGCGTCCTCCCCGTCCCCCACCGGATCCGCGGCCGCGGCCGCGTCCCCCTTCACGGACCCGTGGGCGAGCCCCTCACCCTCGATGTCGACCGGGGGCAGCAGCCCGCCCAACCACCGGGGCAGCCACCAGGCCGCGCGGCCGAACAGCGACATCAGCGCCGGGACCAGCGTCATCCGCACCAGGAAGGCGTCCACCAGCACACCCACCGCCAGGGCGAACGCGATCGGCTTGATCATCTCGTCGTGGCCGAACACGAACGACCCGAACACCGACACCATGATCACCGCGGCCACGGTGACCACACGTGCCCCCTGACGGAAGCCCGTGACCACGGCCTCCCGCGCGTCGGCCCCGTGGGTGAACTCCTCCCGCATCCGTGAGACGAGGAAGACCTCGTAGTCGATGGCCAGACCGAAGAGCACGCCCAGCAGCAGGATGGGCAGGAAGGCCAGCAGCGTCGGGGCGCTCTCCACGCCCAGCAGCTCCGCGCCGTGACCCTGCTGGAAGACGGCCACGGTCAGACCCAGCGCCGCGCCCGCACTGAGGACGAACCCCAGGGCGGCCTTCAGCGGCACCAGCACCGACCGGAAGACCAGCATCATCAGGACCAGCGCCAGCCCCACGACGATGGCCAGGAACAGCGGCAGCGCCTCGTTGAGCCGTTCGGAGACGTCGATCGCCGCCGCGGTCGCCCCGGTGACCGAGATGACCGCTCCGGTGTCGGCCTCCATCGCGCCGCGTTCGTCGCGGATGTCGTGCAGCAGGTCCTCGGTCGCCGTGCTCGACGGCCCCTCCTCCGGCAGCACCGTGATGATCGCGGTGTCCCCGGAACCGTTGTAGGCGGGAGGATGGACCTCCTCCACGCCCTCGACCCCCTCCACGCGCTCGGCGATCCCCTCGGCCGCGGCCTCGCGGTCGGAGGAGTCGCGCAGGTCGGCCACCAGCAGCAGCGGCGAGGCGTACCCGGGACCGAACTCCTCACTGATGACCTCGTAGGCCTGTCGCTGGGTGGTGTCCTCGGCGGCCGTGGAGTCGTTGGGCAGCCCCAGACGCAGGTCCGTCGCCGGAAGCGTGGCCGCTCCCAGGGCCAGCACCACCGCGACCACGGGCAGCACCGGGTGGCGCACCAGCCACCGGGCCCACCTGCTGCTCAGCGTCTCCTTCGCGGTCAGTGAGGCCTCCGAGCGGCGGCCCAGGACCGGGATCCGCAGGGCGCCGACCCGGTCACCCAGGAACCCGAGCAGGGCGGGCAGCAGGGTGATCGCCCCCAGTACGGCGGTGAACACCGTCACCGAGGCGACCACGCCCATGACACCGAGGAAGGGCACGCCCACCACGTTCAGACCCACCAGGGCGATCATCACCGTGACCCCGGCGAACACCACGGCGCTGCCCGCGGTGCCGATCGCCCGCGCGGTCGACTCCTGCGGGTCCATGCCCTCGGCGAGCTGCTGGCGGTGGCGGGACAGGACGAACAGCGAGTAGTCGATGCCCACGGCGATGCCGAGCATCACCGCCAGGATGGGCGCCGTGCTGCTCAGCTCCAGCACGGAGGCCAGGGAGAAGACGGAGGCCATGCCCAGACCCACACCGGCCAGGGCGATGAGGATCGGCATCCCGGCCAGGACCAGGGCCCCGAAGTTGAGGATCAGCACGATCAGGGCCACGACCACGCCCAGGATCTCCCCGACACCCATGACCGGGACTCCCATGGACAGCGACTGACCGCTGTACTCCACCGTCAGCCCGGCGTCACGGGCCTCGTCACCGCTGTCCAGGATCGCGTCGACCGTCTCCTGGTCGACATCGCTGTCGGGCTCCTCCAGCTGCACCTGGAGCAGCGATGCCCGCTGATCGTCGGAGAACAGCGGAATCTGTTCGAGGGCCGCCGCCCTGTCGAAGCCGGGGCTCTCCGCCGCGACCCGCTCCGAGGCCTGCTCCTGCGCCTGGGCGATGAGCGCGTCCCGGCCGGGAGCGCCCTCGGGCACCTGCCCCTCGACCTCCTGACGGGCCAGGTCGCGGGCTTCCTGCTCGGCTTCGGCGATGGCGGCGTCGTGGGCGTCACGCGCCTCGGAGAGCAGCGCGAACGGGTTGGTGACGCCCTCCACGCCCTCGACGTCCCCGAGTTCCTCGGCGGTGGCGTTGACGGCCTCCCGGTACTCCTCCGAAGCCGTCAGGTCCTCTCCCTCCGGCGCCCGCACCACGACGGTGACCGTGCCGCCGCCGCGTTCGGGGAAGCGCTCGGCGAGCATGTCCGCGGCTTCCTGTGACTCCGTGCCGGGGATCTCGAAGGTGTCGCTCATGGGCGCGCGGAAGGCGAACGCCGCCGTGGCGGCGACCGCGATCAGCGCCAGCCACGCCCCGAGCACCCACCACCGTCTGCGGTAGGAGAAGGATCCGATCCGGTACAACAGTGTCGCCATACTCCGCCTCTTCCGTGCCTCACCGGCCTTGCGAAACCCCGACCGGGCGTGGGGATCCGCTGACCACGGCTCCAGGCCATCGGGCGCGGATGAGGAAGACCTGCGAGGAGGATGAGAATCGGATGGGAACCCGCCCGTCGGCGTGAGGCCTTCGTCACCGGCGGGGGCGGCTCCGCGCGGCGGGAAGGTCAGCGTCACGGTCGTGCCCTCCTCGACCGTCGAACGCAGGCGGGCGTCGCCCCCGTGCGCGGCCATGACCGCGCTGACGATGGACAGGCCCAGCCCGCTGCCCTCGCGCTCGTGCGCGGCCGGATCACGGTAGAAGCGGTCGAACACGAAGGCCGCCGACTCGGGGCCGATGCCCGGACCCGAGTCGGAGACCTCCAGCACGGCCCGCCCGTCGACCCGTTCCAGGCGCACGACCGCGTCGCTGTCGGGCGGGGTGTGGGTGAGCACGTTGGCCAGGACGTTGGCGAGGGCTTGGTGCAGGGAGTCCCGGTCCCCGGTGACCAGGCACTCGTCCCGGATCTCGGTGCGGATGAGACGGTCGGGAGCGGCGGCGCGCGCGTCGGACACGCAGTCGCGCACCAGCTCCGCCAGGGGGACGACCGACGGCCGGGCCGAGGGGACGGCCTCGGCGCGCTCGTTGAGCCGCGACAGGTAGAGCAGGTTCTCCACCAGGCGCGACATGCGTTCGGCCTCCGCCTGCGCCCGGGGGATCACGTCCGGCCGCTCCTCCAGGGTGACCATGCCCCCGGCGAGCATCTGGAGGTACCCGCGCACCACCGTCAGGGGCGTGCGCAACTCGTGTGAGGCGTCCGCGGCGAAGCGGCGCATGCGCTCCTCGGAGTCCGTCCTCGACCGGATCGCCGACTGGAGGTGCGCCAGCATACGGTTGATCGACACGGTCAGACGCCCGGTCTCGGTGCGGGCCCGGTGCGGGTCCACCGGGACCCGGCGGTCCGTGTCGCCGTCGGCGATCGCCTCGGCCGTGTCCACCACGTCCCCCAGCGGGCGCAGCCCCCAGCGCAGCACGGAGGAGGCGACGGAGCCGCACACGCCCAGGAGCAGCACGGAGGTCACGGTGCCGGTCAGGACCAGGCGGCCGACGGCCTCCTCCACCGGTTCCAGGGGCAGGGCCACCACCAGGCGCGCCGAGTGGCGGGGCAGCTCCAGGTACGTGATCCGGTAGGGGGTGCCCTCGTGTTCGACGGTCGTCGGGGTGCCGTTCTCCACCCGCCCGGCGACCGCGTCCAGCAGTGAGGAGTCGAACGTGGGGTCCCGGTGGTCGACGGAGGGGGAGTCGACCTCGACGAAGAGCTCCCGGGGCGCGCTCACCTCGCCGATCAGCGCGTCGAGGTCGTCGGTGAAGATCGAGTCCTGCTGGGCGCGGACGAACTCGGCGATGAGCTCCAGCTGCCCGTCCAGCCGGTCGGTCAGGTAGGAGCGCAGGGTGAGGGCGCCCACGGAGACCACGATCGCCAGGGCCAGGGTGGTGATCGCCATCAGCAGGGCGATCAGTCTGGCGCGCAGGGTCACGGCGCGGACCTCCACCCGGCCGGGCGGCGCGCGATCACGACCGCTCCCCGCCGCCGCGCATGGTGTAGCCGAAGCCCCGGTGCGTGTGGATGAGGTTGGGACCCACCGCGTTGAGCTTGCGCCGCAGGTAGCGGATGTAGGTGTCGACGATGTTGGAGCTGCCGCTGTAGTCCATGCTCCACACGTGGTCGATGATCTGCTCCCGCGAGAGCACCCGGTCGGCGTTCTCCATGAGGTACCGCAGGAGCTCGTACTCGGTACGCGAGAGGTGCATCGGTTCCCCGGCGCGGCGGACCTCGAACAGGTCCTGGTCCAGTTCGACGTCGTCCACGCGCAGGACGCGGTGCGCCGGGTGCTCCTCGTCCTCGGGGCGGGGCCGCAGGCGGCGCAGGACGGCGCGGACGCGGGCGACCAGCTCGTCCATCTCGAACGGCTTGGTGATGTAGTCGTCGCCCCCGTAGGTGAGCCCGGCGATGCGGTCACCGGGCGCGTCGCGCGCGGTCAGGAAGACGATGCCGGTCTCGGGCCTGCTGGCCCGGACCTCCTGGCACAGGGTGTAGCCGTCCCCGTCGGGCAGCATGACGTCGACGACGAGGAGGTCGGGGTCGTGGTCGGCCACCGCGCGGCGCGCCCGCTCCAGTGACGTCGCCGTCACGACGTGGAAACCGTGGAACCCCAGGACCGTGGCGACGAGGTCGACGATGTTGGGCGCGTCGTCCACCACGAGGATGGTGTGCTTGCTCATCGGACCCCATCGAACCAGGACAAGATGAGAGATCCCTGAGAGACACACCCGCCGAGTTGGGTGTCCCGGTGTCGGCAGTCGGGTGAGGGATCCGGTGCCCTTGTCCGGTCCCTGTGGGAATTTTCCCGGTTTCCCTTCCACGCCGGGCCTGGCGGCTCTATCTTCGGGGCCGACACGGTTGGTCGGGAACCGGCGGGAGGACGCGGGGAGCGCATGGCGGTGCTGGAGACGGCGGTGGTGACGACGGCCAAGACGGTCGCGACGAAGGCGGGCCGCGTGTGGCTCGCGCGGAGGGCGGCGGAGGCCGACCGCGGCAGGGATCTGACGGAGTTGATCCGGGTCAGTTTCCGCGACGCCGTCGCGCGGAGGAGGGTCGAGCACCAGATCGAGGGGATCGCTCTCGCGGTGATGGAGCGGTTGCAGCCGTTGTGTGAACACGAGCTGCGCGGCCTCACCGAGGCGGACAAGGCCGCCGTGCTCGCGGAGGTCACGGAGGTGCTGGAGGAGGCGGACCTGACGGACGCCGCCCTGTTCGAGGCCGACGCCGACCCGGTGGTCCTGGCTCGGGACGTGCGTTCGCGGATGCGACGGGGAGATCCGCGCTTCGAGCTGGGTGAGGCCGGGGCGCGGCTGTTCGACGTGCTGCTGGCGGAGTGCTGCGACGACCTGGTCCGCATCGTGATCGAGCTGCCCCAGTTCGAACCGCGTGCGGCCGTCGAGGTCCTGGGTCGCCTGTCGGGGCTGTCCGAGCAGGTCTCGACCGTCCTCGCCCGGATACCGCCCCGCTCGCTGGACGCCCCGGAGGGCGTTGACGACGACGAGGAGTTCGGGCGCCGCTACGCCGACCACGTCAGCCGGGTCCTGGACCACGTGGAGCTGTTCGGAGTCCAGGTGCGGCGCTACCGTCCGCAGACCTCGCTGAGCGTGGCCTACATCAGCCTGAGTGTGTCCGCCGAACGCAGGGAGGGCGCGGGGGACGCCGATCGCCGCATGGGCCACCTGTCGATGACGGGGGAGCGCTGGCACACGGAGGACCGCGTCTCCGCCACCATGCGGGTGGAGGCGGCGCTGGGCGACCGGCGGCGCACGCTGATCCGGGGCGAGGCCGGTTCGGGCAAGAGCACGTTGCTGCGGTGGCTGGCGATCACGGCCGTACGGCGGGGTTTCGGCTCCGAGCTGCACGAGTGGAACGGGTGTACGCCCTTCCTCGTCAAGCTGCGCAGCCACGCCGACGGGGAGCTGCCCAGACCCGAGCACTTCCTGGACGGGACGGCGGACGCGCTCACCGGCCTCATGCCCAGGGGCTGGGTGCACCGCCGTCTCAGGTCCGGGAAGGCGCTGCTGCTCGTGGACGGGGTCGACGAGCTGTCCACGACCCAGCGGCGGAAAGTACCCGGATGGCTGCGTGACCTGCTGGTGGCCTTCCCCGGGGTGCGGGTGGTCGTCACCAGCCGCCCGGCCGCCGCCAGCGCTCGTTGGCTGAAGGGGGAGGGGTTCACCACCGCCCATCTGGAACCCATGAGCCCGGACGACCTACGGGAGTTGATCCGGCAGTGGCACCAGGCGATCGCGGACTCTCCCGGATTGCCGTGTGCGGTGGAGGAGCTACCCGGGTACGAGAACTCCCTTCTCGCGCGGCTGGAGGGTGCGCCACACCTGCGTGCCCTGGCCGCGACACCGCTGCTGGCCGCGATGCTGTGTGCTCTGAACCTGGACCACGCCACCCGTCTGCCGCGTGACCGCATGGGGTTGTACGCGGCGACGCTGGAGATGCTGCTGGATCGCAGGGACGGTGAACGCGGTGTTCCCGCCTTCCGTGACGTGGATCTGGACTACGCGCAGAAGTCGCGCCTCTTGCAGGACCTGGCCTGGCGGTTGTCGGTTTCCTCCCGGTCCGAGCTGCCCAAACCGGTGGTGCTGCGCGAGATCGAGGACCGGCTGGCCACGATGCCCCGGGTGGATGACACGGCCGAGATCGTCACCGAGCACCTGCTCCAGCGCAGCGGTGTGCTGCGGGAACCGGTCGAGGGCCGGGTGGACTTCGTGCACCGCACCGTGCAGGAGTACCTGACCGCCAAGCAGGCGATCTACGACCACGACGTCGAGTACCTGGTCGAGCAGGCGCACAAACCCGGCTGGCGGGAGACGGTCGTCATGGCGGTCGGGCACGCCAACGGGCCGCAGTTGGCGGAACTGTTGGGCGGAATCCTGAGTCGGGCGCAGGAGGAGATTCGGCACGCCCGCTATCTGAAGCTGCTGGCCGCAGCCTGCCTGGAGACCGCCTCGACGGTGCCGGTGGAGCTGCGGGGGCAGATCCACGCCTGTGTCGATGATGTGGTCCCGCCTCGGGATATGGCGACGGCGCGTTCGCTGTCCACGGCGGGCGAGGCGGTGCTGGACCGCCTTCCGACGAGTCTGGACGGGCTCACGGAGGCGCAGGCGAGGGCTACGGTGCACACTGCAGCACTCATCAACGGTCCCCGGGCGCTGGACCTGCTCACCGGATACCGCCAGGATGATCGGCCCAGGGTCCAGCATGGCTTGCAGCGTGATTGGGCTTACTTCGACCCAGGAGAGTACGCGCGGCGCGTACTAGACGACGCTCCGCTGAGGGATGGTCGACTCCTCGTCGAGGCTCCGAACCAGCTTGATGCATTAGCCCGTTTGGGAGGCCTCCGCAGGCTTCGGCAATTGTGGGTACACGTGCCTGATTTGGAGGACCTTTCCTTCCTCGCTGGCCTGCCTCCGTTGTACGGAATCTCTCTCATGCGAAACCAGGCCACGGACCTTGGTCCACTACGTCACCATGCTGGGACACTACGAGAATTCCATACAAATTTCGACCGCGAGGTTGACCCAGAGGTGTTCACCGGGTTCCGGGAAATGCGCGAACTCAGTGTGGGCTTCACCGGCCTGGATGATATTTCTTTTATTAGCCGTATGCCTCAGCTGGATGAACTGTGGTTGCGTTGTTTGGACGATGTGACGGACTTCGATCCGCTCATGTCCCAACGTCAGCTCGTGCAACTCTGGCTTATCGACTGTCAGAACCTGGCGAGTGTAGAACAGCTTCCTCTCACGGGTCAGATCGCCGGGCTGGGGTTGCTGAATCCCCGACTGGACGGTGGCCTGGTCGAAGTGGTGGCGAGAGCACCAGGCATCACCACTCTGAATCTCTCGGACTGTCCGTGGGTCACGGATCTCGAACCACTGTCCGCATTGCAATTGCGTGAATTGTATATCAGAGATCTTCCCCGGGTGCAGGACCTGAGCCCCCTCTCCTTGCAGCACGAGCTTCAGCGGCTCGACCTGAGAGGCCTGCTGGTAGAGGATCTGGCTTCCCTGGGGGAACTCGAACTGTCAGAGCTCTATCTGGATGGTTGCAAGAACCTCTCCTCCTTGACACCGCTGGCCGCCAACAGTCACCTTCGTTCGCTTTGGCTTGTCGATGCCAGGCCAGGGCTGGATCTGATGCCGGTTGCGGACAACGCCAATCTCACGATCCGCATTCGGGCGGGTCAGGACGTGCGCAACCGGGATGCGGTCAAGGGGCGCATCATCGAAGAACCTCACAAGGAACCCCACAGCCCATGACAACTGTGCTCTCCGAAGCCCAGGCGCGGGGCTCGGATGACCAGGGCATCGGGATGCTCCCCGTATCCGGATGTCCGGAGTATCCCAACTAGGATGGATGGGCGCCGAAGCGAGGGAGGACGATGGCCCGGCTCACCAGGGCGGAGCGACAGGCCCGCAACCGGGCCCGCGTGCTGTCCGCGGCCAGGGACGAGTTCGCCGAACACGGCTTCCGTGACGCCAAGGTCGACCGCATCGCCGAACGCGCCGACCTCACCCGGGGCGCGGTCTACTCCAACTTCCCCGGCAAGCGCGCCCTGTACTTCTCGGTCCTGGCCGACACCGCCGAGCACGCCGCCGAGGGGCCGCGCCCCGAACCCGGGCGCACCGCGCACACCGCCCTGAGCGCGCTCGCCCACGCCTGGGCCTCCCGACTCCCCGTCACCGGCGAGCCCCTGCGGACCGGTGCCGGGCTCACCCCCGAGGTCCTCGCCGACGAACCGACCCGCAACGCCTTCGCCCAGCTCATGCGGTTGAACGCGGTCCTGCTCAGCCTGTCCCTGGAAGCACTGGAACCGCCGCCCGAGCCGGGCGGACGCCGGACGCGCGTGGCCGAGACCGTGCTCACCACCCTGTACGGAGCCGGTCAGATGGCCGACGTCGCCCCCGGCTTCGTGGATCCCTTCAACGTCGTCCGCGCCTGTGAGCGGTTGGCCGACCTGGACCTGGCGGACGTCTGGCGGCCGCCCCACCTCCCGCACGTCTCCCCGGCCCGGTCCGCCGACGAGGACTGGTCGCCTCCGGAGGCCTTCGACGCCGTCCGCCGACGGGCCGTGTCCCTCGCCGAGGACGGGATCGTGGCCGTCCTGGGCACGCACCGCCTCGAAGCGGCCGAGGAGGCGCTGCGTTCCGCGCCCGCCGGGGCCGCCGTGACCGTCGTGGTGGTCACCGGTGACCCGGACGAACTGACCCCGCTGGCGCGACTGGCCGTGGCCGACCTGTGCGGCTGCCTACGCCAGGCCTTCCCGGAGTACGCCTGGCCGCGCCTGCGCGTGGTCTTCGACGAGTCCGGCGAGATCGCCGCCGCCGTGGGTGTGCCCGTGGTGGACGATACGACCGAGACCGCCGTCCGCGTCGCCGACGGGCGGATCACCGCCCGCTCCGACGCCCGAGGCGCCGGGCACGCCGTCGCCTCCGCCGACCTGTCCACGGCCCGCCGATAGCCAGACCTGGAACCGGAAAACGGAGTCGGGAACAGAAGCGCTCCCACGACGGCCAGAGGTCCTCCACCAGTCGGATCCCATCACCGTGGCCTCCCTCTCCGAGGGGAGGTCCCAGCGATCGGGAACCCGCTGCCCACGGGGCTCGAAGCCCGCCCCGCCCGTCATTCGGGGGAGTCCTCCTCCGGAGCCCGGTCGCCCGACGCGCGCAGCGCACGCGCCTCCCGCGGACCCGTGCCCGCGGCCCGGAGCCGGGCGGCCTCGGCGGGACCGAACCCGGCCATCGTCCAGGCGGCGACCTCCTCCCGGGGCACGCCCGCGTCCCACCACTCGCACAGGAACTCCAGGGCGTCGCGGCCGTTCCCGCCCAGCCCCGCGCCCTCCCGGGGTGAGAACCCGATCACCCGGTACACCCTCGCCCGCACCGGATCCACCCCGGCGCGGGCCCACGGCACGGCGTCGGCACCGTCCCACCCCGCGTCCAGGTAGGCGCGCGCGGTGGCCGCCGGTACCCCCGCCGAGAGCAGTGCGTCCATGCTCTGGGCCTGTTCCTCGCTCAGGTCGGGACCGGTGATCCGCCGCGCGGGCAACAACCCCCGCAACGGCCGACGCGGTCGGGGGCGCTCACCGGCCAGGTGCCGCTCGGCCGCCTCGGAGGCGGAGTAGCCCAGTTCGTGCCAGCGCACGGCGTCCCGAGGGGTCATCCCCGCCCGGAGCATGGGCCGGACCGTGTACGGGCTCAGTCCGGCCGCGCGCCACTCCTGGGCGGGGCCGGGCCGGTACACGCCGCTGGCGCGCCAGCGCTCGGCCTCCGCCAGCCGGAATCCGGCGTCGATCCAGCGGAGGGCCTCGACCACGGTGAAACCGTGCGCGGTCCACCGGTGCAGGCCCTCGGGGTCGGGCTCGTGGTCGTCGAAGGCGATGCTCATGGTTCCTCACCTCTCGGGTCTGTCGCACGGGGGAGGACGGACGCCCTCCGACCCTCCGACACGTGTGCGGGCAGGGCGAGGTGACGCGTGGCGCGTGCGTCCTCGCTGGTGGGGGAGCGGCCCACCCCTCAGGAGTCAACGTAGGTTGACTCTCCGCAAAAGTCAACAGAAGTTGACGATCGGGGGAGGGTCACCCCGCTCGGGCGCGCTGGGGCGTGGGTTCGAACCGCTGGTCCGGCGCGGTCGTCGCTTTGCGGCTCGCGCCCGGCAGGGGATACCTTGAATAATCCGGATGTTCAGATCATCTGGCCGGGGGCGACCCCGCCGATCCACCCGGGTGCTGCCCGCGTGAGGAGAACGTTTCTAGTGACACGCACCGGTGCCAGCGGGCCCCTGCTCAAGTGCTCGTTCTGCGGCAAGGACCAGAGCCAGGTCCGCAGGCTCATCGCCGGGCCCGGCCACATCTGTATCTGCGACGAGTGCGTCGGCCTGTGCAACGAGATCATGGAGGAGGAGGACTTCGCCCTCCCCACGGGATCCGACGACGACGCCCTGCCCAAGCCGCGGGAGATCTACGAGTTCCT
>NZ_ANAX01000344.1 GCF_000341065.1 Nocardiopsis halotolerans DSM 44410 | reverse complement strand
GGCACCGAGGCACTGCTCGAACCAGCTCGACCTGGAGAGAAAGATTTCGCGATCACAGTCCGGTTCTGAGTCGACCCCGAAGGATCCTCGCCGTCCTGTAGCGACTCGTTCGAGTATAGGGAGGTCGGGAGCGGGCGTCAAGCCAAAGCCCGGATCCGGTGTCAGCTCCGGGATCCGGGACCTTGTCGCCCCTGCTGGGCAGCTTGTGAAGGCCCCCGCGACGCGATGCACGTCGGCTTTTGTTCAGACAACTGGCATCCTGCCCGGAAGATTCCCCTCCAAACCTGCGCCAGCAGGACCGCGGGCCAGCGGCATGGCGCCAGCCCGCGGTTCGCCGTGTCAGCCGTTGAGGACGACACCGCCGATGTTGCGCTTGCCCTTGCGCAGCACCACGAAGCGCCCTTCGAGCACGTCCTCGGCCCTGAGCGTGGCCTCCACGTCGGTGACCTTGACGTTGTTCACGTAGGCCCCGCCCTCCTGGATCGCCCGGCGGGCCGCGGACTTGCTCGGCGTCAGACCGCTCCGCGCGAACAGATCGGTCACGAGCAGCTCCTCGACGGGCCCCTCGACCTCGGCCTTGGGGACCTCCGCGAGGGCGGCGTCCAGCGTACGCGCGTCCAGCTCGGCCAGGTCCGCGCGACCGAACAGCGCCAGGCTGGCCTCCTTGACCTTGCGGCACTCCTCCTCGCCGTGCACCAGCGTGGTGAGGTCCTCGGCCAGGGTGCGCTGGGCTGCGCGGGCCTGCGGACGCTCCTCGGTCTGGCGCTCCAACTCCTCGATCTCACTCTGGCTGCGGAAGCTGAAGGTCCTGAGGTAGCGGACCACATCGCGGTCGTCGGCGTTGAACCAGAACTGGTAGAAGGCGTACGGCGAGGTCAGCTCGGGGTCGAGCCAGACACTGCCGGACTCGGTCTTGCCGAACTTGGTGCCGTCGGCCTTGGTGAGCAGGTTCGTGGTCAGCGCGTGCGCCTGGCCGTGCGGTTCGTTGCCGTCCATCCTGCGGACGAGGTCCAGGCCCGCGGTGATGTTGCCCCACTGGTCGGAGCCGCCGGTCTGGAGCGTGCAGCCGTGGCGCCGGTAGAGCTGGACGTAGTCGTAGGACTGCAACAGCACGTAGCTGAACTCGGTGTAGCTCATCCCCTCACCGTCGAGCCGGCTCTTCACCGTCTCCCGGGCGAGCATCTGGTTGATGCTGAAGTGCTTGCCGACGTCACGCAGCAGCTCGATGGCGTTGATCTCGCCGAGCCAGTCGCCGTTGTTGGCGAGGATGGCGTCGGTCGGCCCCGGCTGCTCGCCCTCGGGGGTGAAGCGCAGGAACGCGGACAGCTGCCCGGCCAGGTTGTCGACCCAGCCCTGCACCGTCTCCAGCGAGTTGAGCTGACGTTCGGCGCTGGGCTTGGGGTCTCCGATGAGACCGGTGCCACCGCCGACCAGGGCGATCGGGCGGTGCCCCGCCTGCTGGAAGCGGGCCAGGGTCAGGATCTGGGTGAGGTGGCCGACGTGCAGGCTGCCCGCCGTCGGATCGAACCCGCAATACAGGGTGATCGGACCATCGGCGAGCGCCTTGCGCAGTGCGTCAAGGTCGGTCGTCTGCGCGAGCAGGCCGCGCCACTGGAGTTCGTCGATGATGTCGGTCACTGTGTTGCTCTCTGTTGTGTAGGCGGGCCCCATGGGCTCGATCTGCCTTGCAGTGTAGGCGGGAGACCGCGAAGCGGCATCCGGATTCTGCCCCTCCTCCACGCTATCGGCTACGGCGGAGCAGCTGCTCACACCCCCGTCCCCTCCCGCGTCCCCCCGCGGACGGTCGGGTCCCCCGCTCGCGGAGAACCTCGGTGGACTCCCTTGACGCAGTTTGCTAATGGCATTAGCTTTTGGGCTATGGAGATGAGCCAGAAGACGAGGACCCACACGATGCACCACCTCAGGCGCCCCCAGGGGCGTATCGCCTACGACCTCTACGGAGCCGGGAACACCGGTCCCCTCGTGGTCTGCGTGCCCGGCATGTTCGACCACCGCCACTCCTTCCGCTTCGTCGGAGCCGGTCTGGCCGAGGCCGGGTACCGGGTCGCCGCCATGGACCTGCGCGGCCACGGTGACAGCGACGCCACCTTCGACGACCACACCAGCCGGGCGGCGGCCAACGACGCCATCGCGCTCATCGAGGAGCTCGACGGACAGGACGCGGTCATCGTGGGCAACTCCATGGGCGCGGGCGCCGCGGCGATCGCCGCCAAGGAGCGTCCCGACCTGGTCGCGGGTATCGCCCTGCTCGGCCCCTTCCTTCGTCCGGGCACCCTGGGCCCGCTCATGCGCGTGGGCATGCGCCTGCTCCTGATGCGCCCGTGGGGACCCCGCGCGCTGGTCTCCTTCTACGACCGGCTGCACACCGGTCGGACCCCCGAGGGACACCAGCGCCAGCTGGAGCTCATCCGGGAGATGCTGCGTCCGGCCGACCGCTACCGCGCCGTGCACGACACCGTCTACGCGGACAACGAGACGGTCGCCGACGCGGAGGGCATGCGGGCCCGGGCCGTGGTGATCATGGGCGAGCGGGACTCCGACTGGAAGGACCCGCGTGCCGAGGCCGAGTGGGTGGCCTCCGTGGTCGACGGATCGGTGCTGATGGTGCCCGAGTGCGGCCACTACGCCCACGCCCAACGGCCCGACGTGGTCGTTCCCGCTCTGGAGACCCTGCTCGGGGAGGTCGTGGCCGGTGCCTAGGGCGGGACTGACACCGGCGTTGGTGGCCGAGGAGGCGGCGCGGCTCAGCGACGAGGAGGGGTTCGACTCCCTGTCCCTGGCCGCGGTCGCCAAACGGCTCGGTGTCGCCACGCCCAGTCTGTACAAGCACGTCGACGGACTGACGGGGCTGCGCGGGGAGGTGGCGCTGCTGGGGACGAACGGGATCGGCGAGGCCGTGCAGCGGGCCGCCGTGGGCCGCTCCGGTACGGACGCGCTGCACGCGGCGGCCGATGCCTACCGCCGTTACGCGCACACCCATCCCGGACGCTACGTCGCCCTCCAGCAGCTGCCTCGGTGGGTCGGGCCCGCACCGGAGCTGTCCACCGACCCGGTGGAGGCGCTGGCCGCCGTCCTGCGCGGGTTCGGGATCGCCGAGGAACAGATGGTGCACGCGATCCGGGCACTGCGCAGCGCGCTGCACGGTTTCGTGGACCTGGAGACGCGCGGAGGCTTCGGGCTTCCCGAGGACGTGGACGAGTCCTACGCGCTGTTGGTGGAGGGGTTCGCGCGCACCCTGGAGCACTGGCCGGGGAGCGGAAGGCGTCGCTGACGCGCGTGGTCCCGGCGCGGTCCTTGACGCGCATGGCCCCAACAGAGCCCCTGGCCCGCGCCTCCGACGAACACCGGGGACACGGGGTCGGCACGAACCGGGAACGGAACGTCGGCGTGGGCCGGGGCCGGGACGTTCTCCGGCCGTCCCCCACCCGTGAGGCGAAGGGGAGGCGTACGGGGCGGCGATGGGCCAAGCTGGTGTGGTCGGTTCCGTCTCCTCCTCCCTGGAGTGTCGTCATGTCCTCGCGCCGGATCAGCACCGTGGCCGCCTCGGCGGTCGCCGTCCTCGCCCTCGCCGGGTGCTCCCTCCACCAGTCGGCCGTGCCCGGACCGGACCCGGAGAGCACCGCCGCCGAGTCTCCGTCGGAGGCCTCCTCCCCGGTGGAGCAGGCCCGCCAGCGGTTGGCGGAGCTCCGTGTGGAGGCGGAGGACGACCCGCCGGGGTACGACCGGTCGCTGTTCCCCCACTGGACCTCGGGCGTGCGGGACGGATGCGACACCCGGCAGGTGGTCCTGCTGAGTGACGGCGAGGACGTGGAGGTCGACGAGGAGTGCGATCCGGTCTCCGGCTCCTGGTACAGCCCCTACGACGGTGAGACCTTCACCGACTCCAGTGATCTGGACATCGACCACATGGTGCCCCTGAACGAGGGCTGGCGCTCGGGCGCCCACGCGTGGACGACCGCGGAGCGCGAGCGCTTCGCCAACGACCTGGACTCCTCCCAGTTGTGGGCGGTCAGCGCGTCGAGCAACCGGTCCAAGGGCGACTCCGATCCCTCCGACTGGATGCCGCCGCTGGAGTCCTCGCACTGCGACTACGTGGTCTCGTGGATCGAGGTCAAGCACGTGTGGGACCTGACCGTGGATCCGGAGGAGGAGACGGCGCTGCGCGAGGTGCTCTCCGGGTGCTGAGGTCCCGCCGTTCGGGGGCCACCCACCGGAGCCGGTCGGCCGGGACCCGTCAGCCATAGCCCGCTGGCCGGGACCCGTCAGCCGGGGGCCTGCGCCCTGATACCGCGTGCGGTGGCCAGGAGATCCTCCCGGCCGACCAGGCCGAAGGCGTCGCGGACCTCCACCGCCACCCCCGCGGCCGGGGTCCAGAACGCCTCGGTCTCGCCGTGCAGGGCGGTGTGGCCGTTGTTGTCGAACTCGGTGAGCTCCCAGTCGGGGGAGCGCTCGTGGTACTCGGCCAGGAAGTCGCGGACGGCGGGCAGGTCGGTGAGCCCGGATCCGCGCATGACCAGGACCTGGAGGACCACTCTGGCGCCTCCCCCGGGCAGGCTCTTCTCCCACACCCGGCTGGAGAAGGCCACGTCACCCCACTCGTACTCGAAGTCGGAGACCGAGGTGCGCTCGTCGATCTGGTCGGGCAGGTGCCCGATGGTGAATCCGTCCAACTCTCCCCCTCGTGGGCTGGCGGCGGCCGGGGCCGCGGTGAGTGCGAGCACGGCGGCGAGGACCGCCACGACCCACCGGACAACACGCATGATCACCTCCGGCGGTGGTCGCGGGACCGTCCCGTACCACCGCCGTTTCCTATGCTGAAGCGCCGCGTAGGCCAGTACCAGGGTGTCCTCGAACCTGTGGAAAACCCGCTCCGACACGCGCCGGACCCACGTCGCCCCCGCGCCGGATCCCTCCTCCGGCGGACGGACGCGTCGGTCAGAGGGCGCGCAGTCCGACGAGGACGGCGTGCAGCAGGTCCTCATGGCCCAGGGGGCGCGAGGGACCGCAGCGCTGGAGCGCACCTTCGGCGATCATGCCGGAGACGATGCCCCTGACCTGTCCGACCGGCAGTCCCACCTCGGCGGCGAGTTCGACGACGGTGCGGGCACGCAGGGCGTGGTTGAGGATCGTCTCGCGTTCGGGTCGCAGCATCTCGCGGCGACCGGGGACGCGTGCGGCGACGACCAGGCTGAGCAGGTCGACCCCCGGCTCCCCGTCGTCGGCGCCGTCGAAGGCGTGGGCGTCGGGGTCACCCGCGGTCACGGCGAAGGGACGCAGGAAGCGCTCCTGCCCGAACTCCTCGTGGTGGGCGGCGTCGGCCGTGTGCCCCGCCGCGCGGGCCCGGGGAGCGGTGGTGTCCGCTCCCCGGACGCGGGGGTCGTCAGCTCTCACCGTTCCCCCTCGGCCGTGCGGGGGCGGGCGTCCCACCGACGGGATCGTCGGGGGAAGCCCCCGGAGCCCGCTCCCCCGCCCCGGGGCCTCCCGGCGGAACGGATCCCTGGGGCGCGCCGTGCGGAGGAAAGGCGCCCCGCTGACCGTTCCACGGGGGTACGGGGTCCGGGGCGACGGTCCACGTGGCGGGCGGCACGAAGGGTTGGGGGCCGCTGTGGCCGGGGGGCGTTACGGGTTCCTGGGGGCCGGTCCACGCGTCCGGCGCCAGGGGCTGCGGACCGCTGTGGCCCGGGTGGGACACGGGTACCTGCGAGCCGCTCCGGTCATGGGCGGGGGCTCCCGTTCCGCCGGGGAAGGACCCGTGGAGGGGGACCGCGCCCTGCGTCGGGGGCTCCGGCCGACCGCTCGGAAGAACCGCCGGAGCCTGGCCACCAGCCGGTGTGCCCGCGACCGTCACGGGGTTCTCGACCGGTTCCAGCAACGACGCGGGAATGAGCGCGGTCGCCCGGGTACCCCCGTAGGGGGAGGGCCGCAACCACACCCGTACCCCGTGCCGCCCCGCCAGACGGGCCACCACGAACAGACCCAGTCGGGGATCGTCCGGCAGTGCCATGACGTCGAACTCCGGTGGCTGGGTGAGGGTGCGCTCGGCCTCCGCGTACCCGTGTTCGGACATGCCCAGGCCGCGGTCCTCGACCTCCACCACCAGCCCCTCGGTGGCCGGGGAGCAGCCGACGTCGACCGGGGTGCCCGCCGGGGAGAACTGGGTGGCGTTCTCGACAAGTTCGGCGAGCAGGTGCACCACGTCGGCGACCACCTGCCCGTGGATGAGCACACGGGGCGCGGAGGTCAGGCGGACGCGCTCGAAGTCCTCGGTCTCGGCGATCGCGGCGCGCAGCACGTCCACGAGCGGGCGCGGTTGGCGCCAGCGGCGGACCGACTGGCCCCCGCCCAGGATGATGAGGTTGTCGGCGTAGCGTCGGGCGCGTGTGGCCAGGTGGTCCAGGCGGAACAGGCGACGCAGCGCCTCGGGCTCCTGCTCGTGGTACTCGATCTCGTCGAGCAGGCGGAGCTGACGCTGGACCAGGTTCTGGTTGCGGAAGGCGATCCCCAGGAAGGCCCGGTTGGCGCCCCGGCGGATCTCGGCCTGGCGTACCGCCGACTCCACCGCGGTGAGCTGGGCGGTGTCGAAGGCCTCGGCGACCTGGCCGATCTCGTCGTCCCCGCACTCGTCCAGCGGGGGCAGTTCGTCCTGGACGTCGACCTTCTCGCCGCGCTGGGCCCGGTCGACGATGTCGGGCAGGTCGTCGTCGCGTTCCAGGATCTGTCCGCGCAGGCGGGCCAGGCGGTCGGTGAGGCGGCGCGAGGAACGCCCGACCATCACGATGGCGGCCACACCGCCCACCAGGGTGAGCCCGGCCGCCGCGACGCCGAGGGAGACGCGCAGCAGTGCGGCGCTCCAGGCCAGGTCGACGGTGCGCCGTGCCTGGGCCTGGGCCAGTTCCTCCAGCGCCAGAGCGGCCTCGCCCGAGGAGTCGTTCCAGGCGTCCGCCGCGACGTCGACAGTGGTGTTCCACCGGGGGCCCGGGGGTCCTCCCCCGGCGCCGGTGGATCCGTCCTCGGATTCGGCGGGTTCGACGGCCGGGCGCCGGGTGACCACCTGGCGGCTGAGCTCCTCGGCCCGGGCCCAGGAGTCCTGGGCGACCATCGCGTCGTAGCGCGCGCCCACGCTCGGGTGCATGGCGGCGCTGACAGGCTCCAGGGTGTCGCGGTAGGAGGCGGTGAGGTAGGTGAAGTGCGCCGTCTCCTCGTAGCTCATCTCCCCGCGGGCGATGCTGCCCGCGAGCAGGGCGTCGGCGGTGGAGTAGACGGAGCTCGCACCCATGAGTTCGCTGGTCAGTACGGCGTCGGTGAGGTTCTCCCCGCCGTCGGTGGTGTGGACGAGCGCGGTGGTGGCCCGGGTGGTGCTCTCCAGGACCTCGCCGTAGCGCAGGAGGGCCTCGTGCTGTTCGACGGCGTGCCCGTCGACGCGGGCACGGACCTCCTCCAGGATCCCGGGGCCGTCCAGAAGGGCGGTCGCGCTGCGTTTGACCTCGTCGTCGCGGGTGTCCCACAGACGCTCGGCGAGGGCGACGGCCTCGGCCATGGCGTTGTCGGTACTCTCACGCTGCTCGTCGAGGGCGGTGCCGACCTCGGCGTCGGGATCGTCGCTCTCCACACGGCCCAGGTAGACCAGGGAGAGGCGGCGTTCGGCGCGCACCTCCTCGGCCGCCTCGGAGAAGATCTGGGTTCCCTCGCGCGCCTGGATGACGGCGCCCATGAACTGGACGGCCTGGACCGTGCCAACGGCGGCTACGACGAGCCAGAGCGCGAGGAAACACAGGCTCGGAATCAGCACGATACGGGTGAGCTGTCCCCGGATCGTGGGCGCGTTGTCGCGGGTTCTGCGCATGGCCCCCTCCAGCCTGTGCGGTTGCCGGGCTCCGGGAGGGCGCCTCGGCGGCTTTCGGTCGAGCCGAGACTATCGAAAGATTCTTGCTTTATGCTGTCAAACAATCACTATCAGTTGCCGTTTCTTTGGACTCCGCCTCCCGCACTGTATGCTACGAGCCACTCACGCACCGGAGAAACCGCAGGTCCAGGCGCATGACAACGGGGGTCGCCCGCTGAGCGGACGACCCCCGTGTGCGCGCTGGTACTGCTCGGAGTACGGCGTGTCGCGCCCCAGGGCGCCGTGTCCCGTTACCGGATCCGTGCCCTCATGCCTCCGGACGGTGCCGTGAGCCCACCGGAGCGGGCAGCTCCTCGACCGTGGGCGGCTGCTCCACACCCAGCGAGTTCAGGATCTCGGCGTAGCGCAGGGCGGCGATCTTGCCCAGCAGGCTGTCCGCGCCCAGGGGCTCGCCGAGCCTGGCGCCGAAGCGCGAGGCGAGCGCCTCCAGTTCCTCACGGGGCAGTTCCGGCCCCAGGGCGCTGGGCGCGATCACCGGGCGCTTGCACCCGCCCTGGTTCAGCTGCCCCAGGATCTGTTCGAGCGCGGCCTCGTCCTCCAGGTCGGCGGGCAGCACGGTCAGGCCCAGGCGGGCGGCGAGCAGCACCGCGCTGACACCGGCGGCCCCGGCCGCGCCCTCACCGCCCACGGCTCCGACCACGACCCCGTCGGCCATGGTGGTGTCGCGGGCGACCACGCTGATCAGCCGCATACGGTCGGCGCGCACGTACCCCGACTCGGCCAGGCGCAGGTGCAGCACCTCGGCGAGCATGGGATGCGGTCCCAGACCTTCGGTGACGCGCACGTCGGCGCCCGTCTCGGCGACGGCCGCCTCGATCGCGGCGGAGGTCTTCGTGTGCGGAGCCGTGACCAGCGGAACGACGACACCGGCCAGGGGTCTGTCGTCCGAGGCATCGAGGCCGGAGAGCGCCTCGGTCAGGGTCTGCTCGTCGCCCTCGGTGTGGCCGTAGCGGATGGTGACCTCGGGGCGGTAGGCGCGCACGAGGTCGGCCATCCGGGCACCGATCGACTCGCCGTCGGCGTCCTTGGCCCGGTCGGCCGTGCCCGGGACCGCCATGATCAGGGCGGGAGTGCCGAACCAGTTGTCGAAGGACAGCGGGTTGCGGTGGCGGCCGGAACGCCGCTTGGGCAGTTCGCGTGGGGGAAGTCGGTCAGAGTTTCGCATACCAGGATTCAGATGAGAGGCGGATGGGGTGCCCGGTCGGACCGGTGGTCACTGCCGCGACATTCTAGCGTTCGGCACCCTGTTTCATGGGCGTGTCTCCCGAACGTATACCGGATCGAATCCGCAGGGAGTGCCGGGGGCGGTGTCCCACCGGGGGTCATCCGCTCATCACGGGGCTCCGCCCCCGGATCACGTGGGTGACCAGTTCGACCAGCACCTCCTTGCAGGACTCGCGCTCACGGGCGTCGGCCATGATGATCGGCACCTCGGAGGGGACGTCCAGCGCCTCACGGACCTCCTCCCTCCGGTAGGCGGTGGAACCCTCGAAGCGGTTCACCGCGACCACGAACGGCACGCCGCGGCGTTCGAAGAAGTCCACGGCGTGGAAACAGGTGTCCAGGCGCCGGGTGTCGGCCAGCACGACCGCGCCCAGGGCCCCCTCCGCCAGCTCGTTCCACATGAACCAGAACCGGTCCTGCCCCGGGGTACCGAACAGGTACAGGACGATGTCGGGGTTGATGGTGATGCGGCCGAAGTCCAGGGCGACCGTGGTGGTGTTCTTGTCCTCCACTCCCCCGAGGTCGTCCACCCCGTAGCTGGCCTCGGTCATCACCTCCTCCGTGCTCAACGGGGTGATCTCGCTGACGGAACCGACCAGCGTGGTCTTGCCCGCGCCGAATCCCCCGGCGACGATGATCTTGACCGCGTGGGGAATCGCCTCCTGCGGCCTGGTCTCAGAGTCTGCGGATGCCATCGAGTACCGCCTGAAGTACTTTCTTCTCGGGAAGCTGTGTCATGGCCGCGCGGGTGCGCACGTCACCCTCGGCGAGGAGGTCGCCCAGGAGCACCCGGACGACGGTCAGCGGAATGTCGAGCCTGGCGGAGATCTCCGCCACCGATATGGGTCGGCGACACAGCCGCACGATGGCCTGTTGCTCGGGTTCCCTCTCCCTCTCCTCGTCTCCTGCCGCGGCGACCACGATGGTGACCAGGTCCAGGCGCGGGCCCTTGGACGGGCGGGTGCGGCCCCCGGTCATGGTGTAGGGGCGCACGAGGGGACCCGCCGAGGTGTCTCCGAGGGCGACCCCCGACGAGGGCCCCTCGGAGGTCGGATGCCCCCGGCCCCGGTGCCATGTCGGTGACCTGCGGCCGGACAGCGGCTGCGCCGCCTCGTCCGCGGCCACGGAACCGGACGGACGCGCTCCGCGCTGCTCTCCGGACGTGTTCATGTGGTGTGTGAGGCGGATACCCCCCTTCAGACGGGAGGGAAAGCCCCTACCTCCTTCTGCGTGGTGTAGCCGTAACCATCCGCCCGCTGGAGCAGGCGCGGGTTCTTCCCCGTTGTCGTCACCAGGCCGCGCGGGGTGTGCGGAGTGTGGGGCTTCGGCAGACCGTCGCGGTTGCGGTTCCACCTGGTGCGCCCGCCCGAGCACACACGGGCCGGCTGGCGCTCGTCCAGAGCGCGCCACAGTGCCCACCGGGCCGGACGGACGTGGTCTCCGCGCCCCGTTCCGTCCCTGTTCCCGGGGGTGACCGCTGACGCGGGTTCCAGAGCGGACCGCTGAGGAAGCACGGCCTGGTGGGTCTGCTGTCCTGTGTGGAACGTGGCCAACGAGTCACCTCCTCCCATGTGTTGGCTCGTGCTGGTAACGGGGGGCCGTCGGCCGTACGGGCCGAGAGCCCTCTCCCTCAGGAGGGGGACCCGCTACGAACCGGCGCTCCCCGTGACGGTGAGCTGGTCGGACCTGCGCGGCGCGGCGGTGAGGAACTGGCCCACGCGCCTGACCCGCAGGTTCATCTCGTAGGCGACCAGACCGACGTCCGCGTCCTCCGTGGCCAGCACCGCCAGGCACGCCCCCGCCCCCGCCGCCGTGACGAAGAGGTAGGAGTGCTCCATCTCCACCACGGTCTGGCGGACGTCGCCTCCGCCGAAGTGACGCCCCGTCCCCCGTGCCAGGCTCTGGAACGCGGACGCCAGGGCGGACAGGTGCTCGGCGTCCTCAGAGGCCAATCCCCGCGAGCGTCCGAGCAGCAGCCCGTCGGCCGACAGCACGATCGCGTGCTCGGCGCCGACGACGCGGTCGACCAGGTCGTCCAGGAGCCAGTCCAGGTTGTCCACGGCCTTGCTCTTGCCCACCATGTCAGTCGCTCTCTCCCGTGTGATCGTCGGCGCTGGCACCGACCTGACCGTCACTGCTGTGTTCACGCCCGTCGGCGTCCTGGGTGGCGTCGACGTCCGCGGCCCGGCCGCGCCGGGTCCCGGAGCTGAAGGCGTCCATCATCCGCCGGGCCTGTTCGGGGCTCCGCTGCGCGGCGCCCGAGGGGTCGGGTTCCTCCCGTTCGGGTGAGGTCTCTGTCCTGAGTTGGGGGGCGAGGCTGGCCTGCCGCCTGCGTCTGGGGAGTCCGGGACGTCCGGGGCCGGAACCGACCCGGTCGGTGTCCTCCGGGACGGCGTCCGGTCCGGCGGGTTCGGTTGTCTCGGGGGCGGGTGGAGGGACCCGGCGCAGCAGGGGCGTGCCTCGGGGCGGACGTCCGCCGCCGTCGCGGTGGTGGGGTACCGGACGCAGGAGGGGCCGGTCTCGGCGGAGGGTGTCCCCCGAGGCGAGCAGGTCGGCGTGCTCCTCCACCGGGGGCTCCCGACGCGTGGAGTGGGCGCCCTGGCGGACGGTGACGCGCGGGCGTTCCGGCGCGTTGGAGGAGGAGGCGACCAGGGCCCCGGGGATGAGCACCACGGCGCGGGTACCGCCGTAGGGCGAGTGCCGCAGCTGCACCCGGATGTCGTGCTTGACCGCGAGGCGTGCGACGACGAACAGGCCCAGGCGCGAGTCCGCGCCGGAGGTCATGACGTCGAACTCGGGTGCCTCGCTGAGCGTCCTGTTGGAACTGGCCAGGACGTCCTCGGTCATGCCCAGGCCCCGGTCCTCGATCTCCACCGCCACGCCCCGGGGCACGGACTCGGTGTCGATGGTGACCTGGGTGTGCGGCGGCGAGTAGGCGGTGGCGTTCTCGACGAGTTCGGCGAGCATGTGGATGACGTCGGCCACGGCGGTACCGGACAGCGACAGGTCGGGGACGGAGGCCAGGCGGACCCTGGTGTACTCCTCGGTCTCGGAGATCGCTCCGCGCAGGATGTCGACCAGCGGGACGGGGTGGCGCCAGCGGCGACCGGGCTGGGCGCCGCCGAGGATGATGAGGTTCTCGGCGTGGCGGCGTCCGCGTGTGGCCAGGTGGTCGAGGTGGAAGAGGCTCTCCAGCAGGTCGGGGTCCTCCTCCTCGCGCTCGACCCGGTCCAACAGCTGGATCTGGCGTTGCAGGAGGGACTGGTGCCGGTGGGCGATACCGAGGAAGACCCGGTTGACGCCCGCGCGGATGTCCGCCTGCTTGACGGCGGCGGCGACGGCGGTGC
This sequence comes from Nocardiopsis halotolerans DSM 44410, assembly GCF_000341065.1. GTDB lineage: Bacteria > Actinomycetota > Actinomycetes > Streptosporangiales > Streptosporangiaceae > Nocardiopsis > Nocardiopsis halotolerans. Next base: position 5,104 of record NZ_ANAX01000344.1, on the reverse strand, counting down.
GCTGGGCGATGTTGAAGGCGTCGGCGACCTGGCCGACCTCGTCGTCGCCGTGGTCGAGCTGCTTCATCTCGGTGTCGAGGTCGACGTGCTCGCCGGTCTCCAGACGGCGCACGATCCGGGGGAGGTCGCTGCGCGCGCTGCCCAGGGTGTCGGCGCGCAGCTGGGCGAGCCGGTGGGTGAGCCGCCCGGCGGAGCGGGCGGCCACACCGTAGGCGAGGGTGCCCGCGAACAGCGACAGGATGCTGCCACCCACGGCGAGGGTGAGCATCCAGGAACTGGCGTCCTCGGTGGCGGTGACGACGGAGGTGGCGCGCGCCGCGGTGATGTCGCCGAGGTCGGCGTTGACCTGGTCGGCGGCCTCACGCCAACCGTCGAGCCCGTCAGGAGGCGCGGGGTCGCGGGTCTGCTCCCCGGTGAGGGGATCGACGCTGACGGGTGCCTCGTGGCGGGTGAGGGTGTCGGCGGCGGCCAGGACCTCCTGCCAGGCCCGGCTCCCGGCGAGGACGGTCAGGGCGGGGCGCTCGTCCTCCGCGGCGGCCTCGGGGTGGACCGTGTCGACGCGATGACGGGCGTCGGCGACCAGGGCGGCGATCCGGTTCTGCTGGTCGCGGTCGAGGGAGTCCTCGGCGAGTACCGCGCTGACGAGGGCGTCGGCGTGGCTGAAGCTCTCCTGGGCCCACATCAGGTCCGTGGTGGCGGCGGCCTCGGTGGCGGCGCGGCCGTCGTCGAGGGAGTGCGCGGTGCCGTCGTAGAGGCGGATGCCCTGCTCGATCGCGGTGGTGTAGACGGGCAGGGCGTCCCCGACCCGGCCGGGGTCGGCCATGCTCTCGGTCCGCAGTTCCTCGATCTCCGTGAGGGAGGAGAAGAACTCCTCGGTGAGGGATGCGGTCTCCGGACCGTCCGAGTCCGTGAGGACGTCGCGCAGTTCGCGGACGGAGGCGAGCGCCGCCTCGGTCCGTCCGGCCGCCTCGGTGAGTGCCGCGCGGCCGTCCGCCCCGGGATCGGCGAGGTACTCGGCGCTCAGGCGGCGTTCCTCCTGGAGGAGGGTGAGCGCGGTGGCGAGCCTGATACCGGCGCGGCCGTCGCCGACCGAGGCACGCAGCGACACCGCCTGGGCGAGCGTGGCCGTACTGAGTACGACGAACAGCGCCAGGAAGGTGATGGTGGGAATCAGGACGATCCTGTTGATCTGCGCCCTGATGCCGCCGCGTCCGGTGCCTCCCGGGTTCCCCATTGCGTTCCTCCCACGGACTGGTCGCGGGCGCCTGTCGGGCGTGGGTGCACCGAACAACGCGCGGAAGCGCCGACGGGCCGTGCGTCGAGGGGGCGTCACGGTGTGCACAGGGCAGACCACGCATGGTGCCCGCAGGTTCAGGACGCTATCGCACTCTCACCGCGGACGCGGGGCGATTTCCAAAATGGGTGTGCCGTGGGCGTGGACACCGTGGACACGGTCGTGGGAGGGAGGGCGCACGAACGCGTGCGGGCGCGCACCCGCTGGGGGTGCGCGCCCGCGCGTGTCGGGACCCGTCAGGCGGTGAACGCCTTGCGGTGCTCGTCGATCCCCGAGCGCAGCCTCTCCAGCTGCTCGGTCACGCGCACGGGAGCGGTGCCGCCCTTGCCGGAGCGGGAGGCCAGCGAACCGGGCACGGTGAGGACCTCGCGCACGGCCGGGGTCAGGTGCTCCGAGATGGCGGCGAGGTCGTCGTCGCCGAGGTCGGGCAGGTCGATACCGCGCTCCTCGCACACCCTCACGCAGGCACCGGCGATCTCGTGCGCCTCCCGGAAGGGCACGCGCTCGCGCACCAGCCACTCGGCGATGTCGGTGGCCAGGGAGAAGCCCTGCGGGGCCAGTTCGGCCATCCGGTCGGTGTGGAAGGTCAGGGTGGCGACCATGCCGGTCATGGCGGGCAGCAGCAGGTGGAGGGTGTCCACCGCGTCGAAGACCGGTTCCTTGTCCTCCTGGAGGTCCCGGTTGTAGGCCAGCGGAAGCCCCTTGAGGGTGGTCAGCAGACCGGCGAGGTCGCCGACGAGGCGTCCGGCCTTGCCGCGCGCGAGTTCGGCGACGTCGGGGTTCTTCTTCTGCGGCATGATCGAGGAGCCGGTGGAGAAGGCGTCGTCGAGCGTGACGAAGGAGAACTCCTTCGTCGCCCACAGGATGACCTCCTCCGACAGCCGGGACAGGTCCACGCCGATCATGGCGGTGACGAAGGAGAACTCGGCGACGACGTCGCGGGCCGCGGTGCCGTCGATGGAGTTGTCCGCGGAGTCGGGGAAGCCCAGCTCGGCGGCGACCGCGCGGGGGTCCAACCCGAGGGAGGAACCGGCCAGGGCCCCGGAGCCGTAGGCGGAGACCGCGGCGCGGCGGTCCCAGTCGCGCAGGCGCTCGACGTCGCGTACCAGCGGCCAGGCGTGGGCCATCAGCTGGTGGGCGAGCAGCACGGGCTGGGCGTGCTGGAGGTGGGTGCGCCCGGGCATGGCGGCGTCCGGGTGGGCGGCGGCCTGGTCGGCCAGGGCCTGCACCAGGTCGAGGAGCTGGTCGGCGATCCGCCGGGCCTCCTCGCGCAGGTACATGCGTACGAGGGTGGCGATCTGGTCGTTGCGGGAGCGTCCGGCGCGCAGGCGTCCGCCCAGTTCGGGTCCGACGCGTTCGATGAAGCCGCGCTCCAGCGCGGTGTGCACGTCCTCGTCCTCCAGGACGGGCGTGAACGTCCCGGAGGCCACGTCCGTCTCCAGCTGGTCCAGTCCCGCGATCATGCGGTCCAGCTCGTCGGCGGTGAGCAGTCCGGCGCGGTGCAGCGCGCGGGCGTGGGCACGCGAGCCCGCGATGTCGTGGCGGGCCAGGCGCCAGTCGAAGTGGGTGCTCAGCGACAGCCGTGCCAGGGCCTGGTCGGGGCCGCCCTCGAAGCGTCCTCCCCACAGGCGCAGCGCCTCGGGCTGGTCGGCCATGGTGGTCTCTCTCCTTGACGTGTGGTGTCCGGCGGGTGCGGGACCGTGAGGGCTCCGCACCCGCCGACGCGTTACTTGTTGAGGCGCTGGTCGCGCAGGCTGGCGATCTTCGCGGGCATGCCGAAGACGTCGATGAAGCCGCGCGCCAGGCTCTGGTCGTAGGTGTCGCCGGTGTCGTAGGTGGCCAGGGCGTGGTCGTACAGGGACGCCTCGCCGCGGCGCCCGGTGACCACGGCGCGGCCCCCGTGCAGAACCATGCGGATGTCGCCGGTGACGTGCCTGTTGGCCTCGGTGACGAAGCTCTGGAGGGCGCTCCTGAGCGGGGAGAACCACAGGCCGTCGTAGACGAGTTCGCCCCAGCGCTGGTCGACGCCGCGCTTGTGGCGGGCCAGGTCGCGCTCGACGGTGACGTTCTCCAGTTCCTGGTGGGCGGTGATGAGGGCGATCGCGCCGGGGGCCTCGTAGACCTCGCGGCTCTTGATACCGACGAGGCGGTCCTCGACCATGTCGATGCGCCCGACGCCCTGGGCGCCCGCGCGGCGGTTCATCTCCTCGATGATCCGGAGCGGGGTGAGCTCCTCTCCGTCGATGGCGGTGGGCACGCCGGAGGTGAAGGTGATGACCAGTTCGTCGGGCTCACGGTGCTGGGCGGGGTCCTGGGTGTAGGCGTAGACGTCCTCGATGGGACCGTTCCAGATGTTCTCGAGGAAACCCGTCTCGACGGCGCGGCCGAAGAGGTTCTGGTCGATGGAGTAGGGCGACTTCTTGCTGACGTCGATCGGCAGACCCTTGTCCTCGGCGAAGGCGATGGCCCTGTCGCGGGTCATGCCGGAGTCGCGGACCGGCGCCAGCACCCTGAGTTCGGGGTGGAGGGCGGCGAGTCCGGCCTCGAAGCGGACCTGGTCGTTGCCCTTGCCGGTGCAGCCGTGGGCGACCATGGTGGCGCCGTGGTAGCGGGCCGCGTCGGCCAGGTGCCTGACGATCAGCGGGCGCGACAGGGCCGAGACCAGCGGGTAGCGGTCCATGTAGAGCGCGTTGGCCTGGAGGGCCGGGACGCAGTACTCGGTGGCGAACTCGTCACGGGCGTCGGTGACGACGGCTTCCACGGCACCGCAGTCCAGGGCTCGCTGGCGTACCGCGTCCAGGTCCTCGCCGCCCTGGCCGCAGTCGACGGCCACCGCGACGACCTCGGCGCCGGTCTCCTCGGCGATCCAGCCGATGGCCACGGAGGTGTCGAGCCCCCCGGAGTAGGCGAGTACGACGCGCTCGGTCATGGTGTCCCCCTCGGTGTCGCGTCAGGTGCGGTGTGCTGCCGCATGTACGAGGTTACGGTCTGCGGTCGGCCAGTCGCAGGAGCGCGGCGGCCAGGTCCTCACCGCCGTGGGGGTCGCGGGAGATCACCAGGATGGTGTCGTCCCCGGCGATGGTGCCCAGGATGGTGTGGAAGTCGGTGTGGTCGATGGCCGAGGCCAGGTACTGGGCGGCACCGGGGGGAGTGCGGACGATGACCATGTTGGCGGACGCCTCGGCCGAGACGAGCAGGTCCTCGGCGAGCCGGTTCAGGCGTGCGCCGGAGACCTGTTCGAGGTCGAGGCTGTCGGGGCGGGTGCGCTGGAGGCGTTCGCCGCCCTCCCCCGGCAGGACGTAGACCAGGTGGCCGTCGGCGGTGCGGAGTTTGACCGCGCCCAGTTCGTCGAGGTCCCGGGAGAGCGTGGCCTGGGTGACCTGGACGCCCGCGTCGGCGAGGCGTCTGGCCAGTTCGCCCTGGGACCTGACGTCCTCGCGGGTGAGGACGTCGGTGATCCGGGCGTGCCTGGCCGCCTTGGTCATCGGTGTCGTGCCGCCGTTGTCCGCCGTCATCGTCGGTCGGCCCCGGAACGGTCGTTGGCCTCCAGCAGGAAGGCGAGCAGGGCCTTCTGGGCGTGGCGGCGGTTCTCGGCCTCGTCCCAGACCACGCTGTGGGGTCCGTCGATGACCTCGGCGGAGATCTCCTTGCCGCGGTAGGCGGGCAGGCAGTGCAGGACGACGGCCTCGGGGTGGGCCGCGGCGAGCAGGGCTCCGTCGACGGCGTAGGGGCGGAAGGGCGCCTCGCGGTCGGCGGCCTCGTCCTCCTGGCCCATGGACACCCAGGTGTCGGTGGCCAGGACGTCGGCTC
>NZ_ANAX01000343.1 GCF_000341065.1 Nocardiopsis halotolerans DSM 44410 | reverse complement strand
CCGCCCCGCCGGTGGTGGCGGCGATCTCGGCGGCTCGGGTGACCACGTCGGGGTCGGGCTGGTGGCCTTCGGGCGCGCCGACGCGCACGTGGAGTCCGGCGGTGGCGCCTCCCAGCAGGTAGGAGTGGGCCATGTTGTTGGCGCCGTCGCCGAGGTAGGCGAGGGTGAGCCCGGCCAGGGCGCCCTTGTGCTCGCGGACGGTCTGGAGGTCGGCGAGGATCTGGCAGGGGTGGAACTCGTCGGTGAGGGAGTTGACCACGGGGACGGAGATGTGCGCGGCCAGCGTCTCCAGGTCGCCCTGTTCGAAGGTGCGCCACACCACGGCGTCGACCTGGCGTTCCAGGACGCGCGCGGTGTCCTCCAGGGGTTCGCCGCGGCCCATCTGGGTGCTGGCGGTGTCCAGGACCAGGGGGCTGCCGCCCAGGTCGGCGACGCCGACGGCGAAGGACAGGCGGGTACGGGTGGAGGGCTTGTCGAAGATCAGGGCGACGGTGCGCGGACCGGCGAGCGGCCGGTGGCCGAAGCGGTCCTTCTTCATGTCGTCGGCGAGGTCGAGCACCCGGGCCTGTTCGGCCGGGGTGAGGTCGTCGTCACGCAGGAAGTGGCGGGTCACGGCTACTGCTCCTTCGTCGCGGCGGCCTCGGCGGCGTCCAGGATGGTGGGCAGCGCCTCGATGAACAGGCCGATCTCTTCGGGTGTGATGACCAGGGGTGGGGCGATCCGGACGGCGTCGGGGGCCACGGCGTTGACCAGGAAGCCGCGGACGGCCGCCTGTTCCTGCACGTGGGCGGCGTGCGGCGCGGTGAGTTCCAGCGCCCGCCACAGTCCGCTGCCACGCTGTCCGGCCAGCAGGGGGTGGTCGAGGGCGTCGATCTGCTCGGCCAGAAGGTCGCCCACGACGGCGGTGTGGGCGAGCAGGCCCTCGTTCTCGATGGTGTCGATGACGGCGAGGGCGGCCGCGCAGGCGACGGGGTTGCCGCCGAAGGTGGAGCCGTGGTCGCCCCTGTCGAAGGCGTCGGCGTAGCGGCCGAGGCCGACGCAGGCGCCGATGGGCAGGCCCCCGCCCAGGCCCTTGGCGAGGGTGAGCACGTCGGGGCGCACGTCCTCCTCGGCCTGGTGGGCGAACCACCGGCCGGTGCGGCCGATGCCGCTCTGGATCTCGTCGAGGACGAAGGCGGCGCCCGTGTCGTCGCAGACCCGCCGGACCCCGGCGAGGTAGCCCTCGGGTGCGGGGACGACCCCGGCCTCGCCCTGGGTGGGTTCGGTGAACACGGCGACGCAGTGTTCGTCGACGGCCTCGGCGAGGGCGTCCAGGTCGCCGTGGGGGACGAAGCGCACGTCCATGCCGAAGGGGCCGAAGGGCTCGCGGATGGCGTCCTTGCCGGTGAGGGCGAGGGCGCCGGAGGTGCGGCCGTGGAAACCCCTGTCGGAGGCGACGAAGTAGTGGCGGCCGGGTCCGGCGGCGCGCTTGACCAGTTTGAGCGCGGCCTCGTTGGCCTCCGTGCCGGAGTTGGCGAAGAAGACCTTGGCGTCGCCGCCGACCAGCTCGACCAGGCGTTCGGCGAGTTCGACCTCGCGTTCGTGGACGAACAGGTTGCTGGTGTGGGCGAGCGTGGCCGCCTGGCGGGCGACCGCGTTGACCAGGGCGGGATGGCCGTGTCCGAGGCTGGAGACGGCGATCCCGGCGATGAGGTCGAGGTACTGGCGGCCGTCGGCGTCGTAGACCTCGCAGCCGCGCCCGAGGGTGAGGGCGACGGGCGGAACGCCGTAGTTGGGCATGAGCGAGGCGGCGAAGCGCTCGCGCAGGTCGGAACCGCTGGTCACTGTGCGCCTCCTGCTTTCGTGGCGGTGGTGTGGATGTGGCCGTTGCCTGCGAGCAGGGAGGCCTCCAACTCGGGGTCGGCGACCATGGTGCCGACGCCCTGGTCGGTGAAGACCTCCAGGAGCAGGGAGTGGGGGACGCGCCCGTCGATGATGTGGGCCTGGGGGACGCCGCCCTCCACGGCGCGCAGGCAGGCCTCCATCTTGGGGAGCATCCCCGAGGACAGGGAGGGCAGCAGGCCCCGCAGCTCCTCGGCGTCCAGGCGGCTGATCAGCTCGGTGTTGTGCGGGTAGTCCGAGAACAGACCCTCGACGTCGGTGAGCATGATGAGCTTGCTGGCGCCCAGGGCGACCGCGAGGGCGGAGGCGGCGGTGTCGGCGTTGACGTTGTAGACGCCGCCGTCGTCGGCGCGGGCGACGCTGGAGACCACGGGGACGCGGCCGTCGTCCAGGAGCGCGGCGACGGCGCCCGGGTCCACCCCGGTGACCTCGCCGACGCGGCCGATGTCGACGGTCTCGCCGTCCACCTCGACGGTCTTGCGCTCGGCGGTCAGGAGGTTGGCGTCCTCTCCGGACATGCCGACGGCGAAGGGGCCGTGCTGGTTGACCAGGCCGACGATCTCGCGGTTGACCTGGCCGGTGAGGACCATGCGGACGATGTCCATGGCCTCGTCGGTGGTGACGCGCAGCCCGGCGGTGAAGGTGGACTCCACGCCGGAGCGTTCGAGCTGGGCACTGATCTGGGGGCCGCCGCCGTGCACGACGACGGGTCGCAGGCCCGCGTAGCGCAGGAAGACGATGGACTCGGCGAAGCGGACGCGCAACTCCTCGCTGACCATGGCGTTGCCGCCGTACTTGACCACGACGGTGCGGCCGTGGAAGCGGGAGAGCCAGGGCAGCGCCTCGATGAGGTGGGCGGCCTTGTCCAGGGCGACGGCCCTGGCGTGGTCCTCGGTGGGATGGGGTGAGCGCGCGATCATGAGTTCTCGGCCCGGTCGTGTTCGGTGGCGGGGGTGTCGGCGCCGAGCTGGGTGGCCAGCTCGGTCAGCACCTCGGTGAGCAGTGCGGCGAGGTCGTCCTCGTCGGGGACCGTGCCGCTGGCACCGCTGGCCATGAGCAGCACGGCGTCGTTGGTGGCGGTCAGGGGGTCGAGGCACGTGCCGGCCGTGGCGGTCAACAGGCGTTGGCACTGGTCGGCGGTGACGTCGGCGTCGGTGGTGAGTACGCACAGCACGGTGGACAGGGAGTCGTCCGGCCCCTTGGCCATGGCGCCGACGGTGTAGCCGCCGCCGCGCCGGAAGGCGATCTTGGCGACGGTGTCGGTGGTGCGGATGGCGTCGGCCGCGGCCAGTCCCCCGCCGCGGGAGGCCTCGGCGAGGGCGGCGGTGATGCCCTCGCGCAGGGCGGCGGGGTCGGTTCGGGTTCCGACGGGTCCGGTGGCGCACAGGACGACCTCGGCGGCGGAGTCGTCGAGGAGGTCGGCGGTGTGCTCGGCCGCGGCGTGGACGTCCTGGAACCCGGTGGGTCCGGTCCCCGCGTTGGCCCCGCCGGAGCTGACGACGACGGCGCGGACGCGTCCGCCGGAGGCGACCTGCTGGGACCACAGGACGGGGGCCGCCCTGTCGTCGGCGCCGGTGAAGACGGCTCCGACGGCCCGGGAGGGGCCGTCGTTGACCACGACGGCGACGTCCCGGGCGCCGTCGCCCTTCAGGCCCGCGGGGACCCCGGCGGCGCGGAAGCCCTGGGGCGCGGTGACACTCACGGTGCTGCCCTCCTAGGGTGCGACCGCGGCGAGCGGCAGGCCGGAGTCCTCGGGCAGGCCGAGGGCGAGGTTGGTGCTCTGGACGGCGCCGCCCGCGGTGCCCTTGGTGAGGTTGTCCAGCGCGGCGACGGCGACCATGCGGTTCGCGTCGGGGTCCACGGTGACCTGCACGAGGGTGGTGTTGGCGGCCAGCGTCATGGCGGTGCTGGGCCAGGTGCCCTCGGGGAGCAGGTGGACGAAGGGCTCGTCGGCGTAGGCGGTCTCGTAGGCGGCGCGGACCTGGTCGGCGGTGGTGCCGGGGCGCAGGGGCGCGGTGCAGGTGGCGAGGATGCCCCGGGGCAGGGGGGCCAGGACCGGGGTGAAGGACAGCCGGACCGGCTCGCCGGTGACCGAGGTGAGGTTCTGGACGATCTCGGGGTTGTGCCGGTGGGCGCCGCCGACGCCGTAGGGGCTGAGGGCGCCCATGATCTCGCTACCGACGAGGTGGGGTTTGGGGGCCTTGCCCGCGCCGGAGGTGCCGGTGACGGCGACGACGGTCAGGTCGGGCTCGACGAGCTGTTCGGCCAGGCCGGGGAACAGGGCGAGCGTGGCGACGGTGACGTGGCAGCCCGGGACGGCGACGCGGCGGGCCCCGGTGAGTCGCTCGCGCTGGCCCGGCAGTTCGGGGAGGCCGTAGGGCCAGGTCCCGGCGTGCGGGGTGCCGTAGAAGCGTTCCCAGGCGGCGGCGTCGTTGAGCCGGAAGTCGGCGCCGCAGTCGACCACGAGGGTGTCGTCACCGAGCTGCTGGGCGATGTCGGCGGACTGGCCGTGCGGCAGGGCCAGGTAGACGACGTCGTGTCCGCGCAGTGCGTCGACGGTGGTGGGCGCCAGGATCCGGTCGGCCAGCGGCAGCAGGTGCGGCTGGTGCTGGATGAGGGGGGTTCCGGCGTTGCTCCCGGCGGTGACGGCGCCGACGGAGATCTCGGGGTGACCCAGGAGCAGGCGCAGCAGCTCGCCTCCGGCGTAGCCGCTGGCTCCGGCGATGGCCGCTGTGTGTCCCATGATGTGCCCCCTGTTCCGTTCTGACTGAACTATCATGCACCCCCGTGTAAATTTATGCAAGCACGGGAGAGGCAGACCCCGCGCGGTGTGGGAGGGGTCTCGTCACGGAACCGCCCGACTACTCGGTGCCCTTGGGGTGGCGCGGACTGGCGTAGTCAATCCGGACCGTCCGCCGTTCCTCGTCGACCAGGTACCAGATCCTGCCGCCGCTGGTGACCTCGATCCGCCACCGGGACATCCCCTGCCCCTCAGCAACCCCGTCGACTGGATTCCGTGCAGTGGGTGATGACGGCGCGTTCGCTCCACCGGCAGAGGATCATGACGCACGAGTTCCCACACGTCCGCGGTGTTACCCGGCACATGGGAACAGAGCTCCTCCCAACCCTTCGCCACCCTGCTGTCCAGGAAACGGATCCCCCATTCGCCGCCCCTTGCCGGTGGAGCGACACGATCTCCACGTTTCGGGCTCACTCCACCACCCCGAAAGGCGGTGGGACCGGACCGGAGTCAGCATCGGGATCACGTTCACGGGTCAGTGCCGCAAGCACCTCGGGGTCGGCATAGACCTCTGCGGTGTGCTGCCACTCGATGACGAACTGGTGCACGGCGGGAGCGGGGTTGTCGAAGTGCTCCGTGGCACGGAGTACATCCGCGAACTCGGCGAGGAACGTCTGGACATCAGCCTCCGGAAGATAGCGGACCCACGGGAACACCCCACCGACGATCTTCCGCGCCATGTTCGTCTCCTCCTCACCCCCCGGTACGAGGGCGCGCAGGAAACGCGCGGCGGTGTTCACCATCTCGGTGCGCTGCTGGTCCGCCTCCGACTCACGCAGCACGAGGTCCACGTCGTCCCTCCGGCGCAGGCGCAACTCGTGCGCGCGGGACTCGGCGAGCTTCGCCGTGGTCGCCTTGGGCCTGTTGACCAGCTCGGAGAAGGGCACCTCAGGGATCATCGTCATGACATTGGATGTACTTCAAATGTCACCCGCTGTCAGGAGAATCGGGAAAGCGGGGATCAGCGGCGGGAGATGCGGCTGGCGATCCCGGCCAGACGGGAGGTGTGCGCCCTGTCCTCGGTCCGGGACTCGCGGCGGTCCGCTCCCCGGTACAGCCCCTGGACGACCTGGGTGCCCACCCGGCGCAGGGGTTCGGGCTCCCACCCGCGGACGTGGTGCCCCACCCACGGCAGGCGGGTCAGGTCGGTCCCCCGGCGCAGGATGAGGTCACGCAGGGTGCGCCCGGCCAGGTTGCTCGCGGCGACCCCGCTGCCCGCGTAACCGCCCGCCCAGGCCAGGCCGGTGTCGGTGTCCAGGTGCACGGTCGGGCACCAGTCGCGCGACACCCCCAGCACACCGGACCAGGCGTGCTCCACGGGCACGTCGGCCACGTCGGGGAACATCCGGGTCATCGCCCGCCACAGCTCGGCGATGACCTGCGGCTGGGTGGTGCCGTCGCCGTCCTCGGAGACACCGAAGCGGTGGGGGACACCGCGTCCGCCGATGGCGATGCGGTCGTCGGCGGTGCGCTGGGCGTAGACGTAGGAGTGGGCGGTGTCGCCCAGGACCTCGCGGCCCTCCCAGCCGATCTTCTCCCACAGCTCGGCGGGGACGGGTTCGGTGACGATCATCGAGGAGTTCATCGGCCGCCACTCGCGGCGCTGTCCGCGCAGGGTGGAGGTGAACCCCTCGGTGGCGCGGACGACGTGGTCGGCGTGGACGGTGCCGTGGTCGGTGACGACCGCCGGTCGGGCCGCGCCGTCGCGGGGACGGATCTCCTCCACGGTGGTGCCCTCGAAGACGGCCACGCCCAGGTCCTCCACCGCCCGGGCCAGGCCGGTGACCAGCTTGGCGGGCTGCACGCGCGCGGCGTGCGGCGAGTAGGCGGAGGCGACGGTACCGGACACCGACAGGCGGGGCTCCCGCTCACCGTCCACCAGGTGGATGTCGTCGGGCCAGTAACCCCACTCCTGGAGGTACTCGATGTCCTCGGTCAGGCGTTCGCTCTGGGCGGCGTTGGTGGCCACCAGGCGCATGCCGCCCCGGACGATGTCGGCGTCGATCCCCTCGGCCTCGGCGACCGCGGCCACCTCGGTCACGGTGTCCATCATCGCCCGTTGCAGGGCGACCGTCGCGGCCTTGCCGTGTGACTGCGCGTAGCGCTCGCGGGAGCCCGCGAACTCCGCGGACAGCCACCCTCCGTTACGTCCGGAGGCGCCGTATCCGGCGAATTCGCGTTCGACCACCGCCACGCGCAGGTCCGGCTGTTCCTTCTTGAGGTAGTAGGCGGTCCACAGGCCGGTGTACCCGGCCCCGACCACGCAGACGTCGTAGTCGGTGGTGCCGGGCAGGGCCGCGCGGCGCTCGGGGAGGCCGGTCTCACGGAACCAGAAGGACACCGCACCGTTGGCGAAGCGCGTGGACCGGGGAATCGTCCTCATCTGCGCGGCAGTCGTGAACAGTCCCATTCTTCCCCCCGAAAACCTGTGCGCTCACGGTCCACCGACCCACGAACTCCCGCCAACCTACACGGGAACGGCGGCTGGTGGGAGGTCTTCCCCGCCCGTGGAACGGTGGCGCGGGGAGGAGGGGCGCGGATTCGGCTACGCGGAGTCCCGTTCCGAACGCGCCGTCAGCAGCAGGCGCTGTCACGGAGGGTGCGCGCGATGGTGGTGAGCTGGCGGACGCCGTCCTCACCGAGCGGACCGAGGACGTGCTCACGCAGTCGTTCGACGTGCCTGTCGCGTGCCTCACCGATGAACTCCCGCCCCTTGTCGGTGAGCACCGCGTAGACGACCCTGCGGTCGGAGGCGCAGTTCTCCCGCTCCAGGTAGCCCTCGCGCTCCAGCCGGTCGGCGAGTTTGGTGAACCCGCCCGTGCTCAGGCTGACCTCGCGGGCCAGACGGCTCATGGGCAGCCTGTGGCCGGGGGTGCGCTGGAGACGTATGAGCACCTCGAACCACGGTCCGGCCATGTCCCTGCCGTCGGGGGTGATCCCGCCCAGGAGCTTGGGCTGGATGGCGTTCAACGCCTCGTGGAGCAGCCCCCACGCGGTGATGAGCTCGTCGCCGCTCGGGGTACCGCCCGCCGCGGCCTGGGTCGGTTGTGTGGTCATGCCCGCTCCCTGTTCTCCCCGGGGCGGATACCGGAGCGCATCCAACCCACAAGAAATATCTTCCCAGTAAACTTTACTCGAAGTCGAGCGTTGCGCCCAGTGTTTTCGCCGCGAACACGTCACACCCGGCGCGTCACGTCACGCACCGGGTCACAGGAGAGCGGTAGGAAGTGGGGAGGTCTTCCACAGGGCCCCGCCGCACCCGGCGGGGCCCTGTGGTCAGTGACGGGCCGCGACCGCGTCCAGGGAGGCCGACAGGGTGGACACCATGTGGTCGATCTGCTCCCAGGTGATGATCAGTGGCGGCGAGACGAGCAGCGCCGTGGGAATCGGCCGGACGATGACCCCGCGTGCCCGCGCCTCGGCGAACACCTCCTGCGTGGTGATCCCCCGTCCGCTGAGAGCCTCCTCGGTAAGCTCCACCGCGCCCATCACCCCGACGCCCGAACGGACCTGGGCCACCATCGGGTGGTCGGCCAGTCCACGCAGCGCGCCGTCCAGGTGGCGCTCGACCTCCAGCGACACCGTGAACAGGTCCTCGCGCTCCAGGATGTCCAGGTTGGCCATCGCCGCCGCACACGCCGTCGGGTGGCCCGCGTAGGTGGTCCCGTGCAGGAACGGGTTGCCCTCGCCGTTGTAGAACGGGTCGGCCACCCGACCGCTGACCACGATGCCGCCC
>NZ_ANAX01000342.1 GCF_000341065.1 Nocardiopsis halotolerans DSM 44410 | reverse complement strand
CGGCAGGTACCCGCTGGAGACGCCCTTGGCGAAGACGATCATGTCCGGGTCGACGCCGAAGCGCTCGATCCCGAACCAGTTACCCATCCTGGCGAAACCGCAGATGACGCTGTCGACGACGAAGAGCACGCCGTACTTGTGGCAGATCCGCGAGATCTCGGTGAAGTAGCCCTCCGGCGGCAGGAACACCCCGCCCGCGCCGACCACCGGCTCGGCGAAGAAGGCCGCGACCTTCTCGGGTCCCACCCGCAGGATCTCCGCCTCCAGGGCCTCCGCCGAGTCGTGGGGCACCACCGAGGTGTCCTCGACCAGCCTGCCGTAGCCGCTGCGGAACCGGTCCATGCCGGAGATGCTCGTACCGAACCCGTGCAGGCCGTGGTAACCGCCGGTCCGGCTGATCAGGTGGGTGCGTCCCGGCTGCCCCGTGACGGCCCAGTAGCGCCGCGCCAGCTTGGCGGCGGTGTCGATGGACTCCCCTCCCCCGCAGGTCAGGATCACCTTCGGGTCGGGCACGGGAGCGTGCGCGGCCAGGCGCTCGCTGAGTTCGACCGCCGGCCGGTTGGAGAAGTCCCCGTAGACCGTGTAGGCGTCCAGGGTGCTGATCTGACGGTGGACCGCGTCCGCGATCTCGGTGCGGCCGTGCCCGACGTTGCAGTACCAGAGGCTGGCCGTGCCGTCCAGGTAGCGGTCACCGGAGTCATCCCAGAGCCACACGCCCTCGGCGCGGGCCACCATGAACTCCGGGGACTGGACCACGGTGTTCATGTCGCAGAACGTGTGCCAGAGGCGGCTGGGCTCCCCGTACCGGGTGGGAGCGAGTGCGGACGAGACAACCGTTTCGGTCATATGGCGACCTCCGAGCCGTGTCATGCGCGAGAGCGCAGCGGAAAACTCAGGTTGATTCGGCCTGCACACGGGCGCCCGATGGTGGCAGGTGATTGAAGACTAAGCGTGCAACCCATCTCACAGCAAGAGACAAAACGAAGATTCATGCCCCGAAACACAAACTTCATGCGAGCTACCCTACGACCTCGCCAGCAAAACCCCTTCTGTACTGGAAAAACAAGCCGAAAATCAGTTTCGGACCGAGCGTTCCCAGCGAAGCTTTCGGTGACACGCGGACCCTCGTGGTCATGCTGGGCATCCCACCGACCACAGGAAAACGGGGCCGGCCGCCCCCTCGGAGACGACCGGCCCCGCCCGTAGTCCGGAAGGGCCCGAGCCCGGAACTCAGCCGCGCAGGACCGCACCCGTGCGCTCGGCGGCCACGGCCACCGCCGCCTCCCTGGCGGCCCCGGCCTCCTCCGCCGTCAGCGTCCGGTCACCGGCGCGGAAGCGCAGGGTGAAGGCCACCGACCGGCGTCCCTCACCGACCTGGTCACCCGTGTAGACGTCGAACAGGCGCACGCTCTCCAGCAGCTCTCCCGCCCCCTCGGCCAGGGCCTCGCCGACCTGGCCGACCGGAACCGAGGAGTCCACGATCAGGGCCACGTCCTGGGTGGCCACCGGGTACGTGGAGACCTCCGGCGCGGTGACCGGGGTACGGGCCCGTTCGATCCGGTCGAGGTCGACCTCCACCGCCGCCGTGCGCTCGGGCAGCCCGAACGCCGCGACGGTGCGGGGGTGCAGTTCCCCGGCGTGTCCCACGAGCAGGCGCTCACCGTCCGCGCGCACGTACAGCGCGGCGCAGCGCCCCGGATGCCACGGAGCGTGCTGGTCGGCCTCGACCTCCAGCTCGACCCCGGCGACGTCGGCGATGCCGCGCGCGGTCTGGACCGCGTCGGCCCAGGTGGCCTCCCGGCCCGGCCCCCACCATCCGGCGCGCTCGACGTGTCCGGAGATCACCGCGCCCACCCGACGCGGCTGGTCGGGCAGGGCGGCCTCGATCAGCGCCAGCTCCTCGGGACGCGGCCCCCGGTCCACCGGCAGCATGGGCGCCCTGGGCGCGCCGGGCCTGGGCCGGTAGACCAGGCCCGTCTCGTACAGGGCCACGTCGGTGAACCCGCGTCCCACGTTGCGGGCCAGCGCCTTGAACAGGCCCGGCAGCAGCGTGGTGCGCAGCAGCGGCTCCCCTTCGTTGAGCGGGTTGGCCAGACGCAGCGCCGTCCTGCGGTCGTCGTCGGCCTCCAGCTGGAGCCCGTCGAGGTCGCGCTCACCGACGAACGGGTAGTTCAGCACCTCGTGGAAGCCGGTGTCGGCCAGGTTGCGGCCGACCGCGCGGCGCAGGCGCTGGCTGGCGGTCAGTCCGCGGCCCGAGGCGAGCGGACGGATCGAGGGGATGTTCTCGTAGCCCTCGAACCGGATGACCTCCTCGGCGAGGTCGTTGGGGTCGGTGATGTCGGGCCGCCAGGTGGGCGGGACCACGCTCAGGAGCTCCCCGTCGACGCTCACCTCGCAGCCGATGGCGCGCAGCCAGCGCTCGGTGGTGCCCTCGGGGTAGTCCACACCGGCGACGGACCCCGCGTGCGAGGCCCTCACCACGACCGGTTCGCGGTCGACGGTGTGGTCCAGGTGGGTGTAGGCGGACTCGACCGAGGCACCGCCCAGCTCGGCGAGCAGCTCGACCGCGCGGGTGGCGGCGGCCAGCTGCACGGCCGAGTCCACGCCGCGCTCGAAGCGGCGCGATGACTCCGAGGACAGCTGGTGGCGCCGCGAGGCGCGCGCGATGTGCATGGCGTCGAAGTGACCCGCCTCGATCAGCACGTCGGTGCTGGTCAGGGAGATCTCCGTGGTCAGGCCGCCCATGACGCCCGCGATGTTGACCGGACCGCTGTCGTCGGCGATGACGATGTCGTCGGTGTCCAGGGAGCGCTGGACGTGGTCCAGGGTCTCCAGCTTCTCCCCCGACTCGGCGGCGCGCACCCGCAGGGCGCCCCGGAGCTGGGCGCGGTCCCAGGCGTGCAGCGGCTGACCGAGTTCGAGCATCACGTAGTTGGTGACGTCCACGGCCAGGGAGATCGGACGCACGCCGCAGTGGTGCAGGCGGCGCCGCATCCACAGCGGACTGGGCGCGTCGGGGTCGAACCCGGTGACGCCGCGCAGGACGTAGCGGTCGCACAGGGCGGGGTCGACCTCGGCGGCGTACCCCTCACCGGTGGGCGCGCCCACGGTGACGTCGGCCGGATCGCGCAGCTCCACCCCGTACAGCGTGGCCGTGTCGCGGGCCACGCCACGCAGGGACAGCGCGTAGCCGCGGTCCGGCGTGACGGCGATGTCGAGCACGTCCTCGCGTAGGCCGAGCGGGCCGATGGCGTCCTCACCCACCTCGCCGAAGCCCTCGGGCAGCACGACGATGCCGGTGTGGTCCTCCCACAGGCCCAGCTCGGTGGCCGAGCAGATCATGCCCGCCGACATCTTTCCGTAGGTCTTGCGGGCGCCGATCCGGAAGCCCCCCGGCAGTTCGGCGCCGGGAAGGCAGACCACGACCAGGTCGCCCTCGGAGAAGTTGCGGGCGCCGCAGACGATCTCCTGCGGCTCACCCGTGCCGTTGGCCCCGCCCACGTCCACCTTGCAGAAGCGGATGGGCTTCTTGAAACCGGTGAGCTCCTCGATCTCCAGCACGCGGCCGTACACGATGGGGCCGGTGATGTCGGATCCGAGCTCGTCGACGGTCTCGACCTCCAGGCCCGCCAGTGTGAGACGGCCCGCGAGGTCGCGGGCGGTGACGTCGGCCGGAAGGTCGACGTACTCCCGCAGCCAGGTCATGGGGACGCGCATCAGCTCTCACTCCCGAACGCCGAGGTGAAGCGGATGTCGCCCTCGACCATGTCGTGCATGTCGCGCACGCCGTGCGCGAACATCAGTGTCCGTTCGATTCCCAGGCCGAAGGCCCAGCCCGTGTGGACCTCGGGGTCCACGCCCGCGGCGGTGAGCACGCGCGGGTTGACCACGCCGCAGCCGCCGATCTCGATCCAGCCCTCGCTGGAGCAGGTGCGGCAGGCCGCGTCCGGATTGCCCACGGAGGCGCCCCGGCACACGAAGCACTCCATGTCCACCTCGGCGGAGGGCTCGGTGAACGGGAAGTAGGAGGCGCGGAACCGGGTCCGCAGCCCCTCGCCGAACACGCCCTCCACGTAGGCGTCGATCGCCCCGCGCAGGTGGGCCAGGGTGACGCCCCGGTCCACGACCAGGCCCTCCAGCTGGTGGAAGACGGGGCTGTGGGTGGCGTCGAGCTCGTCGGTGCGGAAGGTCTTGCCCGGCGCGACCACGTACACCGGCAGCTCCCGCGAGAGCAGGGCGCGGACCTGCACCGGCGAGGTGTGGGTGCGCATGACCAATCCGGACTCACCGCCGTCGGGTCCCTCCACGAAGAAGGTGTCCTGCATGGTGCGGGCCGGGTGGTCGGGCTGGAAGTTGAGGGCGTCGAAGTTGAACCACTCGGCCTCGACCTCGGGACCCTCGGCGATCTCGAAACCCATGCCGACGAAGATGTCGGCCACACGTTCGGCGACGGTGGTCAGGGGATGCCGGGCGCCGCGGGGGGTCCGGTCCCAGGGCAGGGTGACGTCGACGCGCTCCTCGATGAGGACGCGTTCGTCGCGCTCGGCCTCCAGGACGGCCTGGCGGGCCTTGAGTGCCTGGCCGACGTCGCGCCGGGCGCCGCCCACGCGCTTGCCCGCGTCGGCCTTGGCGGCCGGGGGCAGGGCGCCGATCTCCCGGTTGGCCAGGGCCAGCGGGGAGCGGTCCGAGGCGTGCGCGAGCCGGACCTCCTTGAGTTCGGCGAGGTCGGCGGCGGCCTCGATGGCGGCCAGCGCCTCCTCGCGCATGCGGGCGACCTCGTCGGGGTGCAGGGGGGTCACCTCGACCGGGTCGAAGGAATTGTTCGGTGCAGACATGGTTGGTTGCCTCGCCGCCGGGATCCCCGGAGGGGACGGGCGGCAGTCACGGTCCGCGGCGGGGCGGACGAAGCCGACAGGAAAAGCACAGGCGGATGACGGGCGCGCCCGGAGAAGGCTCCCTCACGGAGCCGGGGGCGCGCCGTGAAGCCCACCGGGAGGACTCGGAGAGTCTGAGGGACTCAGACGAACTCGGGCGCCCCGGCGGGCATGGTAAATCGGAACTCGGCGCCGCCGCTGGGGGCGCGTCCGACGGTGATCGTGCCGCCGTGGGCCTCGACGAGGCCCTTGACGATGAACAGCCCGAGGCCGGTCCCGCTCCGGCGCTTGCTGCGCCAGAACTGGCGGAAGACGCGCGGAATGGTCTCGGGCGCTATGCCCTGGCCCTCGTCGCGCACCGACACCGCTGTTCCTCCCTCACACGGCTCGATCACGACACTGACAGTACCAGCGCCGTGCCGCACCCCGTTTTCCACCAGGTTCGACAGGATCTGCTCGATCTTGTCGGCGTCCAACCACATGCGCGGGAGTTCTCCGCGCGTCTCGACCCGGAAGCGCTCCTCCGGCTCCCCCGCGGCGACGCGTCCGGCCACGACCCGGCGCACGGCGTCGGGCAGGTCGACGACCTGGCGGCGCACCTCCAGGCGCCCCGACTCTATGCGGGAGACGTCGAGCAGGTCGTGGATGAGACGGGTGACGCGGTCGGCGTCGGCGTTGACCGTCTCCAGCATGAACAGCTTCTGCGTGTCGGTGAGCCGCTCCCACTTGGTGAGCAGGGTGGAGGTGAAGCCCTTGACGCTGGTCAGGGGTGAGCGCAGTTCGTGGGCGACCTGGGAGACGAGGTCGGCGCGGGAGCGCTCGGCGTGCGCGGAGGCGTCCCGGAGGGTCACGACCAGGCGGACGAGCGCCCCGCCGGGGCGGGCGCGCACGTAGCGCGCGGCGACGAGGATCTCGCGGTCGTCGGGCAGCTGGAGGGCGCGCTCGGGTTGGCGGACACGGTCGCGCGCGCCGCCGTAGGGGTCGCTGGCCTCCCACCAGTCGTTGCCGTCGATCCCCAGGAGCGGCAGGACGGCGCGGTAGTCGCGGCCCAGGGCCGACTCCGGGGGGATACCGAGGAGCTGGGCGGCCTGGGTGTTGAAGAGCACGACGCGACCGCGGGCGTCGGCCACGACGACGCCGTCGGGCAGGTCGTCGGCGTGGAGGGGGACCCCGCCCGGTCCCGCGGGGGGCACCCCGTCGATCTCCCACAGGGCGT
>NZ_ANAX01000341.1 GCF_000341065.1 Nocardiopsis halotolerans DSM 44410 | reverse complement strand
GCGGGAGCCGATGGCGGGCGCGTCCTCGGCGGGTTCGTCGGCGGCCGGGGCGGCCCCGTGCCCGGGGTCGTCCGGGGGGTGCGCGGTCCCCTCGCCCGAGTCCTCCGCCGGGTGCTCCACCTTCCGGCCGCTGCCCACGCCTCTCCCCGCTCCCCTTGAAGGTCCACGACCACAGCTCCTGGGCCGAGGACCGCTGACCGGTCGTGCCCGCCAAACGCCCGTGGACACCACCGCAGGTTGTTTACCCTGCACTTCCACCTGGTACGCCTCGCGGCCCGGGATCGGGCACCCGACGGCAGATGAGCGTACAAGCCCTCCCCTGGCGACCCGCCACCCGGGAACGGGGATCGCCGATGTCCGAGCGCGGAACGTGTTCACGCGGTGTCGTCAAGCCTGCCGGTCGGGCAGGGTGGACGCAGCGCCCCACCCGTGACACGGGTAGGCCCACGGGGACCTACGCGCGACGCGCATCGACCTTCCGCGATCCCTCGGTCACGAGCCTAGCGGCACCCGGTCCCGGTGCACGTGCATTTCGGATGAACAGGGCGCCCGGAATCCGCGGGGACACCCGTGCGCGGGTGCCCGCGGGAGGGCCCATGGGCACACCCGACCCACCACGGAGAGTGATGGTGCAGGCTGTGAACTGGGCGGACGGAGAGGGGTCAGGAGCGCCGCTGCTGCCGCGCGGTGGTGTACAGACAGACCGCGGCGGCCGTGGCCAGATTCAGGCTTTCGGCCCCGCCGTAGATGGGGACGCTGACCGCGCCGTCGGTCAGGGCGACGGTCTCCTCGGGCAGCCCCCAGGCCTCGTTGCCGAACACCCAGCCGACCGGGCCGTCCAGGTCGCCCTCGTCGGCGACGGTGTGCAGGTCGCTCGGGCCGCTTCCGTCGGCCGCCCACACGCGCGCGCCCGCGTCGCGCAGGAAGTCGACCGCGCGCGCCACCGGGACGCCCACGACCACGGGCAGGTGGAACAGGCTTCCGGCGGAGGCACGCACGCACTTGCCGTTGTAGGGGTCGACGGAGGCGTCGGTGAAGATCACGACGTCGGCACCGGCCGCGTCGGCGGTGCGCAGCACCGTGCCGGCGTTGCCCGGATCCCGGACGTGGGAGAGCACGGCGGCGAGGCGGACGTCGCCGACCTCGTCCAGGGGGACGTCGACGAATCCGCAGACCGCGATGATCCCCTGCGGGGTCACGGTCTGGGCCAGCTCCGACATCACGTCCAGGCTGACCCGGTGGGTGGGGACGTCCGCCGCGCGGGCGGCGTCCACCAGGTCGATGTGGCGTTGCATGGCCTCCGCCGTGGCGTAGACCTCGACGACGCGCGGGGCGGTCCCACCGTGGTGGGACCGCCCGTCGACACCGGCCGCCGCGGCCAGGGCCTCACGCACCGCCTGCGGGCCCTCGGCGAGGAAACGCCGCTCGCGCTGGCGGAAGGTCCGCTTGGCGAGCCGCCGAACTCCCTTGATCCTGGGTGAGCGGATGCTCGTGAACTCGTGGCTCGCCATCACTCGCTCGCCTAGGCCGCGGCCTCGGCGGGGAGGGCCTTCTTGGCCGTCTCCACCAGGCTGGCGAAGGCGGCGTCGTCGTTGACCGCCAGCTCGGCGAGCATGCGGCGGTCGACCTCGACGCCGGCCAGCTTCAGACCCTGCATGAAGCGGTTGTAGGTCAGGCCGTGGGCGCGGGAGGCGGCGTTGATGCGCTGGATCCACAGACGACGGAACTGCCCCTTGCGGTCCTTGCGGTCCCGGTAGGAGTAGGTCATCGAGTGGAGCATCTGCTCCTTGGCCTTGCGGTACAGGCGCGAGCGCTGCCCGCGGTAGCCGCTGGCCCGGTCGAGGACGACCTTGCGCTTCTTCTTGGCGTTGAGAGCTCGCTTCACGCGTGCCACTGGAACTCCCTCGTTGTCTCTTCCGGCGCGCGCGGCGCGCCGACCGGCCCGGCTCAGCCCGGTGACCGTGTTGCTTGGGTGGTTTCCTCCCGGGGGCCGTCACCGTGCCGGGGTTACCGGCGCGCGGGCGCTTCCGGGGAGGGGGAGGGTTTCAGGACTACTTGCCGAGCAGCTTGCGCATGCTCTTGGTGTCCGCGGGAGAGAGCACCGCCTCGTTGCTCAGCTTGCGCTTGCGCTTGGAGGTCTTGTGCTCAAGGATGTGGTTCTTGTTGGCACGGCGGCGCATGATCTTGCCGGAGCCGGTGACCTTGAAGCGGTCCTTGGCCCCACTGTGGGTCTTGTTCTTCTTCGGCATGTCGCCGTCGTCTCCTCATCGGTCGGAGTGTCACGCGTCCGAGGACGGATGACACGGTTCTTCCGCTGTTGCGGCGGGACCCCCAGCGTGCCGCTGCGACGCATCCGGGCCGTGCGGGCACAGCCCTTCCCACCACCCGGCCCTCTCGCGGCGACCGGGCGGTGGGGGACATTCCCGTCGCTAGGCGCCCGAGCGCTGTTCGCGGCGGGACTTGTCCCCCGCCGCGGCGCGGGCCTCGGCCTTGTGCTCGGACCGCCGCTTGTGCGGGCCGATCACCATGACCATGTTGCGGCCGTCCTGCTTGGGCTGCGACTCCACGGTGCCAAGATCCTGGACGTCCTCGGCCAGCCGTGCCAGCAGGCGTCGGCCCAGTTCGGGCCGGGACTGCTCACGGCCGCGGAACATGATCGTCACCTTGACCTTGTCCCCGCTCTTGAGGAACCGCACCACGTGACCCTTCTTGGTCTCGTAGTCGTGCGGGTCGATCTTCGGGCGGAGCTTGATCTCCTTGATGATCGTGTTCGACTGGTTCTTGCGCGACTCGCGGGCCTTGACCGCGGACTCGTACTTGAACTTGCCGTAGTCCATCAGCTTGGCGACCGGCGGGCGCGCGGTCGGGGCGACCTCGACCAGGTCGAGGTCGGCCTCCTGGGCCAGACGCAGGGCGTCCTGCACGGAGACGATTCCGACCTGTTCACCGTTGGGTCCGACGAGACGGACCTCGGGCACCCGGATGCGGTCATTGATGCGGGGCTCGGCGCTGATGGGACCCCTCCCTAGCTTTGTCGATTACCTGGTCGTGTCGGGGTCCACATACAGCGAAACCCCGCCAGCGTATGCAAGCGGGGTGATCCGACCGGGTATTCCCGACGGGGCGTGCACACGCGCACCGCGCACCCCTTCCGGGGATGCTCGGTGAACAGAGCGCGACGCACTCGATCGCCGGGCCGGAACCTGCGCGAGCCGTACCCGGCAGGTGGGAGGATCATCTCCGCTTGCGGCTCCGGTGTGGAACACACCGGATCAAGTCGATACCTCATCATACCAGGGGTCGACACCCGTTCGACCCGCGCGCGTCCGCCCGGGCCGGCGCGCTCGCGCGGTCGTGCTCACACCAGCGCGGCACGGCGGGCCAACTCCGCCTCCCCCGCCTCGCGCATGGCCTCCACCGGCACCTCCTCGGCGCCGGTCATCACGCGGACCTGTGCGACGGCCTGGTGCAGGAGCATGGGGAAACCGCCGACCACACGACCGCCGCGCCCGGCGACGGCCTCGGCGGCGCGGGTGGGCCAGGGCGAGTAGACGACGTCGAACAGGTCGGCGCGCGAGGCGGCGAGCCGGTCGGCGTGGTGGTCGGCCGCGCCCGAGGGCAGGGAGGAGACCACCAGGTCCACGTCCAGGTGGGCGTCCAGGTCCGCGAGGGGCGCGACCTCCAGCGGGTGGCCCAGCCGACGCGCGGCGGCGGCCACCTCTCCGGTACGTGCGGTGTCGCGGGCCAGCACGGTGACCGGCGAGGTCAGCCCGAGGCTGCGCAGGGCCGCGAGCGCGGAGGCCGCGGTGGCCCCGGCTCCCAGGACGACCGCGCTGCGCGGGGCCTCCACCCCGGTCTCGGCCAGGGCTTCGGCGATCCCGACGACGTCGGTGTTGTGGGCGTGCCACGCACCGCCCCCGCGGACCAGGGTGTTGGCGCCGCCCACCTGGCGTGCCAGGTCGGTGACCGTGTCGGCCAGCTCCAGGGCGCGACGCTTGAGCGGCATGGTCAGGGACAGCCCGGCCCACTCCTCGCCGAGTCCGGCGAGGAAGGGCGCGAGCTCCTCCTCGCCGCACTCGCGCAGACCGTAGGACCAGTCGTCCAGGCCCATCGCGGTGTAGGCGGCGGTGTGCAGGACCGGTGAGAGCGAGTGGGCCACCGGTGAGCCCAGGACCGCGGCGCGTACCAGCCCCATGTCACCCTCCCTACCATTCGGCCTGGTTCTCGGCCACCATCTGGTTGTGCTCCTCCAGGGTGGTGGAGAAGCCGGTCTCACCGGTCTCGGGGTTGACCAGTGCGAAGAACATGTAGTCCACGTCGGCCGGTTCCAGGGCGGCCTCGATAGCGGACTGCCCGGGTGCCACGAACGGGCCGACGGGCAGCCCGACCCTGCCGTAGGTGCCGTAGTCCCCCGGGTCGTTCTTACAGGCGGTCTGCTGCTCCTCGGTCAGCGCGAGACCGTGGGTACCGAGCTCGTAGAAGCACGTGCTGTCCATTTCGAGCGGCCATCCCTCGGCCAGGCGGTTGTGCACGACCGCCGAGATCAGGGGCATGTCCTCCTCACGACCGCTCTCGGCCTGGACGATGGAGGCGATCGCCATGACCTCGTTGGCGTCGAAGCCCATTTCGGAGGCCTGGCTCTCCAGGTTGACCTCCTCCGCGACCCGGGTGTGCTGGGTCAGCATGGTCTGGATGATCGACATGGCGTCGGTGCCCGGGTCGAAACGGTAGGTGGACGGGAACAGGTAGCCCTCGGGGCCCTCGGTGGCGTACTCGGGCAGTTCCAGCTCGTCGGTCTGGGCGTAGGCCTCGTTCAGCTGGTCGACGCTGACGTCGGTCTGCCCGGCGATCTCCTCGAAGATCTCGGACGTGCGCAGCCCCTCCCGGACGGTGACGCTCGCGCCGACGCGGCTGGACGGGTCGAGCAGCGCGTCCACGGCGGCCTCGGCGCTCATCTCCCGGGCCAGGGAGTAGGTGCCGGGGACCAGTCCGCCGCCGGACTCCTCCAGAGCGGAGAGGAAGGCGTCCGTGCTGGCCACGACACCGGCGTCGACGAGGTTGTTCCCCACGACCGCGCCCGCGTCGCCGCTCTCGATGACGAAGGTGACCTCGCCGCTGCCCTGACCCTCGAAGTCGGCAGGGAGGAAGTAGGTGCGGACGACGAAGTAGCCGCCCGCGACGATCAGGAGCAGGAGCAGGACCAGGGCGATGACCATGCCCTTGCTCTTGCGGCGCTTCCTGCCGCCCTTGCCCGCGTTGGCGCGGGCCCTCTTGAGCTCCTTGGCCTTCTTACGGCTGCGGCGACCGCCGCCGTAGGCCTCGGCGATGTCGGCGAGGTTGGGCTCCTCGTACTCCTCGGGCTCCTCCTCCGGCTCCGGCTCCGGTTCCTCCCGACGGCCTCNNNNCCGCCGCGACGGCCCGAGGGCGCGTCGTCGGCCGCGGGCGCGCGGCGGGAACGGCGGGGACGGGGCTCGGGCTCCTCCTCGGGGGCCTCCTCCGGAGTCTCCTCGGAGTAGGCATCGTCGTCCTTCTCCGGGACCTCCGGCTCCGGCGGAACGTCGTCGACGGGGGCGCCCTTCCTGCGGCGCCCCCCACGG
>NZ_ANAX01000340.1 GCF_000341065.1 Nocardiopsis halotolerans DSM 44410 | reverse complement strand
CCGGCCCCTGCCGTTCTCCTCCTCGGCGGCGGCACGCCTACGGCGGGACCGGCGGCCACGGGGTTCGGGCTCCTCCTCGAAGTCCTGCTCCTCGAAGGCCCCTGTGTCCGGCTCCGCGTCCGGCTCCGGGGCGAAGGCGTCGGTACCGGGGAACGCGCCGGTGTCGGCGGCGGATCCCTCCGAGCGGTCGTCCCGGGCGTCCCGTTCGTCGCGTCGGTCATCGCGTTCGCCGCGCGAACGGCGGCCGCGACGGCCCGAGGGCTCCCCGACCGCGGCGAACGCGCCGGTGTCGGCGGAGCTGCTGACCCCGGGGAAGGTCCCCGAGTCGAAGACACCGCTGTCCTCGGGGGCGTCGTCCAGGAAGCCGCCGGTGGGT
>NZ_ANAX01000339.1 GCF_000341065.1 Nocardiopsis halotolerans DSM 44410 | reverse complement strand
TTCGCCGCGCCTGCCTCGCCTGCGGCGGGCACGTCTGCCCCGGGGTTCCTCGTCCACGGGCGGTGCCGCGGCCTCGGCCGGGGGCTCGTCCACCGGGGCGCCGCGCCTGCGGCGACCACCGCGACGGCTCCGGGACTCCTCCTGCACCGGTGGTTCGGGCTCGGGCTCGGGTTCCGGTTCCGGACGGGCACGGCGGCCGCGCCGGGGCGGTTCCTCCGCTCCGGAGAACCCCTGCGGGTCGGTCTCGGCGGGGCCGGAGGGCACCACGGGCTCGCCCAGGCCGGCCAGGGCCGCCAAGGCGTCCTGGGTCGGGTCGGACGCCGGACCGCCGTGCCGGGACCGGGCGGGTTCCTGGGTCCGGGGGTCGCCGCCCGGGCCCTCGGGGTGCGGTGCACCGGAACGGGCGGCACCGGAACGGGCGGCACCGGAACGGGCCGCGCGGCCTCCGCGCAGGGCGTCGGCCGCGCCACCGCGCCGGGCGGGCCTCTGGGGACCGTCGGCGGGCGGTTCGGGGCGCGCCCGGCGTCCGCGCGGAGGGGCGTCGGGGCTCAGGGGGTCGTAGTCCCCGTCACCTCTCGGAACGTGCCGGGAGGCGCGGAACCCACCCGTGTCGGGGGCGTCGTTCCAGTCGGGGGGACCGGGGCGCGCCCGGCGTCCGCGCGGGCGCTGCTGCGCGGGCGGGGGGCCGCCGAGCGGGTCGTAGTCGTCACCGCGCTCACGGTTGACGCGCCCACGATAGGGATTGTCGGGGTGGTCATCCCTGTCGTTCATCATTCTCCCTGGCTGGAGCGGACGATCTCGCCCGGGGGCTGGCCTGTTGACCGTTCCTGGTCCAAGGCGCTCTGGAGGAGCACGGTGGCGGCTGCCTGGTCGATGACCGACCTGCGGGCACGGCCGCTCCTGGCTCCCCTCCCGGAGAAGGAGGCGCCGGAGAGCAGTTGGCTCTGTGCGGTCACCGTGGTGAGGCGTTCGTCGACCAGGCGGACGGGGACGGGGTGCAGGAGCGCGGCGAGCGTGTTCGCGAACTCCCTCGCGGAGCGGGCCGCCGGACCCTCCCCACCTGACAGTGAGGCAGGGTAGCCCACGACGATCTCGCGCGCCTCCCGTTCCAGGACGAGGGTGGCGATGCGCTGTACGTCGCCCCTGCCGCGCGGGATGGTCTCGACCGGGCTGGCGAGCGTACCGCTGGGATCGCTGGCGGCGACCCCGATGCGGGCGTTACCGGGGTCGACGGCCAGGCGTACACCGTGTCTCAAGAGGACCTCTCCCCGGCCCCGGGAACGGTGCGCGAGCGGGCCGTGCCGCTGCGGGCGCGGCACCGCGGTTGGGAAATCCTCAACACGGTGGTCCTGTTCGTCAGCTGGATCGCGGGGAACTCCGCACAGACAGCCGTGTGATCGGCTGTGACGCGCCACAGTATGCCCGATTCGATGGCGGCACGCAGCTTCACCGGCGAGGTCGCCAGTCGGGGCCGCGAACCGCGACGGTCGCCTCATGCGGGGCGGTCGCGGGTCGGACGCGTTTCGTCAGAGTGTAAGTCACCCGGGGGCCGCCCCGTCGCGAACGAGGGGCGACACGAGGGCCTCTCCGTCGTTCCGCCCCTGGTGACAGGGGTTTCCGCCGCCATGGAAGCACTGTCCCCCCGCGTGCCGGAATTCCTCCTCTCATCACGCATGGTTATGCGACATGTTCATGGAGTGTCCACACGTGTGCGGTCTTTCCCCCTCTCTCCTGGAGGAGCACGGTGGTGTGAGGAGCGGGGGACCGGGGAGCCGCGAGAGGGAAGACACACGCCCGAGAACGCGGTCTACCCCCTGGCCACGCGCTCCTCGACGGCGCGCAGGGCCTCGTCGACCTTGCTCGCGTCGCTGCCGCCGCCCTGGGCGATGTCGGGCTTGCCGCCACCACCGCCGCCGAGCGCGCGGGCCGCGATGCCCACCAGCTCGCCCGCCTTGATCCCGGCCTTCTGCGCGGCCTTGTTCGCGGCGATCACCACGACCGGGCGGTCCTTGGGCACCGCGGTCATGGCCACGACCGCGGGCTCGTCCTCGCCGAGGCGGCCGCGCACGTCCAGGACCAGCTTGCGCAGGTCGTCGCCGCTGGTGCCCTCCGGCGCGGGAGCGGCCACGACCATCGCGGCACCGTGACGGCGGGCGCCCTCGGCGATCGTTCCGGCCGCCTGAAGCACCTGGGCGGCGCGCAGCCTCTCGATCTCCTTCTCCGCGCTCTTCAACCGGGAGACCATGGAGTCGATACGCTCGGGCAGGTCCTCGCGCGGGGTCTTGAGCTGGTCGGACAGCTGGCCGACCAGCGCCGACTCCCTGGACAGCCGCCGGAAGGCGTCCACGCCCACCGCCGCCTCCACACGGCGCACGCCCGAGCCGATGGAGGACTCACCGAGCAGCTTGACGATGCCCAGCCTGGCGGTGGAGGGCACGTGGGTTCCACCGCACAGCTCGACCGAGTAGTCGCTCATCTCGACGACGCGCACCCGGTCACCGTACTTCTCACCGAACATGGCCAGGGCGCCCATCTTCAGGGCGTCGTCCAGACTCTTCTCCTCGGTCTGAACCGGGATGTCGCCCGCCAGGACGGTGTTGACCTCCTCCTCGACCTCGGCCAGACGCTCGCCGCCCAGCGCGTTGTCGGCGGTGAAGTCGAACCGCAGCTGGCCGGGGCGGTTCTCCGAACCGGCCTGGCCCGCCGACGGGCCCAACGTGTTGCGCAGCGCCGAGTGGATGAGGTGGGTCGCCGAGTGCGAACGCTCGATGGCGTGGCGGCGGCCGGTGTCGATGCTGGCGTGCACGGTGTCGTCCAGGACCACCTCGCCCGAGCGGACGGTGCCGCGGTGCACGAACAGGCCGGGCAGCGGCTTCTGCACGTCCTCCACGTCCACGACGCCGCGGCCGTCGACGGCCAGCGTGCCGGTGTCGGCGAGCTGGCCGCCGCTCTCGGCGTAGAACGGGGTGCTGTCCAGGACGATCTCGACCTTGTCCCCCGCGCGGGCCGCGGGCGCCGAGACGCCGTCGACGACGATGCCCCTGACGTGGGACTCGCTCTCGGTGTCGGTGTAGCCGAGGAAGTCGGTGTCGCCCGCTCCCTCGTGCAGCTGCCCGTACAGGGAGATGTCGGCGTTGCCGAGCTTCTTGGCCCTGGCGTCGGCCTTGGCGGTGTCCTTCTGGCGCTGCATGAGCTCGCGGAAGGCGCCCTCGTCCACGGACAGCCCCTGCTCGGCCGCCATCTCCAGGGTGAGGTCGATGGGGAAGCCGTAGGTGTCGTGCAGCTGGAAGGCGTCCGAACCGGAGAAGACGGTGCCGCCCGCGGCACGGGTGCGCTCGGCCGCGCGGCCGAACAGCGTGGTCCCCGCGCGCAGGGTCTCGGCGAAGTTGCGCTCCTCGGTGTCGATCACACCGTGGATGACGTCGGCCCTGTCCAGCAGGTCGGGGTAGATGTCCTTCATCGCGTCGATGCTGACCTCGGTCAGCTCGTGCAGGAAGGCGGTGTCGGTGCCCGACAGCAGGCGCAGGTTGCGGATGGAGCGGCGCAGGATACGGCGCAGGACGTACCCGGCCTTCTCGTTGCCGGGCCGGACGCCGTCGCCGACCAGCATGACGGCGCTGCGCACGTGGTCGGCGACGACGCGGAGCATGACGTCCTGCTCCGCGTCGTCGCCGTAGCGGGTGCCGGACAGTTCGGCGGCGCGGTGCAGGACCCGGCCGATGATGTCGGTCTCGTAGATGTTGTCGACGCCCTGGAGGACCGCCGCGAGGCGCTCCAGGCCCAGGCCGGTGTCGATGTTCTGCTTGGGCAGGTCCCCGAGGATCGGGTACTCCTTACCGCTGCCCTCACCCCGCTCGTACTGCATGAAGACGAGGTTCCAGATCTCGATGTAGCGATTCTCGTCCGCCTCGGGACCGCCCTCGATACCGTACTCGGGCCCGCGGTCGTAGAAGATCTCCGAGCAGGGGCCGCAGGGACCGGGCACGCCCATGTCCCAGTAGTTCTCCTCCATGCCCATGCGCTGGATGCGCTCGGGCCGCACGCCGACGTCCTCGCGCCAGATCCGCTCGGCCTCGTCGTCGTCGAGGTAGACGGTCACCCACAGCTTCTCGGGGTCGATGCCGAAGCCGCCCTGCTCCACCGGGGTGGTGACCAGCTCCCAGGCCAGCGGGATCGCCCGCTCCTTGAAGTAGTCGCCGAAGGAGAAGTTGCCCAGCATCTGGAAGAACGTCGCGTGCCGGGAGGTCTTGCCGACCTCCTCGATGTCCTTGGTCCGGATGCACTTCTGGACGCTGGTGGCGGTGTCGTAGGGAGGGGTGCGCTGGCCCAGGAAGTAGGGCTTGAACGGAACCATGCCTGCGGGCACCAGCAACAGCGTGGGGTCCTCGGCGACGAGGCTTGCCGAGGGCACCACGGTGTGTCCGTTCTTCTCGAAGAAACTGAGGAAGCGGCGCGCGATCTCTGCCGTCTCCATTGATGCCCTCCTGTGCTCGGCTCCGCCGCCCTGGGCGACGTGGCTGTCCCTGTCGGGACCGTGGTCACGCGTGGTCGGTAGGCGCCCATCGTAGAGGGAACCGCCGTGCCAGCGCGCGTGGTCTGCGGGTGGCCGCCGGGACCCGCCCTGATCAGGACAACGGCGGCGGCCTGGTTGTTCCAAGGCTATCGCCGCCGACCACCGCCGAACCCCGTTGTCCACAGGCCTCATACCGCCGGTGGCCGTACGTCCGCGCGGGAGCCTGGCCGGCCCGACCGTGGGGCACTCCCGGCGTTGGCCCCGCGGGCTCGGGGAGCTGCGGGGACCAGGGGCGCTTTTCGGCCTTTCCATAACCCGTTTTGCCAGCCAAAGGACCCTACGAAAAGCGCCCGGAATAACACGAAACGGCCAGGCGGGACGCGGTACCGGACACGGCGAGGGGGACCGCACGGAGTACGGTCCCCCTCGGGGCGGCGGCCGTTCCGCGTCAGTGGGCGGCGGGCGCGGGCCGGGTGTAGTAGTCGCGCGTGCTTCCCAGCAGCATGAGCACGATCATGAGGATCGCGAAGGCCAGCGGAATCAGCGCTCCCAGCGCGCCGGTGAACACGTTGAAGAGCAGGAACAGCGCGACCAGTCCCTGGAAGACCACGACCGACCACAGGACGGCGGGGCTGCGGCGACCCATCAACGAGGCCAGCAGGAGGGACACGACCCCGTAGACGAACGGGACGGCCCCGACGACGGCGAAGAGCATCCCGGCCTCACCACCGCTCAGGGGCATGCCCGACGCCTCCCGCACGCCCCGCATGAAGCTCTCGCCGAGTTCGCCCTCAGCGGTCACGGCCACTGCGGCCAGCCACATCAGCACGCCGAGCAGCACACCGCAGACGCCGCCGATGAACATCAGCACCCGCACGGTGATCGCCGCTCCGGGCATGCCGACCCCCCTCCCCGAGACGGGGACGCCCGGGGGCTGCGGGTGGTTGCCGTACGGCTGCGGGTCCTGCGGTTGCTGGCCCGGAGGGTAACGGCCCTCGGGATGGGGGCCGTCCTGGTTCGGATCGTTCGAGGGCTGCTGCGGGTACATGGGAGCAGGCTCCATATCACCTGGACAACGTTCCTACGAAAGCCCCTACCCAGACACCGCGGGAAGCACCGTGGAACCGGCGCCGAACACCACCCTCAGGACAGCTCCGAGGGCTCCTGTCCGGCCTCCGGCAGGGAGCGGCGCCCCCTCCGCGGGGCGTACCGGCGCAGGAGCTCCTCCTCCTGCTCGCGCACCGCCTCGGACAGGTCCTCGTTGAGCTCGCGCAGGGCTCCCCGGTACTCGGTGACCTGGCCCTCCACGCGCTCGGCGATACCCCCCGGCGTGAGGGCGCGCCGGGCGCGGTTGACCCGGTGGACCGCGTAACCGCCGATCGCGGCACCCGCCACCAGGTAGAACAGTCTGCCGATCACCGGCTCTCCCTCCTCCTGCGGCCGCGCACGACCGCCAGGGCCCGGCGCTGACCGAGCACGCGGCGCACACCGTAGGACAGCGAGGCCACCTTCACCAGCGGACCGGTGAGCACCGAGCGGGTCAGCGCGGTCATCGTGGAGACGTCCTCGGAACTGGCCTGCACGTTGGCGGTGATCTCCTCGACGCGCTCCAGCGAGGTGTTGGTGCGCTCCACCGTGGACGCGACGTCGTCCAGCAGCGGCGGAGTACGGTCCCCCAGTTCCGAGACGACCCTGGTCGCCTCGTTGATGAGCTTGATCAGTTTGACGAGCGCCACGCACAGGAACGTGGCCAGCACCGCCCAGACCACCGCGGCGACGAGCGCGGCGACCTCTCCTCCGGTAAGCATGCGGGCTCCGTGGGCAGATAGAGGGTGACTTCGAGGGTGTGCGACGGCCCCTCGCGCACGCGCCGGAAAGCGGGGGCCGGACTCCCTGGGGG
Source organism: Nocardiopsis halotolerans DSM 44410 (assembly GCF_000341065.1). GTDB lineage: Bacteria > Actinomycetota > Actinomycetes > Streptosporangiales > Streptosporangiaceae > Nocardiopsis > Nocardiopsis halotolerans. The sequence continues at coordinate 17,588 of NZ_ANAX01000339.1, read as the reverse complement.
TTGTACCGGCGACCACGTCGGGCCGGGACTCCGTGACCGGGCTCCCGGGCTTCGCGGGTCCTCCCCGTGGTCCGCGCGGATCAGGCCGGTTTCGGCCGACCCTATCGTGTCCCGACCGTGTCCGGACGAGGACGCCACGGTTCGGTCTCACTCCGCGCACGGTGGCCGGTGCGGGACACGGGGATCGACGATCCTCCCCTCCGGAGGGAGAATCACTGTCAAGCGGGATCTTCACTACGATGTCCGGACACTCAGCCGCCCCTCGGCCACAGAAGCATCGACAGGACGCTCATGAGCCCTCGTTCTCCCCGAGAGATCTCCGTACTGGTACCGCCGGACCTGGCCCCCCTCTATCCGGACGACCCCTCACGGATCGGCCCCTACCTCGTCCTCGGACGTCTGGGGCAGGGAGCCACCGGCACCGTCTACGCCGCCGTGGACACCGCCTCCGACAGTCCGGGCGACCGCCTGGTGGTCGTGAAGGTGCTCACATCCCCCGAACTGGACTCCGCCGACGCCTACCCCGCCCTGGAACAGCGCCTGCGGGCACTGTCCAACACCGATCCCACGCGCGTGGTCGTCCCCCTGACCTTCGACAGCGACGCCAACCCGCCATGGGTGTCCATGCCCTACCTGGCGGGCGAACGGCTGTCCCACTACGTCACCAGGCGCGGCGGCCTGGGCACCGGCAAACTCATCGCCCTGGCCACCGGTCTGGCCGAGGGCCTGTCCGCACTGCACACGCGCGGTGTGGCGCACGGGTCGCTGCGCCCCAGCGAGGTCCTGCTGGAGTCGCACGGCCCGCACATCATGGAGTGCGCGGTCGCGGCCTCCGCGGAACGGATGCGCGGGGCGGGCGCCACCTGGCTGAGCCCCGAACGCTTCCGGGGCGGGACGGCCACCCCCGCCGCCGACGTGTTCGCCTGGGGTGCCGTCGTCGCCTTCGCCGGAACGGGGCGCGTGCCCTTCGGCCCCGGGGAGCCCGAGGAGATCGCGGAGCGCGCCGCGGAGGGCTCCTTCGACCTGGACGGCCTGCCCAAGGGGCTGCTGCCGGTGGTGGGGCGCGCCCTGGACCCCGATCCGGAGCGGCGTCCCAGCCTGCGCGAGGTGATCGGCGCGGTCATCGCCGTGTGGCAGGCGGAGAACGCCGGGGAGGACGGCGCGACCGGCTCTCCCGGACGTGACGAGCTGGCGCACGTCCTGGAGCGCGAGTGGCAGGCCGTGGAACCGCCGGCGCGGGTGCCCCAGGTCATCCGGCTGGAGGGGCGCATGTCCAACCACCGACCCGGCCGCGCCCTGTTCCTGGCCGGGAGCGTGGTGGTCGCCCTCACCCTCGTCGGCGGCGGTGTGTGGGGACTCGCCCGGGCGTTCGGCCCCGAGGAGGACGGCGCCCTGGCCGCCGCCGACACCGCCGGGGAGCGGTCCTCCTCGGAGAGCCCCTCGCCCGAGGACGATCCGCTGACCATGGTGGTGCGTTTCGACCCCGCGGAGCAGGAGTCCCCCGCCACGGGACCGTGGCTGTACACCCCCGTCGAGCCCGAGGGCGAACTGGTCCGGGGGCAGGGCGTCCCCACCCACGCGGAGTGGGCCGAGCGGTGGGAGGCCGCCGGTGAGCCCGGCCTGGCCGTCATCGACCCCGAGGCCGAGGTGCTCTGCGCGAAGTTCTGCGCCGCGCCCCAGCACCTGTTCATCGACGAGGAGGGCCGCGGAACCTGGGAGCTGACCGGCGGCGACTTCGTCGACTACCTGTCGTGGGGCCCCGTGGTCATCGTCGAGGTGACCTTCGCCGAGGAGGCGCGGGAGGGCGACGACACGCCCCGGGAGATCGTCCGGGTCACCGAACTGTTCACCGACTGACGCCGCGAACACCGCCCCCGGCGCCCGGCCCGGGGGCGGCGGGGCCGCGCCCCGCACGCGTCAGCCGCGCTGACCGCCGCCCCTGAGAACCTCCTTGATGCGCTGGAGGACCTCGCCGAAACGGCGTTCGGCGCCGTGCTGGGTGGGCCTGTAGTACTCCCGGTCGCCGAGCCCGTCGGGGGCGTGCCGCTGCGGGGCGACCCCGCCGGGGAAGTCGTGGGCGTAGCGGTATCCCTCACCGTGGCCGAGGTCGGCCGCGCCCTTGTAGTGGCCGTCACGCAGGTGGGAGGGGACGGGGCCGGCCAGGCCCGCGCGCACGTCGGCCATGGCCGCGTCGATGGCGCTGATGACGGCGTTGGACTTGGGTGCCAGGCTGATGTGGATGACCGCCTGGGCCAGGTTGATGCGTGCCTCGGGCATACCGATGAGCTCGACGGCCCTGGCCGCGGCCACCGCGGTCTGGAGGGCCGTGGGGTCGGCCATGCCGACGTCCTCGCTGGCGTGCACGACGACGCGGCGCGCGATGAAGCGCGGGTCCTCCCCCGCCTCGATCATGCGGGCGAGGTAGTGCAGGGCGGCGTCGGGGTCGGAGCCGCGCATGCTCTTGATGAAGGCGCTGACGACGTCGTAGTGCTGGTCGCCGGAGCGGTCGTAGCGCACGGCGTGCCGGTCGACGGCGCGCTCGACGTGTTCGGCGGTGATGGTGACCGGTTCCGCGGCCGGTGCGCCGGCGACGAGCGCCGCGNNCACCGCCCGCCAGGCGGACGAGGTGGTCGGCGCCGTCGTCGGAGAGCGTGTAGCGGCCGTCCAGCCCGCGCTCGTCGGTCAGGGCCCGGTCCACCAGGGCGCGGACGTCGGTGTCGTCCAACGACTCCAGGGACAGCAGCAGGGAGCGGGAGAGCAGGGGGCTGACCACGGAGAAGAAGGGGTTCTCGGTGGTGGCGCCGATGAAACTGACCCAGCGGTTCTCCACCGCCGGCAGCAGCGCGTCCTGCTGGGTCCGGTTGAAGCGGTGGACCTCGTCGACGAAGAGCAGGGTGCGGGTGCCGTGCATGCCCATGCGCCGCCGGGCGTCGTCGACGACGGCCCGTACGTCCTTCACCCCCGCGCTGACGGCGGACAGTTCCACGAAGCGGCGCTGGGTGACACGGCTGACCACGGTGGCCAGGGTGGTCTTGCCGGTACCGGGCGGGCCCCACAGGAACACGGACATGGGTGCGTCGTCCTCGACCAGCCGGCGCAGCGGGCTGCCTTCGCCCAGCAGGTGGCGCTGGCCCATGACCTCGTCGAGGGTACGGGGGCGCATGCGCACGGCGAGCGGCTCCTGCCCCCTGGCGGCCTCCGCCCCGGCGTCGTCGAACAGCGTTTCGGGCACCTGTCCAGGGTAGGCGGGAAGGGGGACCGGTCAGGTCGTCGAGGCGACGGTGGCGCGGTCCCGTGCGGGTTCCGTCGAGGGGATCATGCGGGTGATGAGCAGGGCGATGTCGTCGCCGCGTCCGGCGGGGGCCATCTCGGCGATGACGTGCGCGGCCTCCTCCGGGTTCCCGTGGTGCTCGGCGAGCGCCTCGCCGACCCGGTCCAGCCCCTCCCCCATGGGTACCTCGGAGCTCTCCACGAGCCCGTCGGAGCACAGCAGCAGGGCCGTGCCGGGAGGGAGCATGCGGGTGGTGACCGTGTACTCGTGCTCGGGGAGCACGCCCAACGGCGGGCCGGTCTCGGGCGCCCAGAGCTCGTAGCCGCCCGAGGTGGCCAGGACGACGGGCGGCTGACCGGCCCAGGCGGCCTGCATGACACCGCTCTCGCGGTCGACGACGAGGTAGCCGCAGGTGGCGAAGACGATCTCACCGGTCTCGGTGAGCAGCCGGTTGGTCTCGCCCAGGACCACGCCGGGGTCGGCCTGGTTGGTGGCGTAGGCGCGGAAGGCCACACGGATCTGCCCCATGGCGGCCGCCGCCTCGACGCCGTGCCCCTGGACGTCGCCGACCAGCAGGCCGACCTTGTTCTCGGGCAGCTCGATGACGTCGTAGAAGTCGCCGCAGATACGCCAGTCCGCGCGGGAGGGCAGGTACTTGGTGGCAATGTCCATGTCGGGGAAGCTGGCGACCTGGCGGGGCAGCATACGGCGCTGGACGGCGTCGGCCAGTTCCAGTTCGGCCTGCTGCGCCTTGATGCGCTGGAGGGCCTGCCCCGCGAGCCCGGCGAAGGTGAGCATGAGGGCGCGCTCGTCGCGGCTGGCGTGGTGGGGGCGGTCCCAGACCATCTGCCACACGCCCAGCGCGACCTTGCCGTCCCCGAAGATGGGCACGGTGGCCCAGGCCTGGCCGCGCACCTGGCGCATGAGCTGCACCGCGGCGGGGAAGCGGCTGATGATCTCGGCGCGGCTCTCGAAGAAGCGCGGCTGGCGGTCCTGGATGACCGCGCCCATGGGGAAGTCGGTGTCGTCGGCGCGGCGGCCGTCGATGTGGTCGATGTTGCCGCCCTTGGTGTGGGCGCTGGGCGAGCTGCGCAGCAGCCCTCCCTCGACGTAGAGGGCGATGGCCTGGACACCGCCGAAGATCGGCAGGAACTCCTCGCTGAGCAGGTCCATGACCTTGTCGACGGTGGTGGCCGAGACGAGTTTGGAGGACAGCTCGGTGACCAGGCGTCCGTGCTCGGCCTCGGTGCGGCGGCGGTCGGCGAGGCGGCGGACGAGCTGCACGTGCTCGGTGACGTCGTCGATGATGCCCACGAGCCGGTCGGGGTCGCCGGACACGTAGCGGGCGCGCACGTGCAGGGACCGCTCGTCGCCCAGACGGTCGAAGATGCGGAAGCGCTGTTCGTAGTCGCGCCCGGCGAAGGAGGCGGAGATGGCGTCGCGCACACGGGCGATGTCGTCGGGGTGGACCCGCTCCAGGATGCGTTCGAGTTCGCGGTCGTTGCCCGCCAGCAGGGCGCCGAGCGGGGTGGGCCCGAACATCTCGCGCAGGCGGCCGCTGCCCAGGTCCAGACTCCACAGGACGGAGTCGGAGTTGTCGGTGCGCAGTTCGCCGATCACGCGCAGGTCGGCCTCCTCGGTGGAGAGCGCGTGCAGCAGGACGACCACGCGGACGTCGTCCAGGGGACGCACCTCGACCTCCACCAGGTGTGCGGCCTTGTCGGCGACGTTCAGGCGCAGGCGGGCGCGGCGGCCCCGGTGTCCGGCGAGGGCCCCGTCGTGGGCACGGGCACCGGTCTGGGCGTCGTCACCGTCGAGGAGGTCGTACCACACCCGTCCGGCGAGTTCGTCGGCGTCGCGGCCGAAGAGCTCGGCGAAGGCCAGGTTGGCGTGCTGGATCGCGCCGTCGGCCAGGGCGAGCGCCATGGGCTCGGGGGCGTGGGAGAACGCCTCCGCGAGAGCGCTCTCGGAACCATCGCCTGAAGCGCGTTTTCCGTTCACGTATGACTCATCCTCATGTCGTCTCGGACGTCACACCCGCGCTCAGGCGCGGCCACCCCTGAAACGTTCCGACCGGCTCATTCTAGTGTCCGGGACAGGCACGAATTCGGGACCCGGTCGGAGCGAACTGCGGTGCCCCCACCGTCTGGCGTCCGCCTGACCTGGCCAGACACGGACACCTGTGTTCCATCAATGGGATGTGTGGGCACCGAATCGCACGCCCCCGGCCGCACCTGACCGACCACAGGGGGTGAATCGTTACGCTCGTGTGACTCAGCAGAATGCACTCCGTCACCGCTGCTGACCGCGTACGGGACTGCCGTTCCCGTGAATGCGCCGTGTCCACTCCACAACACGTGCTCATCGCGGTACGGGAGGGGTGATTCGCCCTCAACGGTAGGGGATGACGGCTCCTGGCGCATCCGCGCCAGGCCACCGCGGCCACGTCCGGCCACGTTCACCCTTCCGGACCGCGCCCGGTAATCGACGCCTTTCTCCGAATGACCGAATAAGACAGGTTCAAAACAGGGGGAATCCGGGCACCCCACATGCAGTGCGAAAATCTTCGACCCCCGAGGACAAACCCATGTACCTGGTACTCAGGCGTGCCGTGGTGAGGTTCAAGGTCAGCGGCACCGTCTGGGACTGGCAGTGCCGCCTGTGTGGAAACAGCAACTCCGACGGTGACGGCAACTGCGGCAACTGCGGCGGCAGAAAGCCGTAGCGTCCGTTCCCCGTACGGGGTCCCGGCTCCGGCGGGGTGCTCCGGGCGTCCACGGGGTGCCCGTTCCCCTGGACACACGGAAGGGGACGGCACGCGCACCGCGCGCACCGTCCCCGTCGAGGGTCCGAACCCCCTACTTCTGCTTCGCCTGCTCCTCGGCCTCGGGGTCGGCGTCCACCCCGGCCTCGGCCCGCTGGGACGCGGTGATCGGCGTGGGCGCACCCGTCAGCGGGTCACCTCCCGACGCGGTCTTGGGGAAGGCGATGACCTCGCGGATGGTCGGCTGGCCCGCCAGGAGCATGATGATGCGGTCCCAGCCCACGGCCAGGCCGCCGTGCGGCGGCGGTCCGAACTTGAACGCCTCCAGCAGGAACCCGAACTTCGACTCGGCCTCGGCCTTGCTCAGGCCGACGACGTCGAAGATCCGCTGCTGCATCTCGGCCCGGTGGATACGGATGGAGCCCGACACCAGCTCGTAGCCGTTGAGCACGAGGTCGAAGGCCCGGGAGTTGGTGGTCTCCGGGTGGTCCTGGAAGTCGGCCTCGTCCTCCACCGCCGGAGCGGTGAAGGGGTGGTGCACCGGCTTCCAGTCGCCCGCCTCGTCAGCCTCCTCGAACAGGGGCATGTCGGTGATCCACAGGATCTCCCAACGGGAGGTGTCGACCAGGTCGCAGCGCCTGCCGATCTCCAGACGGGCGGCGCCCAACAGCTCCTGGCTCTCGAAACGCCTACCCGCGGCGAAGAACACCGCGTCGCCCGGCTCGGCACCGACCTTGGCCGCCAGCCCCCCGCGCTCGGCGTCGGAGAGGTTCTTGGCCACCGGACCGCCCAGGGTGCCGTCCTCCTGGACGAGCACGTAGGCCAGGCCCTTCGCACCGCGTGAGCGTGCCCAGTCCTGCCAGGCGTCCAGCTCCTTGCGGGTCTGGGAGGCGCCGCCCGGCATGACCACGGCGCCCACGTAGGGCGCCTTGAAGACGCGGAACGGGGTGTCGGCGAAGTACTCGGTGACCTCGACCAGCTCCTGGCCGAAGCGCAGGTCCGGCTTGTCGGAGCCGAAGCGGTCCATGGCCTCGGCGAAGCGCATGCGCGGGAACCGCTCGGGCAGCTCGACGCCGCGCACCTCGCGCAGCAGCCGGGTGAACAGCTGCTCGCCGACGGCGAAGAGGTCCTCCTCGTCGACGAAGCTCATCTCCAGGTCGATCTGGGTGAACTCCGGCTGCCGGTCGGCCCGCAGGTCCTCGTCGCGGAAGCAGCGGGTGAGCTGGTAGTAGCGTTCCATGCCGCCGACCATGAGCAGCTGCTTGAACAGCTGCGGGGACTGCGGCAGGGCGTACCAGTGACCCGGCTGGAGGCGGACCGGGACCAGGAAGTCGCGGGCGCCCTCCGGCGTGGACCGGGTCATGTACGGGGTCTCGACGTAGGTGAACCCGAGGTCGCGCATGACCTCGTACGCGACGTAGGTCGCCTTGGAACGCAGGCGCAGGTTCTCGGCCATCTCCTCGCGGCGGATGTCCAGGTAGCGGTAGCGCAGCCGGGTCTCCTCGGCCACGTCCGCGGCGCTGTCCAGCTGGAAGGGCAGCGGCGCGGCCTCGCTGAGCACCTCGATCTCGTCGGCGACGACCTCGACGGAGCCGGTGGGGATCTCGGGGTTCTCGTTGCCCTCGGGGCGGATCCGCACCGAGCCGGTGACCTTGATGCAGTACTCGGCGCGGAGGTCGTGGGCGAGGTCGTCCTCACGGACGACGACCTGGACCACCCCGGAGGCCTCGCGCAGGTCGAGGAAGACCACGCCGCCGTGGTCGCGGCGGCGGGCCACCCAGCCGGCGAGGACAACGGTCGCGCCGGCGTTCTCGGCGCGCAACGCACCTGCCTCATGCGTGCGTATCAACGGACTTCTCCTTCAGCGTCTTGTTCATGTCAAGTGTGCCCGACCTGCGCTCGGGTACGGGCCAGTCCTGAGCACACCGCCCACGCGCGCCCGGACGGAGCCCGGGGAGGGCGGTGTGGAAACCACCGGAACCCGCCCTCAGGCGGGGCCGGTGCGGATATCTCGTCCGCCGTGCGGCTGGGGGGCCGTGCTCGGGCGGTGGACGCCTCGGTGCTGCTCGGTGGTCATACGTCGTTCCTGCGGTGACGGAAGTGGCCGGGACGCGCGGGGTCAACCGGCGATATCGCGCAGGTACGGATTGGTGGCGCGCTCGCGCTCGACGGTGGTGGCCGGGCCGTGGCCGGGCAGGACCTGGGTGGTGTCGGGACGGTCCAGCACGGCGCTGGCCAGGCTGCGCAGCATGGCGTCGTGGTCGCCGCCGGGGAAGTCCGTGCGGCCGATGGACCCGGCGAAGACCAGGTCACCGGCGAACATGACGGGGACCCCGTCCTCGGTGGTCACCGTGTAGACGACCGAGCCGGGCGTGTGGCCGGGGGTGTGCTCGACCGCGAAGTCCACGCCCGCCAGGGTGAGGGTGTCGCCGCCGGAGACCTCGACCAGGTCCTCGGGTTCGGCGTGCGGACCGGGGCCCAGCAGGGCGGACAGCTGCGCGGCGAAGCCGGGGTCCACGCCCGCGGCGGGCTCGGTGAGCAGACCGCGGTCGGCGGCGTGCAGGTGCACGGGGACGCCGTGGCGCGCGCACAGGTCGGCGGCCGACCACACGTGGTCGAAGTGGCCGTGGGTGAGCAGGACCGCGACGGGGGTCAGGGAGTGCTCGGACAGGACCTTGTCGACCTGTTCGCTGGCCTCCTGCCCCGGGTCGACGATGACGCAGTCGCCGCCCGGGGCCGGTGCGAGCACGTAGCAGTTCGCGGCGAGGGGCCCGGTGGGAAGTGCGGCGATGAGCACGGCGGATGTCGTCCTGTCCTCGGTCGGGTGCGCGGTCGTGGGGCGCCGGGTCCGCGGTCCGGACGCGTGAACCCCAGGGTGAGAAGCCTACCGAGGCGTGGGGAGGGCGGCGACCCGATTCCCGCACGCTGGCACGCGTTTCATCACCATTCGATCACCGCGCGCGGCTGGCCTCTTTGCCAAACCGCGTGGTAATGCCATATTGGTCACCGTCCTTGGTGCACGCCGGGGCTCCGACCTGCACCCCCAGCCGGGGCGGGAGGGCGGCCCGATCCGGTGCACGGGGGCACGCGGACCCACGTGATCCGCGCGGACGTGTATCACGGCGCGGCGCCTCCCGCCGAATCGTGGGGATACGGTGGTTCTCCTCACGAACGGTCGGGGAGTGCGACGCGACGACCCGAGCCCGACCCACGGTCGGGCTCATGACAGCAGGAGGACACGGTGACCACGGACCCTTGGGGCCGCGTAGACGACGACGGCACGGTCTACGTGCGCACGAGTGAAGGCGAACGGGTCGTCGGATCGTGGCAGGCGGGGGCGCCGGAGGAGGCCCTGGCCTTCTTCCGCCGCAAGTACGACGCCCTGGTCACCGAGGTGGAGCTGCTGGAGAAGCGGCTCCGCAGCACCGACCTGTCCGCCTCCGCCGCGATGTCGAGCATCGACAAGCTGCGCGACTCCGTCCGGGAGGCGCACGCGGTCGGTGACCTGGACGCGCTGACGAAGCGGTTGGACGCGCTGGCGGATCGCGCCGAGGAGCGCAAGGTCGAGCAGAAGCAGGCCCAGGAGCAGGCGCGCGGCCAGGCCCGGGAGATCAAGGAGCGCATCGTCGCCGAGGCCGAGCGGGTCGCGGTGGAGACGACGCACTGGAAGTCCGGCGGCGAGCGGATGCTCCAGCTCATCGAGGAGTGGAAGAAGGCGCCCCGGGCCGACCGCCCCACCGAACAGGCCCTGTGGAAGCGCATGTCGGCGGCGCGCAACTCCTTCTCCAAGCGGCGCAAGGCCTACTTCGCCAACCTGGACCAGGAGCGCGAGGTGGTGCGTGTGGAGAAGGAGCGCATCGTCAGCGAGGCCGAGGCCCTGTCACACTCCACCGACTGGGGACCCACGGCCCGCGCCTACCGCGACCTGATGCAGCGGTGGAAGAGGAGCGGCCGCGCGGACCGGGCGAGCGAGGACAAGCTGTGGGCGCGTTTCAAGGCCGCCCAGGACACCTTCTTCGACGCGCGCAACGCGGTCTTCGCCGAGCGCGACGCCGAGCTTCGGGTCAACGCCGAGGCCAAGGAGCGCATCCTGGCCGAGGCGAGGGCGGAGATCCCCGGCATCACCAACCCGCGCCGGGCGCGTGCGCGGCTGCGCGACTTCCAGGAGGCCTGGGAGGAGGCCGGTGAGCTGCCGCGCGACGTGCGCGACCAGTTGGAGGGCTCCTTCCGCCAGATCGAGGACGGCGTGCGCCGGGCCGAGGAGGCCGAGTGGGAGCGCACCAGTCCCGAGGCGCGGGCCCGCGCGAAGGACACGGTCTCCCAGCTGGCGTCGGCGATCAGTGACCTGGAGGCCAAGCTGGACAAGGCCAGGAACGCCGGTGACGAGCGTCGCGTCCGGGAGTACGGGGACNTGGGGGCCCCGCCGCTCGTGGCTGGCCGAGGCCGAGAAGGCGCTCGACGAGCTGAGCTGACCGTTCGGACGGGCCGTGTCCTCCTCACGTGGGGGACACGGCCCGTCCGTGTTCGGGGCGCCGCCGGCTCCGGGCCGCCCCCGCGCCCTGTGGGAGTCCGTGTTCGCGCCGTGCCGTCGTGGCCCGGGGTTCCTCGCCGTCAACGCGTCGGGGACGGGCTTCCGGCGCTTCGGCACTCGGCCGGAGCCGCCCGCGTGGGCGTTCGTGCCCGCCGTGTCAGTGGTGTGCGTCGAGTTCGGCGGCCCTGGCCGCGGACACCGGCAGGACTTCGGGGTCCGGCACCGTCTCGGGTTCGTGTGCTGGTTCGGCGGAGTCCACGGACACGGGTTCGGTGGAGTACTCGGGCACGGACACGGGTTCGGCCGGGTGTTCGGGCACGGGCGCCGGTCCGGTGGCGCCCCCGGGGGCGGACGCGGTCCGCGGCCCGGGCACGTGGACGATCAGTCGCTCCTCCGCCGGCGCGGGCGCGCCGTCGGGCTCACGCATGTGGCGGTGGCGGACCAGGCCGCCGACGCACAGTGCCACGGAGGCCGCGAACGCCAGTCCGGTGACCACCCACACCGGTGGTACCGCCGCGTGGACCCGCTCCACGGCGGAGTCGCAGGAGACCAGCACGGCTCCGGGTGCGGGGCGCACGCACACCGTGGCGACCGGGTGCGGTCCTCCCTCACGGACCCCGGTGATCTCACCGGTGGTCCGCGTGGTCGCCCGTTCTCCCGGTTCCAGGGAACGCGACCACGTCACCCGTCCCTCCCCCACCTCGGCTCCGGACGGGCCGGAGACGTAGCGCATCGTCGGTGGGAGGAACTGCACGACCTCGGCCTCGGGTACCGCCTTGGTACCGGAGTTGCGCACCGTGACCGTGTAGCGGACCCGGTCGCCCGGTCCCGGACGCCCCTCCTCGGAACGTGGCTCCAGGGCCACGTGCAGGCTGCCCGCGCCGGGCACGATCTCCTTCTCCGCGCCCACCGGCTCGCCGAGCACGTGGTGGGCGCCGGGCAGGGCGAGCAGGGCCAGTAGACCCACCGTGGACGCCGCCGTCGCCAGGACCATGGTCTCCTCCGCGTACGAGCACAGAAATGACATTACGTCTATATGGAATAACACGGAGTAGTCACTTCGATCGTGCGCCATGCGGAGGAACCCGGAAGACGCGCCGGGGGTGGGCGGTCGTGATGACCGCCCACCCCCGGTGGAACGCGCGTCGCGGCGGACGCCCGGACTCAGCCGCCCACGAACGAACGCAGTGCGGCGGCGCGCTCGGTGCTCTCCCAGGTGAACTCGGGAAGCTCACGGCCGAAGTGGCCGTAGGCGGCCGTCCTGGAGTAGATCGGGCGCAGCAGGTCCAGGTCACGGACGATGGCGGCCGGACGCAGGTCGAAGACCTCCTTGACGGCCTTCTCGATCAGCTCCGGAGCGACCTTCTCCGTGCCGAAGGTCTCGATGAACACGCCGACCGGGTGCGCCTTGCCGATGGCGTAGGCGACCTGCACCTCGACGCGCTCGGCGAGTTCGGCGGCGACGATGTTCTTGGCGACCCAGCGGGTGGCGTAGGCGGCCGAGCGGTCCACCTTCGACGGGTCCTTGCCGGNCGTAGCCGCCGTAGGTGTCCACGATGATCTTGCGTCCGGTCAGACCGGCGTCGCCCATGGGGCCGCCGATCTCGAACCGGCCGGTCGGGTTGACCAGGAGACGGTAGTCGTCGGCGTCCAGACCGTAGGCGGCCACGACCGGCTCGATGACGTGCTCGCGGATGTCGGGGGCGAGCATCTCGTCCAGGTTGATGTCGGCCGAGTGCTGGCTGGAGACCACGACGGTGTCCAGGCGGACCGGGGTCTGCCCCTCGTACTCGACGGTGACCTGGGTCTTGCCGTCCGGACGCAGGTAGGGCACCGTGCCGTTGCGGCGGACCGCGGACAGGCGCTCGGAGAGGGCGTGCGCCAGCTTGATCGGCAGCGGCATGAGCTCGGGGGTCTCGCGGTTGGCGTACCCGAACATCAGGCCCTGGTCGCCGGCGCCCTGGCGGTTGAGGGTGTCCTCCTCGTTCTCGACACGCGCCTCGTAGGCGGTGTCGACGCCCTGGGCGATGTCCGGGGACTGGGCGTCGATGGAGACGTTGACCCCGCAGGAGTCACCGTCGAACCCCTTGGCGGAGGAGTCGTAACCGATCTCGAGGATCTTCTCGCGCACGATGGCGGGGATGTCGACGTAGGTCTGGGTGGTGACCTCACCCGCGATGTGGACCTGACCGGTGGTGATCAGCGTCTCGACCGCGACCCGGCTGCGCGGGTCCTGGGTGAGCATCGCGTCGAGGATCGCGTCACTGATCTGGTCGGCCATCTTGTCGGGATGGCCCTCGGTGACCGACTCGGAGGTGAAAAGGCGGCGGGACACGTTGCGTGACTCCTTGCAGCGGCTGCTGGCTGACATCGCCGGCGCGGGACGGTCGTCCCCGGCTGCCTGCCGGGGCGGCCAATACCGACCGACGTGGTTGGTTGTTGGTCCACTGTAACCGGACCGTGGGGGCGGGCATCCAACGACCGGTTTCCCCGGTCGGCACGGGTGCCCGTTCGAAGTCTGGCGTACTCAGCAGTAAGAATCCAGTCCTGGGCACGCGCGGTTCGGCGGTGTCCTCCGATCCTCCATCGCCCCACGAGGCTCACACCAGGCGCTGGCGAACCAGGTCCCAGACCCGGTCGGCGAGGTCCTCCTTGGGACCGGTGGGAACGTCCACCGCCGTGCCGTCCGAGCCGAGGATCACGGCCTGGTTGTCCTCGGTGCCGAAAGCTCGCCCGCCGCCGACCTGGTTGACCACGAGCAGGTCACAGCCCTTGCGCGCCAGTTTGGCGCGCCCGTTGTCGATCACGTCGTCGGTCTCGGCGGCGAAGCCCACGACGGTCTGCTCCCGCCCCTCAGCGTCGCGGGAGGCGACCAGCCCGGCCAGGATGTCGGGGTTCTCGACCAGTTCGATGGGCGCGGGCGCCGCACCGGACTTCTTGATCTTGGAGGCGGCGCTGGCGACCGGACGGAAGTCGGCCACGGCGGCGCTCATCACGATCACGTCCGCGCCGACCCGCTCGGTCTCCATGGCCTCGGCCAGTTCCACGGCCGAGCCCACGCGCACGACGCGCGCACCGGCCGGGTCGGGCAGGGAGACGTTGGCGGCGACCAGGGTCACGTCGGCGCCGCGTGCGGCGGCGGTGCGCGCCAGGGCGTACCCCTGCTTGCCCGAGGAGTGGTTGCCCAGGAAGCGGACCGGGTCGATGGCCTCGCGGGTGCCGCCCGCGGAGACCACCACGCGCCGACCGGCCAGGTCGGGAGCGGCGGCGCCGCGGCGCAGGGCCAGGCGGGCGGCCTCGAACAGCTCGGCGGGCTCGGGCAGGCGCCCGCGTCCGGTGTCGGCGCCGGTCAGGCGGCCCACCGCCGGGTCGAGGACGACGGCGCCCCGCTCGCGCAGGGTGGCCACGTTGGCCTGGGTGGCGGGGTGCTCCCACATCTCGGTGTGCATCGCGGGTGCGAACACCACCGGACAGCGTGCGGTGAGCAGGGTGTTGGTGAGCAGGTCGTCGGCCAGACCCGCGGCGGCCCTGGCCAGGATGTTGGCGGTGGCCGGGGCCACGAACACCAGGTCGGCCTCCTGGCCGATGCGCACGTGCGGGACCTCGTGGACCCCGTCCCACACTCCGGTGGAGACGGGTTGGCCGGACAGGGCGGCCCAGGTGGGCTCACCGACGAAGCGCAGGGCCTCGGCGGTGGGCACGACCCGGACCCGGTGGCCGGACTCGGTCAGGCGGCGCAGCAGCTCGCAGGCCTTGTAGGCGGCGATGCCCCCGCCGACGCCGAGGACCACCCGGGGAACGGTTTGCGTGTCACTCACAGACACGATTTCTACCAGCCCCCGGCCGCCTCACGTGCGTGCGCCCCGTTCGGGACGGGCGGAGCCGCCCGGCGAGGAAGGGGACAGGCGTGGGTGAGAACACCGCTTTCCCCCGAACCCGGGGCCGGGTCCTCCCACGCCCCGAGCCACGGGGGCGCGGAGGCAGGACTCAGGAACCCTCGTAGGGCTCCGCGGTGAGCAGACCGGACTTGACCTCGCGCAGGGCGATGGACAGGGACTTCTCCTGCACCTGGGTCTCCACCAGCGGGCCGACGTACTCCAGCAGGCCCTCGCCCAGCTGGGCGTAGTAGGCGTTGATCTGACGGGCCCGCTTGGAGGCCATGGTGACCAGGCTGTACTTGCTGTCCACCAGTTCCAGCAGGTCGTCGATCGGCGGGTTGGTGATGCCTTCGGCGACGGGCTCGGCCCCAGCCACTTCGAATTACCCCCAGGGACGGTTCCGGCTCGTCGGGGAGCCGGTGGTCGGACGACGGGGCGCCGCCGGGACGGTTCCCGGCACGGCGCGGGTGGCGCGGGCCCTCGGGCCCGGCCGCTATCACACCTTGGGCGCGGTGATCAACGCTAGCAGCTCATCGCACACGTCTCGCACGGACGTGTTGACGAGCGTGGTGTCGAACTCCTTCTCGGCGGCCAGTTCGATCCTGGCCACGTCCAGACGACGCTGGATGACCTCCTCGGACTCGGTGCCGCGTCCGGTGAGGCGACGCACCAGCTCCTCCCAGGAGGGCGGCGCGAGGAAGACGTGCAGGGCCTCGGGCATGGACTCGCGGACCTGGCGGGCGCCCTGGAGGTCGATCTCCAGCAGGACGGGCACCCCGTCCCGCAGGCGCTCCTCGACGGGTCGGCGCAGGGTGCCGTAGCGGTTGCCCGCGAACTGGGCCCACTCCAGGAGCTGGCCCTGGGCGACGAGGCGGTCGAACTCCTCGTCGGTGACGAAGTGGTACTGGACGCCGTCCTCTTCGCCCGGGCGGGGCTTGCGCGTGGTGACCGAGACCGAGAGCCACACGTCGGGGTTGACGCGGCGCAGGTGGGCCACCACCGTGCTCTTTCCCACACCCGACGGTCCGGACAGAACGGTCAGTCGTTTCTGCGCGGGGCGGGACTGGGATCCGGGATCGGGCATGTGTGTTCCAGGCTTCCCTTCGGGCCGGTCCCCCACGGGGCGGGGCCGTGGCCCTCGCGTCGCGTACCGGGGCCGGGTCGGCCCGGACGTCATCACCGTGCGGGCGGTCTGGTGTGCGGGGTGTCCGCGTACGGTCGCGGGAAGCTTCTTTTATACCACCGGGCCGCGGCTCGGCGGACGGTCGTGACCTGGGGCCACCCGTCCGCCGGCCGCGGCCCGGCCAGAGCTCACCGGGAACCGGCCGCCGTCGCGGCGCGGTGGGCGCCGCGACTGTGGGGGACGCGGCGGTCCGGTGTACTGCGTTCAGGTGTTACTGGTACCGCTCGGTACCGCGGGGGATGGCTGGAACTACTTGGTGAGGTCGCCGAACTCGGCTTCGAGGGCGGCGCGCTGGTTGGTTCCCAGACCGCGGACACGGCGCGACTCGGCGATGTTGAGCCGCTCCATGATCTGCTTGGCCCGGACCTTGCCGACGCCGGGAAGGGATTCGAGCAGAGCCGAAACCTTCATCTTGCCGATGACGTCGTCCTTGAGTCCGTTGGAGAGGACCTCGGACAGCGAGACGCCGCCGTTCTTCAGCTTGTTCTTGACCTCCGCGCGTTCTTTTCTGGCCTTGGCGGCCTTCTCCAGAGCCGCGGTGCGCTGTTCAGGTGTCAGGGGAGGAAGGGCCACGCCGGGTCACCTCGGATTTCTACTCGTTTGTAGAGGGCGGACGCCTGCGCAAGTTAGTAGGTCCGACCCCTGTTAGGCAACGCAAAGTGCCCTTTCAGCGGCTATTTCGTCGAACCAACTACACAACGTCACGATCCAATTGCTAACCGAGACGAAAAAGAGGACTTTAGTCCCGATTCGGCGGAGCACGAAGCGTGCCACCAGCGCAGGTCACACAGGGGTGAGCCAGGTCACTCTGGGCAGTGTCTGGCGAGTTTCGGACACACCTAATTAGTGACTGGTAGTGACACATAACTCGGTGTGCCAGACCCGCCGCACTGCTTCGTCTCCCGGATCCGTCGATCCCTTCGCCTGATCCCCTCCGACGCCGTCGAAGGGGGTGCTTCCGACGCCCTTTCCTCCTTCACTAGACGCGGACCCCGGCCCGGCGCACGGCCGCGGCGATGGAGGCCGCCGCCGCACCGGGGTCCGCCGCCCGGGTGATGGGACGGCCGACGACCAACAGGTCGGCCCCCGCCGCGATGGCCTCCTCCGGCGTCGCGACCCGCGACTGGTCACCCCTGTCCGCCCCCGCCGGGCGCACGCCCGGCGTGATGAGGGTGATGTCGGGGCCGACCTCGGCCCGCAGCATGGCCACCTCGTGCGGCGAGCACACCAGGGCACGGGCCCCGGCACCCACCGCCAGCACCGCCAGGCGCCGCGCCGCGTCGCGGGCCGGACCGAGCAGCCCCACCTGCTCCAGGTCCGTCTCGCTCAGCGAGGTGAGCACCGTCACGGCGGCGATCCTGGTGTCCGGCGCGGCCTCCACCGCCGCCCGGACCATGTCCGCCCCTCCCCCGGCGTGCACGGTGAGGATCGAGGGGCGCAGACCCGCGACACTGCGCGCGGCACCGGCGACCGTGGCCGGGATGTCGTGCAGCTTCAGGTCCAGGAAGACACCCACCCGGCTGGCGCCGCGCACAGCGCTGACCACGTCGGGGCCGTAGCGCAGGTACAGCTCCAGGCCCACCTTCACCGTGCTCACGTGCGGCGCGACCACCGAGGCCCAGGTGGCCGCGGTCTCCAGGTCCTTGGCGTCGAGCGCGACGGCGATGGGCGCGGTAGGCGCGGTCATGTCGGTATCTCCAATCGTGTGCCGCCGGCCGGGGCCGACGCGTGCAAGGCACGGATGTACTTGCGAACGTGATTACCGCCGTGTTTGACGATGCACGTTCGCTGTCACGTGCACACCACCACGGTGTGCGGTTCCCCGGATGGGCCGCTTCATGCGCTCCCCAAGTCACCATTGTGTAGCAATGGGCCCGGGGTACTCGCACCCGGGAGGAACCGTGTCCCCATCCCAGGTCAGAGCGGTTCCGGGGCGTGTCCTGTGTCCGGTCGGGGCGTCC
>NZ_ANAX01000338.1 GCF_000341065.1 Nocardiopsis halotolerans DSM 44410 | reverse complement strand
GCGGAGAAGCGGCGCGTCCCGTCCACGGCCGCCTGGGCGGCCGTGGACGGGACGCGCCGGTCGCGGCAGTGGTAAGAGACCAATCGTGCACGCCGGGTCGCCCAGCGCCGCCTGAACGCCGTCCAGGCCGGTCAGGGGGCTCGCGCGCCGCGCGCACGGCTCGTCAGGCCCCCACGCCCGTCCGGTGGGCGGCACCCACCAGGTCGGTCGCCCGGGCCAGCCCCCGGGCCTCCAGCCACTCGGTGAACTCCCGCAGCACGCGCGCGCAGGCGGAGGGGTCGGAGAAGTTGACCGTGCCGACCGCCACCGCGCTGGCCCCGGCCGCCATGAACTCCACGACGTCGGCGCCCGTGCGGACCCCGCCCATCCCCACGATGGGCACGTCCGGCAGCGCCTCGTGCACGCGGTAGACGCACCCCACCGCGAGCGGTCGGATCGCCGGTCCCGAGAGTCCGCCCATCCCCCCGGCGACCGCCGGGCGCAGGGTGCGGGTGTCCACGGCCATGCCGCGCACCGTGTTGACCATGGACAGCCCGTCGGCGCGCGCCTCCACGCACGCGGTCGCCAGCTCCACCACGTCGGGGACGTCGGCGGCGAGCTTGGCCAGCACCGGCATGCCGGAACGGGTGTGTGAGCGCACCGTGCGCACCACCGCCGCGGCCTGGGAGACGTCGTCGACGAAGCGGCGCCCGGAGGGGTCGGACGGGTCGGGGCTGGAGAGGTTGACCTCGATCGCGCCGACCCCGTCCGCGGCCGAGACGCGCCTGGCCAGCTCGCCGAACTCGTTCACCCCCGCACCGGCGACCGACACGATCGCCCGGCCGCCGCGGGAGAGGAGCCAGGGCAGGTCCCGCTGGAGGAAGACGTCCACTCCGGGGCCCTGCATGCCCGTCGTACTGAGCATCCCGCTGGGCGTCTCGGCCATGCGCGGTGCCGGGCGCCCGGCGTGGGGCTCCAGCATGACCGACTTGGTCGTGACGGCGCCGATCGAGGCGATGTCGAAGAACTGGGCCAGCTCACGGCCCGCTCCGGCGCATCCGGCGGCGGTCACCACGGGGTTGGGCAGTTCCCAGCCGCCCAACCGGATCCTGAGGTCCGTGTTCACTCTCTTCCCCGCTTCTCGCTGGTGGTCTGGGCCGGACGCCTCAGGCGATGTCGCGGGCCGACTCGGCGGCACGGGCCGCACTGGAGCCCTTCCACCCCGGGGCGCCCAACGCGTCGAAGGGGATGGACCCCACGTCGTCGAAGCGCACCTGCTCGCCCCGGAAGACCGGACCGTCGACGCAGGAGCGCACCATGCGGGTGATGCCGTCCTCCCCCACCACCGGGATGACGCAGGTCATGCAGACTCCGGTACCGCAGGCCATGGTCTCCTCCACCGCCACCTGGACGGGGACGCCGTGACCGCCCGCCACGGCGGTGACCGCACGCAGCATCGGCATGGGCCCACAGGCGTAGACGGCGTCGGAGCGGCAGTCCTCGATCACCCCGCCCAGGACGTCGGTGACCCGGCCGCGGGTGCCGAAGGAGCCGTCGTCGGTGGTGAAGACGGCCGTCTCGGCGATACGGCGGGCGGTGATGGCGCTGAACACCCGGTCCGCGGAGGCGGCGCCCAGCACGAAGTCCACCCGGCAGCCGCGCCTGCGCAGCGACTGGGCGAGCGGGAACAGCGGGGCGCTGCCCGAGCCGCCGCCGACCAGCACGCAGTTGACGGGGTCACGGGGCAGCGGGAAGGGGCGACCCAGCGGGCCGACCACGTCCAGCAGGTCGCGCGACCTGCGCTCGGACAGCCAGGCGGTACCGGTACCGCGCACCGAGAACAGGAACTCGACAGTGCCGCCGTAGTCGGGTTTGACGTCGTGGATGGCGAAGGGGCGGCGCAGCAGGGTGCTGGAGTGGTCACCTCCGACGGCCACCGACACGAACTGCCCGGAGCGGAACCGCTCGGCGATGCCCGGGGCGACCACGGTGATGGCGTAGTAGGCGTCCACCCTGCGTACGTTCAGCACGGGACACCTGGTCTGCACCGGTCCGTTGTCGCTCATCAGGTCGTGGCGTCGGGGCCGCCGGTGTCGTGGACCGGGGCCCCGACGCCGCCCTCCCCCCTCTGGAATTCCTGCGTCGGCCTGTGCGCCAACCGTATAGGCGGGAACGCCGTGGACACACACCGTCCACAGCACACCGCCCACGGTCCCGGATCCGGAGGGGCGTGCCCGCGCTCCCGCCTCCCGGCCGGAACGCCCGGACCGTGCGGGAACGGGCCGTCTCCCCGGAGGGGCGACCGCGTCGCCGCCCGCCGGGCCCGCCTGAGGACGTCCGAAGGCGCCCCGGCGGGCGACGGCGGGCGACGAAGAGGCGAGCACCGGGGCCCGGGCGACGCGGCGGCCCGAACGAACGCCGTCTAGGACCGGCTGGCGGTGAGAGTGTGCGCGTGCTCCTGGAGGGAGCGCACGTCGACGTCGCCGCGCACCCGTGCCTCGATCGCCTGGACCGCGGCGGCCAGGCCCTGCACGGTGGTCACGCTGGGCACGCCGCGCACCACGGCCGCGGTGCGGATCTCGTACCCGTCCAGGCGCGGACCGGCCTGCCCGGCGCTGCCGAACGGCGTGTTCACGATGAGGTCGACGCCGCCCGAGTGGATGAGCTGCACGATGGTCGGTTCCCCGGCCGGGCCGCTGCCCTCACTGTGCTTGCGCACCACGGTGGCGTGCACACCGTTGCGGCGCAGGACCACGGCGGTGCCCTCGGTGGCCAGGATCTCGAACCCCAGGTCGGCCAGACGCTTGACCGGGAAGATCATCGAGCGCTTGTCGCGGTTGGCCACGGAGACGAACACCCGCCCCCGCTCGGGCAGGGAGTCGTTGAGGGCCAGCTGCGACTTGGCGTAGGCGGCGCCGAACTCCACGTCCAGGCCCATGACCTCGCCGGTGGAGCGCATCTCGGGACCGAGGATGGTGTCGACGCCCTCGCCCTCCTTGTCGATGAACCGGTTGAAGGGCAGCACGGCCTCCTTCACCGACACCGGGGCGTCCACGGGCAGGTCGCCACCGTCGCCGCTGGCGGGCAGCATGCCCTCCTCGCGCAGTTCGGCGACGGTGGCCCCCGCCATGACGCGGGCGGCGGCCTTGGCCAGCGGCACCGCGGTGGCCTTGGACACGAACGGCACGGTGCGCGAGGCGCGCGGGTTGGCCTCCAGCACGTTGAGCACGCCGGAGGCGAGCGCGTACTGGACGTTGAGCAGGCCGCGCACCCCGGTGCCCCGGGCGATGGCCTCGGTGGAGTAGCGGATGCGCTCGATGTCCTCGCTGCCCAGGGTGACGGAGGGCAGGGTGCACGCCGAGTCGCCGGAGTGGATCCCCGCCTCCTCGATGTGTTCCATGACGCCGCCCAGGTACAGGTCGCGGCCGTCGTAGAGGGCGTCGACGTCGATCTCGATGGCGTCGTCGAGGAAGCGGTCGATGAGCACGGGGTGCTCGGGGCTGACCTCGGCGTTGCGCTCGATGTAGTCGGCGAGCATCGTCTCGCTGTAGACGATCTCCATGCCCCGTCCGCCCAGCACGTAGGAGGGGCGGACCATGACCGGGTAGCCGATCTCGTCCGCGGCGGCCTTGGCCTCGGCGAAGGAGTGGGCGGTGCCGTACTTGGGCGCGGGCAGGCCGGCGTCGGCCAGGACCTTGCCGAACTCGCCGCGGTCCTCGGCCAGGTCGATGGCCTCGGGGCTGGTGCCGATGATGGGCACTCCGGCCTCCTTGAGGCGGCGGGCCAGGCCGAGCGGGGTCTGACCGCCCAGCTGGACGATGACCCCGACGACCGGTCCGGCGGCCTGCTCGGCGCGCACGACCTCCAGCACGTCCTCCAGGGTGAGCGGCTCGAAGTAGAGCCGGTCGCTGGTGTCGTAGTCGGTGGAGACGGTCTCGGGGTTGCAGTTGACCATCACGGTCTCGTACCCGGCGTCGGAGAGGGCGAAGGAGGCGTGGACGCAGGAGTAGTCGAACTCCACGCCCTGGCCGATGCGGTTGGGTCCCGAGCCCAGGATGATGATCTTGGGCCGGTCGCCCTCGGGGACCTCGGTCTCCTCGTCGTAGCTGGAGTACAGGTAGGGCGTGCGGGCCGCGAACTCGGCGGCGCAGGTGTCCACGGTCAGGTAGACGGGGTGGATGCCCAGGGCGTGGCGCAGTTCGCGGACCACGTCCTCGCTCCTGCCGGTGATCTGGCCGATCTGGACGTCGGAGAAGCCCAGTCCCTTGGCCTCGCGCAGCAGGTCGGCGTCGAGTTTGGGCGCGGCCGCCAGGACGCGGGCCATCTCCTCCAGGCGCAGCATCTGGTCCACGAACCAGGGGTCGATCCTCGTCGCCTCGTGGACCTGCTCGACGGTGGCGCCGGCGCGCAGGGCCTGCTGGACCTGGCGCAGGCGGTGCTCGGTGGGCGTGGCGGCCAGGCGCAGCAGTTCGTCCCTGTCGCCGGGTTCGCCCTCCCAGGTCAGGCCCACGCCCTTCTTCTCCAGGGAGCGCATGGCCTTCTGGAGGGCCTCGGGGAAGGACCGGCCGATGGCCATGGCCTCGCCCACCGACTTCATGGTGGTGGTGAGGGCGGGGTCGGCGCCGGGGAACTTCTCGAAGGCGAAGCGGGGCACCTTGACGACCACGTAGTCCAGCGTGGGCTCGAAGCTGGCCGGGGTCTCCCGGGTGATGTCGTTGGGGATCTCGTCCAGGGTGTAGCCGACGGCGAGCTTGGCGGCGATCTTGGCGATCGGGAAGCCGGTGGCCTTGGAGGCCAGCGCCGAGGAGCGGGACACGCGCGGGTTCATCTCGATGACGATGATCCGGCCGGTGGTGGGGTGGACGGCGAACTGGATGTTGCAGCCGCCGGTGTCCACGCCGACCTCGCGGATGACGGCGATGCCGATGTCGCGCAGCTTCTGGTACTCGCGGTCGGTGAGGGTCATGGCGGGGGCGACGGTGATGGAGTCGCCGGTGTGCACGCCCATGGGGTCGAGGTTCTCGATGGAGCACACGACCACGACGTTGTCGTTGGCGTCGCGCATCAGCTCCAGCTCGTACTCCTTCCAGCCGAGGATGGACTCCTCCAGGAGCACCTCGGTGGTCGGGGAGAGCGCCAGCCCCTGCCCGGCCATGCGGCGCAGCTCGGCCTCGTCGTGGGCGAAGCCCGAGCCCGCGCCGCCCATGGTGAAGGACGGGCGCACCACGACCGGGTAGTCGAGCTCCTCGGCCGCGGCCAGGCACTCCTCCAGGGTGTGGCAGATACGGGAGCGCGCGGACTCGCCGCCGATGCGCTCGACGATGCCCTTGAAGCTCTCACGGTCCTCGCCGGACTGGATGGCCTCGATGTTGGCGCCGATGAGTTCGACACCGTACTTGTCGAGGATGCCCGCCTCGTCGAGCGCGACGGCGGCGTTGAGCGCGGTCTGCCCGCCCAGGGTGGGCAGGAGCGCGTCGGGGCGCTCCTTGGCGATGATCTTCTCGATCATCTCGGTGGTGATCGGCTCGACGTAGGTGGCGTCGGCGATCTCCGGGTCGGTCATGATCGTGGCCGGGTTGGAGTTGACCAGGATGACCCGGAGGCCCTCTGCCTTGAGGACCCGGCAGGCCTGGGTACCCGAGTAGTCGAACTCGGCCGCCTGCCCGATCACGATCGGCCCGGAGCCGATCACGAGGATGGATGAAAGGTCACTACGGCGCGGCATGCTCTGCTTCCTCTTGCTACTTGGCAGCCGGAGCGGGCTGGGCGGACATCAGGTCGACGAACGCGTCGAAGAGCTCGGCGGCGTCGTGGGGGCCGGCGGCGGCCTCGGGGTGGAACTGGACGCTGAACGCGGGTCGGTCCAGCAACCGCAGGCCCTCGACGACCTGGTCGTTGAGGCCGATGTGGCTGACCTCGGCCCGGCCGTAGGGGGTGTCGAAGGGCTCGTTGAGGGGGGCGTCGACGGCGAAGCCGTGGTTCTGGCTGGTGATGGCGACCCGGCCGGAGCCGGTGTCGATCACCGGCTGGTTGACGCCCCGGTGGCCGAAGGTCAGCTTGTAGGTGCCCAGGTCCAGGGCGCGGCCCAGGATCTGGTTGCCGAAGCAGATGCCGAAGAGCGGTGTGCCCGCGTCCAGGACGCCGCGCATGGCGGCGACGGGTCCGTCGGCGGTGGCGGGGTCGCCGGGGCCGTTGCTGAAGAACACGCCGTCCGGTTCCAGGGCGAGGATGTCCTCGGTGGTGGCGGTGGCGGGCAGCACGGTGACGCGGCATCCCCGCTCGGCCAGGCGCTGGGGGGTCATGGCCTTGATGCCGAGGTCGACGGCGGCGACGTGGAAGCGGGTCTCCGTGCCCTCGGGCGGCAGGACCTCGTAGTTGTCCTTGGTGCTGACCTC
>NZ_ANAX01000337.1:5179-6718 GCF_000341065.1 Nocardiopsis halotolerans DSM 44410 | reverse complement strand
GCTGCCGGACGCGGGCCAGCAGCGCCTGCGGGTCGGTCCCGGTGGTGCTGATGGCCGCGCGCATGGCGCCCTTGTCGCGCAGGTGGCGGGTGAGGGCGCGGGTGCCGGTCAGGGCGATGCCGACCACGTTCTGGCGGCGCAGCTCCTCGTCCAGGGTGCGCTCGGCGCGCCAGTTGGAGGTGATGCGGGCGGGCTCGCGCACGACGTACCCGGCGACCCAGACGCGGCCGGACTCGGGGTCGTCGTCGTTGACGCCGGTGTTGCCGATGTGCGGGGCGGTCATCGCCACGATCTGGCGGTGGTAGGAGGGGTCGGTGAGGGTCTCCTGGTAGCCGGTCATCCCGGTGTTGAAGACCGCCTCGCCGAAGGTCTCGCCGGTGGCGCCGAAGGAGCGGCCGCGGAAGACCCGGCCGTCCTCGAGTACCAGAATCGCGGGTCCGCTCTCGGACACGTTCGCCCCCTCCTCCGGGCCGTTCACGGCCCGGGTGTTCTCTGCTGTGCTCACTGGATCTTCCCCTCCAGAACGGTCGGGGCGCCGCGCAGGAACGTGGCGCGCACCCGGCCGGGCAGGGTCATGCCCCGGAAGGGGGTGTTGCTGCTCTTGGTGACCATGGCCGTCCCGTCCACCTCGACGGGCGCGGCCGGGTCGTACAGGACGACGTTGGCGGGCTCACCGGCGGCGAGGCCGTGACCGTGGTCGTGGACGCGGCCGATGCGGGCCGGGGTCGTGGACATACGGTCGGCGACGTCGGCCCAGGTGAGCAGGCCGGTGTCCACCATCGTGCGCTGCACGACGGCCAACGCGGTCTCCAGTCCGACCATTCCCATGGCGGCGGTGGACCACTCGGTCTCCTTGGCCTCCACGGGGTGGGGGGCGTGGTCGGTGGCGACGACGTCGATCGTGCCGTCCGCCAGTCCCTCGCGCAGCGCCTGGACGTCCTCGGCGGTGCGCAGGGGCGGGTTGACCTTGTAGATCGGATCGTAGCTCTCCACCAGCTCGTCGGTCAGCAGCAGGTGGTGGGGAGTGACCTCGGCGGTGACGTCGCAGCCGCGGGCCTTGGCCCAGCGGATGATGTCGACCGAACCCCTGGTGGAGACGTGGCACACGTGCAGGCGCGAGCCCACGTGCTGGGCCAGCAGGCAGTCGCGGGCGATGATCGCCTCCTCGGCGACCGCGGGCCAGCCGGGCAGGCCGAGGCGGTCGGAGACGCAGCCCTCGTTCATCTGGGCGCCCTGGGTCAGGCGCGGCTCCTGGGCGTGCTGGGCGACGACCCCGTCGAAGGCCTTGACGTACTCCAGGGCGCGGCGCATGAGCAGGGCGTCGGAGACGCAGATGCCGTCGTCGGAGAAGACGCGGACGCCCGCGGCGGAGTCGGCCATGGCGCCGATCTCCGACAGGCGCTCACCGGCCAGGCCGACGGTGACGGCGCCGACGGGGCGCACGTCGCAGTACCCGGCCTCGCGGCCCAGGCGCCAGACCTGTTCGACGACCCCGGCGGTGTCGGCGACGGGGTCGGTGTTGGCCATGGCGTGGACGGC
>NZ_ANAX01000337.1:0-5174 GCF_000341065.1 Nocardiopsis halotolerans DSM 44410 | reverse complement strand
GGGGGGGAGCCGGTGGCGACGGTCTCGGCGTCCTCACGGCCGGGCTCGCGCAGGTGGGTGTGCAGGTCCACCAGGCCCGGCAGGGCGACCAGGCCGGTCGCGTCGACGGTGTGGGCGCCCTCGGGCGCGTCGAGGTCGGGACCGGTCGCGGCGATCCGGCCGTCGGCCAGGAGCAGGTCGACGGGCTCGCCGCCGAACGGACGTGCGCCGCGGATCAGGTGCGGTCCGTGGGTGTCGGGCATCGCGGTGTTGGCTTCCTCGTGGTTCTCGTATGGGGAGGGCGGCGTCGGGTGCCGGGGTTCACCTGGCGGGCTGGCCGCGAACGTCGCTGGTGTGGCACATGGGCCTCCATCTGCGCTGGCCCTCGTACCTGCAGCGGGTTCGGAGCGTCGAACCCCGCCACGGGTACGGGATCACGCGCGTGAGGCGCCGGGCCGGTGAACCTTGTGGGTCACCGGGCTAGGAGCCGCCGAGCAGCAGGTAGAGCACGGCCATGCGCAGGCTGACACCGTTGGCGACCTGCTCGGTGACGGTACAGCGGGGCGAGTCGGCGACCTCGGCGGAGATCTCCATGCCGCGGACCATCGGGCCGGGGTGCATGACGATCGCGTCCTCGGGCATGCGGGCCAGGCGCTCGCCGTCCAGGCCGTAGTTGCGGCTGTACTCGCGCGTGGAGGGGAAGAAGGACTCCTTCATGCGCTCGGCCTGCACCCGCAGCATCATGACGACGTCGGTCTTGGGCAGGACCGCGTCGAGGTCGTAGGAGACCTCGCACGGCCAGGTGTGCACCGAGACCGGCAGCAGGGTGGGCGGCGCGACCAGGGTGACGTGGGCGCCCAGGGTGGTGAGCAGCAGCACGTTGGAGCGGGCGACGCGGCTGTGCAGGATGTCGCCGACGACGGCCACGCGCAGCCCCTCCAGACGTCCCAGGCGCGAGCGCATGGTGAAGGCGTCCAGCAGGGCCTGGGTGGGGTGCTCGTGGGTGCCGTCACCCGCGTTGAGGACGGAGCCGTCGACCCAGTTCGCGAGGCGGTGCGCGGCTCCGGAGGCGCTGTGCCGGATGACGACGCCGTCGGCGCCCATGGCCTGGAGGGTCAGCGCGGTGTCCTTGAGGCTCTCGCCCTTGGAGACGCTGGACCCCTTGGCGGAGAAGTTGATGACGTCCGCGGACAGGCGCTTGGCGGCCAGTTCGAAGGAGGTGCGGGTGCGGGTGGAGTCCTCGTAGAAGAGGTTGACCACGGTGCGTCCGCGCAGGGTGGGCAGCTTCTTGACGGAGCGGTCGCCGACCTGGGCGAGTTCGGCGGCGGTGTCCAGGACGAGGGTGGCCTCGTCACGGGAGAGGTCGCCGGTGGAGAGCAGGTGGCGCATCAGGAGTTCCCCTCCGTGCTGTCGGGACGTGAGGAGGGTTCCGTCCGTCGGCGGGCGGGGCCGAGGAGGACCGCGTCGTGTCCGTCGGTCTCCTCCAGACGCACCGTGACGTTCTCGCGCAGGGAGGTGGGCAGGTTCTTGCCCACGTAGTCGGCGCGGATGGGGAGTTCGCGGTGGCCCCGGTCGACCAGGACGGCGAGCTGGACGGCGCGGGGGCGGCCCAGGTCCCCGAGGGCGTCCAGGGCGGCCCGGACGGTGCGGCCGGAGAAGAGCACGTCGTCGACCAGGACGACCACGCGGTCGTCGAGGCCGCCCGCCGGGATCTCGGTTCTGCCGAGGGCGCGGACGGGGGCGGAGCGCAGGTCGTCGCGGTACATCGTGATGTCGAGCGAACCCGCGGGGACGGAGAGATCCTCCACGCGCTCGATGCGCCGTGCCAGGCGGTCGGCGAGCGGGACCCCGCGCGAGGGGATGCCCAGGAGGGTGACGTCCCGGCCGCCCTTGGTGCGTTCGAGCACCTCGTGGGCGATGCGGGTCAGTGCCCGGTTGATCTCGGGGCCGTCGAGGACGGCGCGGGTGCCTTCGGGGGCCTGGGGGGAGGCGTCCCCACCGGCGCCACCATCGGTGGGTTTTCGAGCACGCAAAGTAGTGACTCCCTTCCCTGCCTCACTGAACAGGTCGTTAAAGGATGTCGATCGGATCCACGCTACCAGCGGAGACCACGACCCCCGCGGAGTGGCCGATGACCTGAGGTTACGAATGTGACTCTCGTCACATACCAAGCAGACACCCCCCCATCCGAACGTGGTCATATCGTCACCCAGTGGATACGGCCACGAAGGGGCGGAAACCCGGAATTCCCTGGAGGAGCGGGCTTTTCGCATCATCGTGACGCACGACTCGTCCCGTTCGGTCCCCACATGAGAGGTGTCTCACTTACGCGCGGTTTGGCCACTGATTAGTCGCGTTTCACACCAACGGCTTGACCTGGAAGGCAGACCCCCCTACCGTCACTGTCTGTAACCACTGCCGGGTGGGGTTGCATCCCGTGACCATCCGCTGGACCGCCCAGGCGGCCCGCCGAGTACGAGCGGACGTCTCCCCCACCACGCCAGCCACCGTCACGGCCGGGAGCGACAAGAAGATGCCATCCGAATACGCCAAGTCCCTTGGCGCGCGACTGCGTGCCATCCGCACCCAGCAGGGCCTGTCCCTGCACGGGGTGGAAGAGAAGTCCCACGGACGCTGGAAGGCCGTCGTGGTGGGCTCCTACGAGCGCGGAGACCGCGCCGTCACCGTCCAGAAGCTCGCCGAGCTGGCGGACTTCTACGGCGTCCCGATGTCGGAGCTGCTGCCGGGCGGCGCGGCTCCCACCCCGCTCGGGCCGACGCCCAAGCTGGTCATCGACCTGGAGCGCATGCAGCAGCTGCCGCAGGAGAAGGCCGGGCCGCTGTCCCGCTACGTGGCCACGATCCAGAGCCAGCGGGGCGACTACAACGGGCGGGTGCTCTCCATCCGCCAGGAGGACCTGCGTTCACTCGCGGTCATCTACGACAAGTCACCGGGTGACCTCACCGAGGAGCTCATCAACTGGGGCGTCCTCGACCCCGAGGCCCGCCGCGCGGTCGACGCCTTCTGATCCAGCCCGATCCACCGGCCCCTGACAACGGCCAACCGAGGACCGCACCCGCACGACGAGAACCGGCGCCCCTCGCGGACGCCGGTTCTCGTCGTGTCCGGGGCCGGGGACTGGCCTCCGGACTCGGTGCGGCGGCGCGGCCGGACGTGGGGCTTCCCCTCCCCAGCCCGACCGCGCCGCCCTCCACCAGAGGGGGGCCCAGTGGAGTTGTGTCGAACTCCTGTTCGACAAAGACCAGTTAACCCCAGCCCGACGGGCCAGTCAAGGACCCCGCGCCGAGCCACGCGCGCCCGACCGCGGAAACCATGGGACACCGGACGACCGGGGACTACCCTTGGTCCGTGGCAGCCGATACCGAGTTGCGTGAACTGGCCCCACCCGCCTTCACGCACGCCGTCCCCGCACTGCTCCAGGTGTACGAAGCGGCCATGCGTCCGCCCCCGGAGCAGCTGCCCGGCCGGGCGTCCATCATGAACGGCCACGCCTACTACCCCGGGTTCCGTTCGGTGGTGGCCGTACGCGGAGGCGAGCCGGTCGGCTTCGCCTACGCCTTCCACGGGTACCGCGGCCAGTGGTGGCACGACACGGTCGTGGAGGGGCTGCGCGCGGACGGACGGGCCCGGCAGGCGCGCCGCTACCTGTCCGACCCGTTGGAGATCGCCGAGGTGCACGTCCACCCCGACGCGCAGAACCAGGGCGTGGGGCGGTCCATGCTGTACGCCCTGTGCCGGGGCAGGCCGGAGCGCACCGCGGTGCTGTCCACCCGTTCGGGACCCTCCGCGGCGCGCCACCTGTACCGTTCGTGCGGGTTCACCGAGGTGCTGGAGGACTTCTCCTTCCCCGGCAGCCCCGATCAGCCCTTCTCGATCATGGCCGCCCGGCTGCCCCTCACCGGGTCCGGTGGCCGGCGACCTCCCGGTAGATCTGTCGGGTGGCCGTGGACTGGTTCGAGGTGATGAAGTGGATGCCCGGCGCTCCCTCGGCCAGCAGCCGCTCGCACATGCGCTGGGCGTGTTCGATGCCGAAGGCCCGCACGGCCTCGGCGTCGTCGCCGAAGGACTCGAAGCGCTCGGCCAGGTCGCGCGGGAAGGGTGCTCCGGAGAGCTTCTCCGAGCGCGGGATGAACGAGGTGCGCACCACCGGGAACACCTCGGGGATGATGGGGACCTCGCAACCGCGCGCGGCCACCCGGTCGCGCAGGCGCAGGTAGTCCTCGGGGTCGAAGAACATCTGCGTGATGGCGTAGTCGGCGCCCGCCTCGCACTTGCGCACGAAGTGGTCGGTGTCGGTCTCGACGTCGGCCGAGCGGGGGTGCTTGTAGGGGAAGGCCGCCACGCCCACGCAGAAGTCGCCGCTGTCCTTGATCAGGCGCACCAGCTCCTCCGAGTAGGTCAGGCCCTCGGGGTGGCTGATCCACTCGCCGTCGGGGTCGCCGGGCGGGTCGCCGCGCACGGCGAGCATGTTGGACACGCCCGCGTCGGCGAGACGGCCCACGAGGTGGCGCAGTTCGGCGACGGAGTGGTCGACCAGGGTCATGTGCGCGACCGGCAGCAGTGTGGTGTCGGTCGCGATGCGCTCGGTGGTCTCCACGGTCATGCCGCGCGTACTGCCACCGGCGCCGTAGGTCACCGAGACGAACGAGGGACCGAGGGCCTCCAGTTCCCGGATCGCGCGCCACAGGCGCTGCTGCGCCTGGGGCGTGCGCGGCGGGAAGAACTCGAAGGAGAACATCGGCTCGCCCGCGTCGAGGAGTTCGCGGATATGACGCGGCCTGGGGGCCGGGCTTCGGGGCGCCGCGGGGCGGGTCGGTGCTGACAGCATGCGTACCACCTTAGGCGAGGGCTCCCCACCAGATGGAAGGAACATCCCACTGCGTGAGACCGGTGGCGGACGCCACGCTCCCCCCGGGTCCGTACACCGGGACGTGCGAGGACGCGTCGATGCCCCCTCCTCCCTCCGCGCCCTCCGCCGCCCCGCTCCCCGGCGCGCGTGTCCTGTTCTGGGCCGCCCAACCGCCGCGCTCCGCCTGGTTGCAGTCGCGGTCCTGCGCGTTCGCGGTGTGCATGTTCGCCGGGTTCGCGTTCCCGGCGGTGGCACCACCGCCCCTGCCCCGCTACGGCGCCCTGCTCGTCCACGCGGTGGCGGTCGCCGTCTACCTCGGCTCCCT
>NZ_ANAX01000336.1 GCF_000341065.1 Nocardiopsis halotolerans DSM 44410 | reverse complement strand
CTGCTCACACATCGGACTCACTCATCTAGGCCGCCGCGCCCCCGGAGGACGCTCCGGGGACGCGGGGCGCCGCCCTCCCCGCCGGGCGCCACACGCGGCCCCTCGGCACGGCTCCGGGGACGCGGCGGCCGCCCGTCCCCCGGGGGGATGGGCGGCCGTTCCGACGCGGGAGCCGCTACCGGTAGTTGACGAACTGGAGGGCCAGGTCGAAGTCCTTCTCGTTGATGAGGTTCTGGACGCTCTGGAGGTCGTCCTTCTTCTTGGAGCTGACGCGCAGCTCGTCCCCCTGGATCTGGGCCTTGACGCCCTTGGGGCCCTCGTCACGGATCAGCTTGGAGATCTTCTTCGCGTCGTCGGAGCTGATGCCCTCCTTGAGGCCGACGGGAAGGCGGTACTCCTTGCCGGACGGCTTGGGCTCCTCGGCGGGGTCCAGGATCTTCAGGGAGAGCTTGCGCTTGACCAGCTTCTCCTTGAAGACCTCCAGGGCGGCGTTGACCCGCTCCTCGGAGTTGCCCTTGATCTCGATCCCGTCCTGGCCCTGCCAGGCGATGGTGGTTCCGGTGCCCTTGAAGTCGAACCGCTGGGCCAGCTCCTTGCCCGTCTGGTTCAGGGCGTTGTCGACCTCCTGACGGTCGAGTTTGGACACGACGTCGAAACTGGATTCGGCGGCCACGTTCGCTCACACCCCGCTAGGTCTCATGGATCACGGGCGCTCGTGGCGCCCGCGTGGGTCTCTCGGGCCCGTGCCGCACCCCGGCGCGGGCCGGTCTCAGAGCTTAGCCGTGTGCTGCTCAGCGTGCCCCGAAGACCCTGCTGGGGGCGCGCCCGCACAAACGATTTCAGGTTCGGGCGGATCATCCGCTATTCTCGGTGGTGCGCCGCGACGAACACGTCGCCGCAGCCCAGGCAGGTTGCCCGAGCGGCCAATGGGAGCGGACTGTAAATCCGTCGGCTTTGCCTTCCAAGGTTCGAATCCTTGACCTGCCACACGGGGAGAAGGCCCCGGTGACCAGCGGAAACGCTGGACACCGGGGCCTTCTCGCGTTCCGGGGGCGCCCTCGGCCGCCCGCCGGTGCCGGCGGAACGTCGCCGGGGCGCCGTGCGGCTCCGTGTGCGCGGGCCGGCCTCCGGAGAGGGGCAGGACGGGGAGACCCGCGTCACATTCACGGCGCGCGGAGGCGGGCCCCGGGCGTTCCGGACTCGGGTGGAGCGGGCTCCCCGGGATTCGGCCGATCGCGGATCCATCGCGTTCGGGACACGGGCGTGTAACGCGGATTTTCGTGCTCCGCGCGGGAGTCCGGAGGGCGGCGCGCGCGGCTCCAAACGCTCTGACCTGCGTCTTCTCCATGGCGATGGCTGACCCCGGGGATGTGACTCGTCCCGAGTGTGCGGCTGGTGGGTGATGTGTCCGCTTCGCCGGTCGCGGTCGTTCTTGTGCGTGAGTCGGTCCTTTGCGCGGGTCGAGCGGAAAGGGATTCAATGTGTCCTTTTGCGACCGACACGAAAAGAATGCTCGCGACAATATGGACAAATTTCTTTCCGGGTTTCGGCGTTGACAAAAACTGGGGGTCGGATGAAGATTGCCTCAGTCCACCGCGACACAGGTGCAAGAAGCGCCTGCGTCTTTTTCTGTCAATACCTCGTAACCGATTCTCGGGGGAAGCATGATCAAGAAGATGGCCGCTGCTGGCCTGGTCGCCGGTGCCGCGATGGGCGCGCTCTTCATGGGAACGCCCGCCTACGCCAGTGGCTCGCACGGTGGGGACCAGCAGTTCAACCAGAACCTCCAGCTGGTTCCGATCCAGTCCTGCAACCTGGAGGCCAGCGTCGGCCTGATCGCGGTCAACATCCCGATCCTGTCGCCGCAGACCACCGGTGACTGCACCAACGGCCCGGTCGGCACCAACATCAGCTAGTTCCGGCAATCAGTCCAACCGAGACGATATCTCAAACTTTTTCGAAGGGTAATTCAATGCTGCGTAAGCTCGGCGTTGCCGGCCTCGTCGCTGGTGCTGCTTTCGGTGTCGTTCTGACCGGTTCCCCCGCCCTGGCGGGCACCTCCTCGCACGGCGGGGACCAGCAGTACAACCAGAACCTCCAGGCCATCCCGGTGCAGCTGTGCAACACGGAGGCCGTCGTCGGCCTGGTCGCGGTCAACATCCCGATCCTGTCGCCGCAGACCACGGGCGACTGCACCAACGGCCCGGTCAGCACCAACATCGACTAGGAGGTCTCCGACATGCTGCGCAAGTTCTCGGCTGCCACCGCGATCGCCGGTGTCGCCCTGGGCGCGATGCTCGCCGCGTCGCCCGCGTCCGCCAGCACCTCGCACGGTGGCGACCAGCAGTTCAACCAGAACCTCCAGCTGGTTCCGGTGCAGCTGTGCAACACCGAACTGGTCGTGGGTCTCCTGGCCGGGGTCAACGTGCCCGTGCTGTCGCCGCAGACCACGGGCGACTGCATCAACGGCCCGGTCTACACCAACATCGACTAGGGGACGGCATGCTGCGCAAGTTCACGGTGGCCGCCGCCATCGCCGGTGCCGCCCTGGGCGCGATGCTCGCCGCGTCGCCCGCGTCCGCCTCGCACGGTGGGGACCAGCAGTTCAACCAGAACCTCCAGCTGGTTCCGATCCAGATCTGCAACGCCGAGCTGTCCGTGGGCGTGGGTGCGGTCAACGTGCCCGTCCTGTCGCCGCAGACCACGGGCGACTGCGTCAACGGACCCGTGACCACCAACGTCCAGCACGACCACTCCGAGGACCACGACAGTGGTGACAAGGACGGTCACAAGGGCGAGGACAACGGTTACTAGCCACCTCCGGGTGGTGGGGTCCCCGATCCCGCGGTGACGGAACGCGAGTGGTTCGCCAAGGCCCCCCGGCAGACTGCCGGGGGGCCTTCGCAGGTGACAGTCCGACGTACCCGAAGGGGTGAGAGAGGCGAGATGAGGCGCACGATCCTGACAGGAGCGGCACTGCTGCTGGCGGTCACCGCCTGCGGCGAGCAGACCGCACCACCCGACCCGCCCCCTCCCACGCCGCGGGCGGAGCGGAGCCCGGAGGAGGGCCCGGCCAGCCCGGCGCAGGAGGAGACGGAGCCCGCGCCGGAGGAGGCCTCGCCCAGTCCGGACGAGGGGAGCCCGGCGGCGGACGAGGGGGCGCCCCACGTCCTCAACCGGTACGGCGACGAGAACGGTTTCGACGACCAACGCCCCACCGACTACGTCGCCACCGAGTTCACCACCTTCTCCGAGATGGAGTGGCACGAGTGGTCCGAGCAGGTCGCGCGCGGCGAGGGGGAGCTGTCGGGGACCTGGTGCATGGAGGAGGGCTGCCAGAACGACCCCTACGACGTCGAGGTCGAGCTGGGCGACCCGGTGGAGGTCGACGGCACCACGTACTACTCCACGTACACGATCGTCGAGTACGACGAGGACATGTCCCAGGAGATGCGGCAGGCGCTGGAGGAGGCCGACGGCGGACGTCTGACGGTGCCCGGTGACGAGCCCGGCTCCGGGTGACCCCGGAGGGGCCGGACAAGGAACGCGGGCCGCCGGGCGGAGGTGAGCTTCGCCTCCCTCCGCAGAATCATGCCAAAGTTCCTCAAAAGAACATAACGCCTGATCAGAATGGGTGACACGACCCCCTTCGCGGGACCAGACGGTGCCGAAACGGGCGTGGCGCGCCCGGGAGGTCTCTAGTCTGCTGAGTTGTGGGACTCAACCAGCGGACGGACAACAGCGCGGACGACGGACAGGGCGCCGACGGGCGGCCGACGCCACGGCACGGCCGCGCCGCTCTGCTGCGCCTGGCCACCTGGTTCGAGGAGGCCGATCCCGACCGGGCCGACGCCCTCGCCAGCGTCGCCTACGCCCTCCACCCGGCCCTCCACCTGGAGGGTCGGACGGACGAGGGCGTCGCCGCCACCACCAGCTGGTGGCAGGCCGATCCCGACCGCAGCACGGTCACCGAGCGGCCCGGTACCCGCCGCCCCGAGCCGGTGAGCGACCACCGGGCCCAGCAGGCCCGCCTGCGCGACGCCGCCGAGTCCTCCGCCCACTGGCGCCGAGCCGGCGCGGCTCAGATCCGCTCCCTGCTCACCGAGCCCACCGGCCGCCGAGCCCGCCTGGACCTGTCCGGTGCCGGGATGGAGGTGCTGATGGAGCTCCTCACGGCGGCCCTCGGCTCCGGCGACGCCAGCAAGCGCTCCACCTCCGCCGGGGACCTGGAGTTCGCACTGCGGCTGCACGTCGTCGCCGCGTCCGGAGCCGAGGTCGTCATCCGCGGGGAGGGCGGGGACCTGACCCTGGACGGGGTGCGCCTGCTCGTCACCCCCTACGAGCAGCACACCGTGGAACAGCACGTCCTCGATCGGTGCGCCGCCGAGGAGGACGACGGGGACCCGACGGGTCCCGACGCCTCCGCTGAGGAGGAGGCCTCCCAGGAGGACGAGGAGGGCGGGGACCCCGACGCGTCCCCGGAGGACGAGGAGGCCGCCGCGCCCTCCGAGGCCGCCGCGCCCTCCGGGGTGTCCGAGCTCGCGGAGCTGCTCGAATCCCTGAGGCCGCCCGGAAACCCCGCGACACCGGAGGACTCCGGGGTCTCGGGCGCCTCCGCGGAACCCGATCCCTCCGAGACGCCCGGGTCCTCTGACGCCCCTGAGACGCCTGACCCCTCGGAGGCTCCCCAGGACTCCGCGGCATCCGAATCCCCTGGGGCACGGGACACCTTCGCGATGTCCGAGGGCCCGGAGTCACACGTGGCCCCTGCGGCGCCTGAAGCACCGTCCGTGCCAGCGGACCCGGCCGCCTCCGGAGCCCACCTCCCCGGCGAGGAACCCTCCGCACCCGAGGAACCGGAAGCGGACCCCCAGGACCCGACCGAACCCTCCGCCGAGGCCTCCGAATCCCCCGCCGAGGCCCCCGAAACCCCTGGTGACCCCTCGGACCAGGCGGACACGGGGCCGATCGACCTGCCCGCGTACCCGTACGGGACCCGACCGTGGGAGTGATGGAGACGGACACCTACAGCGAGGACGCAGCGCTCATCGGCGAACGCCAGGCCGCGGCGCGCGCCCTCCTGACGCACCCCCTGCTCACCGAACGCGTCCACCCCGCCGAGTTCGCCCTCGTGCGTTCCCACACCGAGTGGCTCGTCCAGCGCTTCCAACGCGTGCTCGGCTACCGCCTGACCGTCGCCGACGACCACGCCCGCCTCGTCAAACGCGGCCTCGGCGCGGAGGTCGCACGCCCCCTCTCCCGCGTGACCGGCGCGCCCTTCACCCCCCGCACGCACACCCACCTCGCCCTGGTCCTGGCCGTCCTGGTCGAGGGGCACGGCACCACCACGGTCCGCGACCTGGCCGAACGCGTCCGCTCCGCCGCGCACGAGGCCGGGGTCGACGCCGACCCCACGCGCAGCCTCGGCGAGCGCCGCGCCTTCTGCGCCGCCCTGCTCCACCTGGTCGGCCTCGGCGCCCTCACCGAGCTCTCCGGCACCATCGCCGACCACCAGGAGGACCCCGCCGCCGACCCCCGGCTCCTCCCGCACACACAGGTCCTGCGCGCGGTCGCCGCCCACCTGCCCCACGCCTCCGACGACCCCGACTCCTACCTCGCCACCGCCTCCGACATCGACCCCGACAGCGACCAGCAGGGCGAGACCGCCCTGCACCGGCTCCTCGCCGAAACCGCGGTCGTCTACCGCGAGGAACTC
>NZ_ANAX01000335.1 GCF_000341065.1 Nocardiopsis halotolerans DSM 44410 | reverse complement strand
CGCACCAGTGGCGGGCCGCCGCCGCGCTCGGCAACCTGCTCGGCTGCGACACCGAGGTCCGCGCCGAGGGCGTCGCCCTCGTCATGCCCGACGAGGCGGGCGCCCGCCCGGCCTTCCCCTCCAGCGGCCCCGTCGGCCAGGTCGCGCTGTCCCTGGTCCGGCACCTCTCCGGCCGCCTGCACCCCGGCCAGCCCGCCACCTCCGTCCCCGTGCCGGAGGAGGAGCTGCACGCCGCGCTGGAGGCCCTCTGCGGCGCCGACGCACCCGCCCGGAGCGAGTGGGCCCGCACCGCCGGACCGGAGATCCCCGACCCCGTACGGCTCCGTGAGCGGGTCCTGGTCCTGCTGGCCGACCTCGGACTGCTGCGGGGAGCCCCCGGGCGGTGGCGGCTCACCGCGGCGGCCGCCCGCTTCGGCGCCGAAACGGACGACCGCGTCCCCCCGATCCAGGACAATGACGAAGACAGCCGGACACACCCCGACCCGACGCGTGGTTCCGACGAGGGTGTGCCCGACGCTCCCGCCGACCCCCGCGGCGATCTGAGCCGGGTGACGTCCGTGCTGCAAGCGGTGGCGAACGAGAAGGTGAGCGCGACCAGTGGCGACACAGGAGACCAGTCCGACCCCCGAGACGACGGCGGCGGTGGGTCCGGCTGATCCCGCCGGCCCCGGCACCAGCGCCCCGGGCGACGTCCCCCGTTACCGGCTCGAACGCGCGGGTATCCGCAACGTCTGGCAGTACGACGACCACGTCCTGGACTTCGCGGAGGGGCGCCTGCTGCTGCGCGGACGCAACGGCGCGGGCAAGTCCAAGGCGCTGGAGATGCTGCTTCCGTTCCTGCTGGACGGGGACATGCGGCGCCTGGACACCACGGGGACCAACAGGACCAGCCTGCGCTGGCTCATGGCCGAGAGCGCGCGTGCGTCCGACCGCCGTCCGGAGAGCGAGGAGGCCGGTCCCGACCTGCTCGGCGGACCCGGGAAGGACCCCGGCGAACGCCAGGACACCGGGACGGCCGACGCCCCCGGGGAGGACGGCGGATCCGGCGGCGACCCCGCCACCCGCCTCGGCTACCTGTGGGTGGAGTTCACCACCGAACGCGGCGACCGCGGACTCGACTCCGCCACCCGACCCGGAACCGGCCGGAGCGGCGCCTCCGCCCCGCATTCCGGGGCCGTGGCCAACAGCGCCTCCGCGCTGCTCGCCGCCAGCGCCGCGGCCCACTCCGATCCCTCCGACCGCCCCGACCACGAGGCCGACGAGTCCGGGAAGGACGAGCCGCGTCCCCGCGACCCCGACGCGCCCCCCCGCCACCTGACCCTGGGCGCCGCCGTCATGGCGGTGGGCGACTCCGACCCGCGCTGCGTGTTCTTCGTCACCGAGCGAAGGGTTGGCCACGACCTCGAACTCGTCACCGACGGCCGCCCCAAACCCGTCGACCGCCTCCGCTCCGAGATCGGCGCCGACAACTGCTTCACCAGCCCCGTCCCCTACCGGGCACGCGTGATGCACGACCTGTTCGGCATCGACGACTCCGTCCGCTACCGCAACCTCATCCACCTGCTCTACCGGCTGCGCCGCCCCACCATCGGCGACCGCCTGGAGGCCGGGGAACTCGTCGGCGTCCTGTCCGAGGCGCTCCCGCCCATGGACGAGTCCGTCCTGGACGAGGTCGCCCGCAACATCGCCGACCTGGAACAGGCCCGGTCCGACAAGGACGCCCTCACCGAGGCCGGAGCGGGCGTCACCGCGTTCCTGGAGGACTACCGGAACTACCTCGTCCACACCCTGCGCGGACGGGCCGCCGACGTGCGCGAGCAACTCGACGCCGCCGCGCACCGCACGGAGGAGACCGAGCGGCTGCGCGCCGAACTCGACCGTCTCATCACGGCGGAGGGCCAGATCTCCGAGGAGCGCGACCAGGCACGCCGCACCCGGGACACCGCCCAGGCCGACGACACGACCCTCGCGGTCGCCCAGGGAGGCGCCGCCGCGGCCACCGACGGCGAGCGCCGCGCCTACGACGCCGCCGTGGGCGCCTACATCCGCGCGGCCGAGGCCGCCTGGGTCGCCGCCGAGCACGCCGAACGGGTGGAGCGCCACGCCGTCGAGCGGCTGGGGGAGGACACCGGAACGGTCGAGCGCGCGCTCGACGTCCTGCGCCAGACCCACGCCGAGGCCGCGCGCGCCGCGTCCGCCGCCGGGATCGACCCCGGCGTCCTCGGCGACGTCCCGGACCCGGCCACCACCGTCCACGCGCCGCGCGAGAGCACCACGCGGGTCGACCTCCAGGGGCTGGAACAGGCCGTCGAGCGCGCACCCGTCGAGGGCGTCGACCTCGACGGCCTGCGCGACCGCCTCGGACGCCTCCACGACCACCTCACGGGAACCGCCGACCGGGCCGCCGACCGGGCCGACCTGGCCGCCCACCTGACCGGGCTCACCGCCACCGAGGCCGCGGCCGACCGCCGCCTGGTCGCACTGACCAGCGAGGCCGAGAGCGCCGACGCCGTGCTCGAACGGGCCCACCAGCGGGAACAGGACGCCATCGGCGGGGTGAGGCGGGAGAGCGCCGCCTACGCCGACGGCGTCCGGGCCTGGGCCGCCCGGTTGCGGGACTCCAGCCACGCGCACGCCCTGGGCGAGGCCATCCACGAACTGGAGGGCAGCGTCGAACTGCCCATCGACGACGCCCTGCGCGTCCTGGACCCGGAGGTCCCCGGCCGGGTCGCGCGCCTGGCGCACGCCGCCGTGGACCCCCTGCTGGAGGAACTGCGCGCCCGCCGCGACGTGGCGGTCGGTGAGGAGGGCCAGCTCTCCGACGAACTCGCGGAACTGGCGGACCGGCGCGCGAAGAACGCCGAACACGCCCCCGAACGGCCGGGATGGGCGACCTCCCCGCGACGGGACGGGGACGGCGTCCCGCTGTACCTGGCCGTCGACTTCGCGGAGGGTCTCAGCACCCGCGAACAGGCCGGACTGGAGGCCGCGCTGGAGGCCAGCGGACTGCTGGCGGGCTGGGTCCGTGCCGACGGCGCCCTGCACGACCCGGCCACACGCGACCTGATGCTCTCCCCGGCTCCGGTACCCGCGCTGTCACGACCGGTCAGGGAGCGGACGCTGCTCGACGTGCTCGTGCCGGTCGCCGAACCCGTCACCGGCCGCGGCGCCGCCCCGGACGGCCTGCGCGCCCTGCTGTCCTCCATCGCCCTGGACCCGGACGCCGGGACGGACGGGGAACGGGACACCGAGAACGAACGCGGGCACCGCCGCGACGGCCTCGGCGCCGTGGACACCGAACCCAGGCACCGCCGGGACAACGCGGGCACCGTCTCCCTCCCCAGCGCGGTCTCCCTCTCCGGCGGCTGGCGCCTGGGCGTGGCCTCCGGAGCCCACCACAAGGAAGAACCCGAGTACATCGGCGAGGCCGCCCGCAAGAGGGCCCGCGACCGCAGGTCCGCCAACACCGACAGGCGCATGGCGATCGCCGAGGCCCTGCTCGCCGAGGCGGGCGAGCGCCGCTGGGCGGTCGAACACTCCTACGCCGAACTCCTGGAGATCTCCCGCGACCTGCCGGACCCGGCCCCGCTGACCCGCTCCTGGGCCGCACTGGAGGTCGCCCGTCACGACGTGGCCGCCGCGCGCCGCGCCCACGACGTGGCCCGCGACACGGCCGAGGACTGCCGGACCGAACTGCTCGACATCCGTGCGCGGCTGCGCGACTCCGCCGTCGTCGACGGCGCCGAGGAGGGCGGCGCCACCGTGGAGAGGAACCTGCCCACCGCGCGCGCCGACCTGGACAGCGCCCTGCGCGCCCTCGACCACCTGCGGGTGCTCATCGCCTCCGCTCTGCGGGACCTGGACGTCCTGGCCTGGGAGCTCGCCGACCACGAGCGCCACGTCGCCGCATGGCGGGAGGCCCGCTCCGACCGGGTGCTGGCCGAGGACGCCCGCGCCGCGGCGATCGACGACATGATCACCGTCCGCCGCCAGATCGAACTCGGCGACCGGGCGCGGGGCGTGGCCCCCGAACAGCTCGACGCCGCGCGCGAGCAGGTCATGGCCAGGGCCGAGGAGGCCGCCCAGCGGCTGCCCGAGCTCGAACGCGGCGCCCAGCGGGCCCGGGACGAGCGGGTCAGCGCGGAGGCACGCCTGGTCGCGGCCACACAGGAGCGGGCCGAACAGGTGCGCCGCGCGCTCGCGGCGGGGGACGGCCTGGTCGCGGCGGTCACCACCGCGGGCGCCGAAGCGGACCCCGACGCCGCGCCCGGTGACGACGTTCCGGACGCCGTACTGCTGAGAGCCGCCGGACTGGAGGCCTGCGCCGAGGACGACGCGTCCCTGGCCGCCTACCTCGCCGCACGCGCCCAGGCCGCCCCGCCCGGTCCGGACGCGCGCCTCGTCCTCCTGGAGGCCTTCGTCGACCAGATGGAGGAGGGCCTCGCCGCCCAGGAGGGTGACGGGGAGGACACGCGGATCGACGACAGCGCCGTCCTGGGCAGCCGCGAGCGCCTGGACCGGGTGCTCGCCTCGGCGGGCTGGACGCAGGTCCGCACCGAGATGAGCGAACCCCGGGGCGTCAAACGCCTCACCGTGCACGACGAGGACGGGGCACACGACGTCACCGTGTACGCCGAACGGATCGCCACCGCGGTCGCCGGGGCCGAGGAGACCGTCGCGATCGCGGAGGAGGAGGCCTTCGAACGGCACCTGCTGGGCGAACTGGCCAACCACCTGTCACGCCAGATCGACGAGGCCAGGGCCCTCATCGCCACGATGAACGACGTCCTCAAGGACGTCACCACCTCGGCGGGCCTCGGCGTGCGCCTGGACTGGCGCCTGGCCCCCGACGCGGGCGCGGACGTGGAGGCGGTCGTGCCGCTCCTGGCCACGCCGCCCGAGGAGCGGACCCGCGTGCAGACGACGCGGCTGCGGGACGCGCTCAGGCGCTGCATCGAGGCGATCCGCCGCCTGGACCCCACCGCCACGGGCGGAGCGCAGTTGCGCGCCGCCCTGGACTACCGATCATGGTTCACGTTCACCGTGTACGTGACCGACGCCGCGGGCGACGAACGGCGCCTGGGCCACCGCACGGCGCTCAGCCAGGGCGAGCAGCGCGTGGTGGCCTACCTGGTGCTGTTCGCCGCCGCGGCGGCGCACTTCGACGCCCTGGCCGTCCGCGCGCCCTGGGCGCCGAGGCTGATCCTGCTCGACGACGCCTTCGCCAAGGTCGACGAACCCACGCACGGCCGCCTGCTGGGGCTGCTCGTGGAGCTGGACCTGGACTTCGTGCTGACGTCGGAACGGGTGTGGGGCTGTTTCGCGAGCGTGCCGAGCCTGAACATCTACGAGTGCCTGCGGGATCCGAACGTGCCCGGAATCGCCACCCTGCACTTCACGTGGGACGGGAGCAGGAGACGCCTGGTGGGGGTCTGACCGGGTGCCCGCCAAGGGACCGCGTCCGGCCGGGCCGCCCGCCCGTCACCCGCCGTCGCCCGCCGGGAGCGCTTCGCGTGGGGGGCGTTCGGCGGGTGCTCCCCTCCCGGCTGTCCTAGTCTGCTTTGTGCAGGAACGAACATGAGCGGGGTGAGGCAGTGACTCGGGTACCCGAGACGTTCGAGGGTGGGACGACGCTCCTGGACGCCCTGGCGCGCTCCGGGCTGCCCCGGGAGGTCAGCTCCTGGGTCGCCGCGGCCCTGTGGGGCGAGGACGCCCTCGAGGCACGCATGAGGGGCGAGAGCCTCCCCGAGCCGGAGGCCGCGCCGACGCCGCCGCGGAGCAGGCCACGGCGGGCCTACCTCACGGGGATCAGGGTGCAGGGCTTCCGCGGCATCGGGCGCCCCGCGGAGCTCACCTTCGACGCCGGTCCCGGACTCACCGTGATCGTCGGACGCAACGGTTCGGGCAAGTCGAGCTTCGCCGAGGCCGCCGAGGCCGCCCTCACCGGACGCAACCCCCGGTGGGACTCCATGCCCACCGGATGGCGCGACGGCTGGCGCAACCTGCACTACGACGAGCGCACCGAGGCGACGGTGGACATCCACATCGCCGGGGACGAGGGATCCACCCGGATCAGCCGCAGGTGGACCGGCGAGAGCGTCCGCTCGGCACGGGGCGAGGTCGTCCACCCCGACGGCGAGGTCTCCCCGCTGAGGACCATGGAGTGGGGCGAGAACCTCGTCCGCTACCGGCCGTTCCTGTCCTACGACGAACTCGGCCGCACGGTGACCGGCCGCTCGGCCGAGCTCTACGACACCCTGACCGGCCTGCTCGGACTGAGCGGCCTGGCGGAGGCCGAACGCCGTCTCGCCAAGGTGTGCGACGGGCTCGCCAAGCGCCGCGACCGCCCCTCGCGGGAGCTGCGGTACCTGCTCGACGCGCTCCGGGAGTCCGACGACCCGCGGGCCGTCCAGGCCGTCCAGTACCTGACCGCCTCCTACTTCGACATGGACGCCCTGCGCAGGATCGCGGCCGACGACGGCCCCCGGGACCCGGAGCTGCACACGGTCCTGCGCCGCCTGCGCCGTCTGTCGGTGCCCGAGCGCGCGCTGATGGCCGACGTGGTCAACGAACTGCGGGGCGCGGCCATGGAACTGGCCATGGCGGCGGGCAGCAAGGGCGACCGCGCGCACGGGGTGGTCAAACTCCTGGAACA
This sequence comes from Nocardiopsis halotolerans DSM 44410, assembly GCF_000341065.1. Taxonomy (GTDB): domain Bacteria; phylum Actinomycetota; class Actinomycetes; order Streptosporangiales; family Streptosporangiaceae; genus Nocardiopsis; species Nocardiopsis halotolerans. The sequence goes on along the minus strand of NZ_ANAX01000335.1, from coordinate 8,907 downwards.
GGCGATCGAGCACCACCAGCGCCATCCGAACGACACCGAGTGCCCCACCTGCTCCGCGCCCCTGGGCGCCGACTGGGTGCGCCGGGCCAACGCCCAGCTGCGCGCCCTGAGACCGCAGGCGTCCGTCGTCTCGGCGGCGTACGAGCGCGCGGACACCGCCAGGGACCAGGCCCGCTTCCTGATGTCCCCGGCGCCGGGATGGCTGCCGCCGGAGAGCGAGCTGGGCCAGGTGTGGTCCCTGTGGGAGTCCGGTGCGGACATCACCGACCTGGGCGAGCTCGCCGAGCACATCGAGACGGTCGGCCGCAAGCTGCGGGCGGCGGCGGTGAGCCCCCGCCGGGAAGCGAGCGAGCGGCTGGAGGACCCCACGGGCGGCTGGGCTGAGATGGCCGAACAGCTGTCGGCGTGGCTGGACGACGCCCAGGACGCCCTTGAGGCCCGGGACGCGCTGAACGACGCCGAGGCCGCGCTCAACTGGCTGTCGGAGCAGGCGAGGGTCCTGCGGGCGGAGCGGCTGGGTCCGGTCGCCTCGCAGGCCGAGCAGGTCTGGTACCGGCTGCGTCAGGAACGCCACATCGACCTCCAGGGCATGCGGCTGATCGGCCGGGGCGCCCGGCGCAGGGTCGAGGTGGACGTGGCGGTCGACGGCGTGGAGGACCAGACCAGCGCGCCCGGCCTCCTGAGCCAGGGGGAGTTCCAGGCGCTGGCGCTGTCGATCTGCCTGCCGCGCACCCTGGTGGAGGGCAACCCGTTCGGTTTCCTGGTCCTGGACGACCCGGTCCAGGCGATGGACACCGAGACCGTGGAGGGCCTGTCCGCGGTGCTGGCGGAGGTGGGCAGGCACCGGCAGCTGATCGTGTTCACCCACGACACCCGGCTGTCGGACGCCCTGCGCAGGCTGGGCCTGCCCGCGAACATCCGCACGATCAACCGGGACGCCATGTCCAACGTGTGGGTCGAGACGACCTGAGATTCCGTCTCGACGGCGGGACACCCCGTCTGACCAGGGGTTTCCGTCTCGGGAGGCGTGCCGGAGGTATTCGATTTGGCAGAGCACCCCCGGATCCCTGTATAGTCATGACCAGCGCAAGGGGGCAACGCCCCCGGGGCGGACGAGAGGAAGCCCCAGCAGCGCGCCCCTTTAGCTCAGTCGGCAGAGCGTCTCCATGGTAAGGAGAAGGTCTACGGTTCGATTCCGTAAAGGGGCTCCACCACTTGACGAGGTACGGTCCACTCAGGTGGGTGGCCGGTGGGCATCCGCCGGCCGGAACCGGGACCGGCCCGTACGGGGTCGGATTCCGTCAACCGGGGCGGGGTAGCTCAGTCGGTAGAGCAAGCGGCTCATAATCGCTGTGTCGTCGGTTCAAGTCCGGCCCCCGCTACCAACCCGCTGACCCCTGAGCTCGCCGTTCAGGGGTCGTCGCGGGCGTTCAGTACTGTTTCCAGCGAGAAAGGCACTCCGAAGTGGCTGCCACCGACGTGAGGCCGAAGATCACCCTGGCCTGCCAGGAGTGCAAGCACCGTAACTACATCACGCGCAAGAACCGTCGGAACACCCCCGACCGTATCGAGCTCAAGAAGTTCTGCCCGAACTGCCGCCAGCACCGCGAGCACCGCGAGACCCGCTAGTCCGCCGGTTCCTCGCGAGCGCGATCGTCTCTGAGTGCGCGGCGCAGAGGCAGTTCCCGTAGTCTTCACAGCCCGGTGAGCGATCCGCTCACCGGGCTGTTCGCGTGTCCGGGACCCCTGACGAACAGGAGAGAGCGTGGCGATCAACCCTGACTACCTCGGCCGGGAGTACCCCGCGCCCGAGGCCTACGAGGTGACCCGGGGCAAGATCCGGGAGTTCGCCGAGGCGGTCAACGACCCCAACCCGATCTACACCGACCCGGCCGCGGCGCGGAGCGCCGGGTACCCCGACGTGGTCGCCCCGCCCACCTTCCCGGTCATCCTGGGCATGGCGGGGTCCGCACAGGCCATCGCCGACCCCGAGCTCGGCGTGGACTTCTCCCGGGTCGTGCACGGCGACCAGAGCTTCCACTACAGCCGTCCGCCGCACGCCGGTGACGTCCTCGGCAGCGTCACCCGCATCACCGGTATCAGGGCCCTCGGCGGCAACGAGCTGCTCACCCTGGAGACCGAGGCCCACGACGCCGACGGCGCGCACGTGGTCACCGCCACGATGATGCTCGTCGTGCGAGGAGGAGAGGAATGAGCAGGCTGCGCCACGCCGACGTCGAGGTCGGCACCGAGCTGCCCGAGCGGACCTTCCCGGTCCGCCGCGTGGACCTGGTCCGCTACGCGGGCGCCTCGGGCGACTTCAACCCGATCCACTGGAACGAGCGCTTCGCCAAGTCCGTGGGCCTGCCCGACGTGATCGCGCACGGCATGTTCACCATGGCCGAGGCCGCGCGGGTGCTCACCGACTGGGCGGGCGACCCGGGCTGCGTGGTCGACTACTCCGTGCGCTTCTCCGCGCCGGTGGTGGTCCCGGACGACGACGAGGGCGCCGAGATCACCGTCGGCGGCAAGGTGAAGGCCAAGAACGACGACGGCACCGTCGCGGTGACGCTGACCGCGCGGTCCGGCGGCGCCAAGGTCCTGGCGCAGTCCAAGGCCACCGTACGCCTGGCGAGGTAGACGTGACCGCACTCTCCGAGTACACCACCCTGGGCCTGGGCGGCCCCGCGGGCTCCTTCCGCACCGCGGGCACCACCGAGGAACTGGTCGCCGCCGTCTCCGCGGCCGACACCTCCGGTGAACCCGTCCTCGTCCTGGGCGGCGGCAGCAACCTCGTCGTCTCCGACGCCGGGTTCCCCGGCACCGTGGTCCTCGTGGACTCCAAGGAGGTCTCCTTCGAGGAGGCGGGCGTCGACGACACGGGCGAGCCCGTCGTGCTCATGCGCGCCGACGCGGGCGTGGAGTGGGACCCCCTGGTCGAACGCGTCGTCGGCGAGGGACTCAGCGGACTGGAGTTCCTGTCGGGCATCCCCGGCCGGGTCGGCTCCACCCCCATCCAGAACGTGGGCGCCTACGGCCAGGACGTCAGCCAGACCGTCCGGGAGGTGCTGGTCCACGACCGGCGCACCGGCGAACGGCGCCGGATGTCCAACGCCGAATGCGGCTTCACCTACCGCGACAGCGTCTTCAAGGGCGACGACCGCCACGTGGTGTGCGAGGTGACCTTCGCCCTGCACCGGTCCAAACTGAGCCGTCCGATCGCCTACGCCGAGGTGGCCAGGGCCCTGGAGACCGAGGCGGGGGCCCGGGTGCCGCTGGAGCGGGCGCGCGAGACCGTCCTGGGTCTGCGCGCTGGCAAGGGCATGGTCCTGGACCCCGACGACCCCGACACCCGCAGCGCCGGATCGTTCTTCACCAACCCCGTGGTCACCGCCGAGGAGTTCGAGGCCGTGCGCGAGCGCGCCGCCGCCCGCCTCGGCGCCGACGTGCCGGTGCCGGGACACCCCGACGGCCGGGGCAACGTCAAGCTCTCCGCGGCCTGGCTGATCGACCGGGCCGGGTTCACCAAGGGCTACGGCAGCGGGCCCGCCCGCATCTCCGGCAAGCACACCCTCGCGCTGACCAACCCCGGCGGGGCCACCACCGGGGACCTGCTGGCCCTGGCCCGCGAGGTGCGCGCGGGGGTGGAGGAGGCCTTCGGAATCCGTCTGGTCAACGAGCCGGTGATGGTCGGCGTCTCGCTCTGACCCTCTCCTCAGCCGCGCCCAATATATGAGTTGGGCGCGGCAAACTTGTTTTTCAGGGCTGGCTGATAAAGAAATTCAGTAAAGCGATGAATTGCTTTTCCCCTCTGTTTCGTCATAAAGTCGGACGCGTCGAAGGGGAGTAGTCCCCAATGCGTGCGATCGACACACTGGCCGCTCCGTGGCCCGGTCGTACGAGCCCGACCTGGCAGGACGTGCCCGGCCAGGGGCGGACGAGACCTTTGACCCGGAAAAGACCGGGTTGAAGTGGCGTCCGCCGCCTCCTTCTGCCCAGACATCCCCGGATGGAAGGAGAAATGTGACCGGGTTCGCAACTGGCCTCGCATTCAGCGCCCTGGCCATCTTCATCGCCGAAATGGGCGACAAGACCCAGCTCGTGGCGATGTCCCTGGCCACCCGCTACCGGGCCCTCACGGTCATCCTCGGCATCACCGTCGCCACCGCCGTCGTGCACGCCGGGAGCGTTCTGCTGGCCGAGGTCCTCGGCGCCACGCTCCCCACCGACTGGCTCACGCTCGCCGCCGGTGTCGCGTTCTTCTTCTTCGGCGTGTGGACCCTGCGCGGCGACGAGATGACCGACAAGGACGAGGAGCGCACCGCCTCACGGCGCATCCGCTCCGCGTTCGTCACCGTCTTCGTCGTCTTCCTCGTCGCCGAGCTCGGCGACAAGACCATGCTCGCCACCATCACGGTCGGCACCCAGCACCACTGGCTGCCGGTGTGGATCGGCTCCACGGTCGGCATGGTCGCGGCCGACGCCATCGCCATCGCCCTGGGCGCCGTGCTGGGCAAGAAACTGCCCGAGCGCGCCATCCAGATCGGCGCCGCCGTCCTGTTCTTCGTCGCGGGCGCCGCCATGGTCGTCCAGGGCGTCTGGACGCTCGCCGCCTAGCGGACCCACCGGAACCGCCGCCGGGGTGACGCACGGGGTTCCACCCGCGCTGACCGTGGACCTGCGGCGAGGTCCGACCGGGCGGACCCCTCCGGTCAGGGCGACGAGGCGGGCTCCGCCGCCAGCCACGCGTCCACCCCCGACAACAGCTCCTTGCGCAGCGCTTCGGGCGCTCCCGACCCGCGGATCGACATCCGCGCCAGCTCGGCGAGCTCCGGATCGGAGAACCCGAACACCTCGCGGGCGATCCGGTACTGCTCCGCCAGGCGCGGCCCGAACAGCAGCGGGTCGTCAGTGCCCAGCGCGATCGGCACCCCGGCGTCGAAGAGCCTGCGCAGCGGCAGCTGCTCCAGCTCGTCGATCACCCCCAGACCCACGTTGGAGGTCGGGCAGATCTCCAACGTCACGCCCTGGGTGGCGATCCGCTCCACCAGGTACGGGTCCTCCACCGCCCGCACACCGTGGCCCACCCGGTCGGCGTTCAGCTCGTCCAGGCACTCGCGCACGCTGCGCGGCCCCTGGAGCTCACCCCCGTGCGGCGCGGACAGCAGCCCCGCCCGGCGCGCGATCCGGAACGCCCCCTCGAACTCCAGGGCGCGACCCCGCCGCTCGTCGTTGTTCAGGCCGAACGACACCACGCCCCGGCCCACGTACTGACGGGCCAGGCGGGCCAGGACCTTGGCGTCCAGGGGATGCCTGGTGCGGTTGGCGGCCACCATCAGGCCGATGGCCACACCGGTCTCGCGCTCGGCGACCCGCGCGGCGTCCAGGATCAGCTCCAGGGTGGCGGTGAGACCGTCGAAGAGCGACGCGTAGCCACTGGGATCGACCTGGATCTCCAGCCAGGAGGACCCGGCCGCGAGCTCGTCCTCGGCCGCCTCGCGCAGCAGCCGGTACACGTCCTCGGGTCTGCGCAGCACCGACCGGGCGACGTCGTAGAGGCGCTGGAAGCGGAACCAGCCGCGCTCGTCGGTGGCGCGGAGCTTGGGCGGCCACTCCCGGACCAGGGCCTGGGGAAGGTGGATCCCGTGCTCGGCGGCCAGCTCCACCAGTGTGGAGTGGCGCATCGACCCGGTGAAGTGCAGGTGCAGATGGGCTTTGGGCAGCCGGTCCAACCGGCGGGCGCTGGTCGGTGTCTCCATGACGTAAGCCTGCCGCATGTGGAGCACCGCCGCTGCCAGGACGGGGCACTTCGCGGGCGCGGAGAACGGGCCCGAACACGCGGACGCGCCCCGGAACCGCGGTTCCGGGGCGCGTGGAAGGCCCGGACAGGGGGGCGTCGGCCGGGGGCCGTCCGGCGGAGGGCGGCGGCCGGCCCCGCGCGGGGCCGAGCCCGTGGACCCCCCTACTTCGCCTCGGCCAGGAGCTTCTGGACGCGGCTCACGCCCTCGGCGAGGTCCTCGTCGCTGAGCGCGTAGGACAGGCGCAGGTAGCCGGGGGTGCCGAAGGCCTCACCGGGCACCACGGCGACCTCGGCCTGCTCCAGGATGAGCTCGGCCAGCTCGGTGGAGGTCCGCGGCGTCCTGCCGCGGATCTCCTTGCCCAGCACGCCCTTGACCGACGGGTAGGCGTAGAAGGCGCCCTGCGGCTCCGGGCAGACCACGCCGTCGATCTCGTTGAGCATGCGGACGATGGTCCTCCGGCGGCGGTCGAAGGCCTCCCGCATCCTCGCCACGGCGTCCAGGTCGCCGGAGACCGCGGCCAGGGCGGCGGCCTGCGACACGTTGGCGACGTTGGAGGTGGCGTGCGACTGGAGGTTGCCCGCGGCCTTGACGACGTCCTTCGGGCCGATGATCCACCCCACGCGCCAGCCGGTCATCGCGTAGGTCTTGGCCACGCCGTTGACGATGATGGTGCGGTCGGCGATCTCGGGCACCTCGACGGGCAGCGAGGAGAACTCGGCGTCCCCGTACACCAGGTGCTCGTAGATCTCGTCGGTCAGCACCCACAGGCCGTGCTCGTTCGCCCACCGGCCGATCTCGCGGACCTGCTCGCGCGGGTACACGGCGCCCGTCGGGTTGGACGGGGAGACGAACACCAGGACCTTGGTGCGCTCGGTGCGGGCGGCCTCCAGTTGCTCCACGCTGGCCAGGTACCCGGTGCTCTCGTCGGTGACGACGAAGACGGGGACGCCGCCCGCGAGCTTGATGGACTCGGGGTAGGTGGTCCAGTACGGAGCGATGACGATGACCTCGTCGCCCGGGTCCAGCATGGCCGCGAAGGCCTCGTAGATGGCCTGCTTGCCGCCGTTGGTCACCAGGACCTGGGCGGGGTCGACCTCGTAGCCGGAGTCGCGCCGGGTCTTCTCGGCGATGGCCTTCTTCAGCTCGGGCAGGCCCCCGGCGGGCGTGTAGCGGTGGAAGCGGGGCTCCCGTGCGGCCTCGACGGCGGCCTCGACGATGTAGTCGGGCGTCGGGAAGTCGGGCTCCCCCGCGCCGAAGCCGATGACGGGGCGGCCCTCCGCCTTCATGGCCTTGGCCTTGGCGTCCACGGCGAGGGTGGCGGACTCGGAGATGGCGCTGATACGTGCAGACACACGGGGTCGGTCAGTCATGTGTCCCATGTTGTCATGCGCGTTCCGGCCAGGGGCGGGTGGGAAGCGGGGGTGGTAACGGACGAAGGCGCCGTTTCCCCACCCCCGGGGACGAACGGTTTGGCGGGAGGGCCGTGTAGGCATAGAATCTCTCGGGTCGGCCGGTTGTGGCTCAGGTGTTATCTGACACACGGTGTGCGTAGCGCACCGGAACCGGCTATGGTGGGAGCGCAGTTTCCGCTAAGGGCAGTGGCTCAATTGGCAGAGCACCGGTCTCCAAAACCGGCGGTTGGGGGTTCGAGTCCCTCCTGCCCTGCAAGTCCGCACGTGGGGTGCGGCGGTCGCCGAGGCGCCGCACCACACGGGGGCATCGGAACTACGGGGACATCCAGCAGCCCGCGACCCTAAGGACCCCAGGTGACTCAGACTGACGCCGACGCCAAGCCCGACAAGGAGCCCAAGCGTCGTACCGGTCCGGTGACGTTCACCAAGCAGGTCGCCGGGGAACTGCGCAAGGTCCGCTGGCCCACGCGCCGCGAGCTGGTGACCTACACCATCGTGGTCCTCGTCTTCGTCCTGGTCGTCCTGGGATACGTCTCCCTCCTCGACTGGGGCTTCGGCGAGGCGGTCACCTGGCTGTACGGCACGTTCGGTACGCCGCAGGCGGCCTGACCCCACGTCTTCCTCCGGACCGCGCCTCCCGGACCGACCGGGACGCGGCCTCCTCGTCCGCGCGTTGGTCCCGGCTCGTCCGAAGAGACCGTAAGCTGGCATGACTGGGTCCGACGCACAGCGCTGCCTAGCGTGCGTCGTCCCGCAGAGCGAATCCGACGAGAGAAAGAGCAGCCGTGTCCGAGTCCCCACTGACCTCTGACGACTTCCCCGAAGAGGAGCCGGATCAGTCGTCGGCGGAAGAGACCGGCCTGGCGGGCGAGCTGACGGGGGACGCGGCCGACACGGCCGACACCGACAGCCCGGAGCTGACCGGTGACGCCGACGAGGCAGCCGAGACCCAGGAGGGCTCCGACGACGAGACGGGTTCCGAGGCGAACGAGGCCGTCGACGAGACGCCCCGCCTGGACCCCGTCGAGGAGTTCCGGAGCGAACTCGTCCTGCTGCCCGGCGACTGGTACGTCGTGCACACCTACGCCGGTTACGAGAAGCGGGTCAAGGCCAACGTCGAGAGCCGCACCCAGTCCCTCAACATGGAGGAGTACATCTTCCAGGTCGAGGTGCCCGAGCACGAGGTCACCGAGGTCAAGAGCGGCAAGCGCCAGCAGGTCACCGAGAAGGTCCTGCCCGGCTACGTGCTGGTCCGCATGGACCTGACCGACGAGTCCTGGTCGGCCATCCGCAACACGCCCGGTGTCACCGGTTTCGTGGGCCTGTCCAACAAGCCCGCGCCGCTGAGCCTGACCGAGGTCGCCAAGCTCCTCGCGCCCGAGCCCGAGGAGGAGCCGGAGCAGGCGCAGCAGGCCCGTGTCGCCGGTGGCGGCGGTGGCGAGACCCGCGTGGACGTGGCCTACGAGGTCGGCGAGTCCGTCACGGTCATGGAGGGCCCGTTCGCGACCCTTCCCGCGACGGTCAGCGAGATCAACCCCGACACCCAGAAGCTCAAGGTGCTGGTGTCGATCTTCGGCCGTGAGACCCCGGTGGAGCTGTCGTTCAACCAGGTCGCCAAGATCTGATTCCGTCCTCCGTCCCGGGAGATCACCCGGACACCATAGACTGGAGTGGATCCGCCGCTCGCGGCGGAT
>NZ_ANAX01000334.1 GCF_000341065.1 Nocardiopsis halotolerans DSM 44410 | reverse complement strand
GCCCCCCGCCCCGCGCCCGCTGAGCGCGGAACCCTCGCCTCCTTCGGCAGCGGTGCCCCGGCCCCCGTGGCCGTGCGGCGCCGTCAGGGAGGCCACGGGGCCAGCACACAACGCAGATCAGGCAAAGGACCCGATATGCCTCCGAAGAAGAAACTGGCCGCACTCGTCAAGGTGCAGCTTCCCGCCGGTCAGGCCACCCCGGCGCCGCCCGTCGGTACCGCCCTCGGTCCGCACGGCGTCAACATCATGGACTTCTGCAAGCAGTACAACGCTGCTACGGAGGCCCAGCGCGGCAGCGTCATCCCCGTGGAGATCTCCATCTACGAGGACCGCTCCTTCAGCTTCGTCACCAAGACGCCTCCGGCGCCCAAGCTGATCCTGAAGGCCGCCGGGATGGAGAAGGCCGCCACCGACCCGGGTCGCACCACGGCCGGTTCCATCACCACCGAGCAGGTCCGTGAGATCGCGCAGACCAAGCTGCCCGACCTCAACACCGACGACATCGAGGCCGCCACCAAGATCGTCGCCGGCACCGCCCGCTCGATGGGCATCGAGGTCAAGTAGCTCCCCGTACGGTGGCGCCGGCCAGTGCGGCCGGAGCGACCGGGGACGCTCGACGTTCGCAACCACCGTGGCAGGGCCATGCGCTGGCCCCGTGACCACACGTTCCCCAGGAGAACAGCGTGAAGCGCAGCAAGAACCACCGCAAAGCCAGCCAGCTGGTGGACCGTGACAAGCTCTACGGCGCCGCCGAGGCCGTGAAGCTCGCCAAGGAGACCTCCACCACCAAGTTCGACGCGACCGTCGAGGTCGCCCTGCGTCTGGGCGTCGACCCGCGCAAGGCCGACCAGATGGTCCGCGGCACCGTGAACCTGCCGCACGGCACCGGCAAGACCGCTCGGGTCCTGGTCTTCGCGACCGGTGACCGTGCCGAGCAGGCTCGCGCCGCTGGCGCCGACATCATCGGCGACGACGAGATGATCGAGAAGGTCTCCAAGGGCTTCACCGACTTCGACGCCGTCGTGGCCACCCCGGACCTCATGGGCAAGGTCGGTCGCCTCGGCCGCGTCCTCGGTCCGCGTGGTCTGATGCCGAACCCGAAGACGGGCACCGTCACCCCCGACGTGGCCAAGGCCGTGACCGACATCAAGGGCGGCAAGATCGAGTTCCGCGTGGACCGCCACGGGAACCTGCACTTCATCATCGGCAAGGCGTCCTTCGACGACCAGCAGCTGGTGGAGAACTACCAGGCCGCGATCGACGAGGTGAACCGCCTCAAGCCGTCCGCCGCCAAGGGCCGCTACGTCAAGAAGGCCGTGGTCACCACGTCCATGGGCCCGAGCATCCCGCTCGAAGCCTAGCCTTCGCGCCGTCCGTCGGCCGTCGTCTGACGGGAACGGTCCCCGAGTCCGCTGGACTCGGGGACCGTTTCGTTTGTTTCCGGGCCTTCTGATGAGTTGGCCGGAAGTGTTTCTGGTGTGGCCGGAGTGCTTCGACCCCGGCCGATCCCGTTCATGGCGGGGTTGGAGCGCCGAGACCCGCTACGAGTACGGGGCCGCTGCGGACCGGGCGTACCGGCACGCCCTTCCGGTCACCGCGTCAGATGTCGGTGATCTCGTCCTCGGACGGGATCTCGAAGGAGGTCTCGTCGATCGAGGAGAAGACCATCGAGATGTCGGCCTCGTCGTCAGCCATGTCGATGCGCATGGGGAACCCGTCGTCGGTGATCCAGAAGGACACGTTGAGGGTCCCGGTGACATCGCCCATGAGGTCGTCCACGGCGCTCCGCTGCTCCGTGCTCATGGCCTCGATCTCCTCGGAGGTCATCGTGCCCTCGATCACGGTGGTCCCGACACCGCTGATCTCCTCGGTGCCAGTCTCCTCGACCTGCTCGATCTCGGAGAACGCGCCCACGACCTCCGGCAGCGTGTTGATGTCGAACATGTCGTCGGGGTTGACCTGATCGGTGTTCTGGAGGCCGCGCATCCACGGGGTGTCGACCTCCTGGAGGCCGTTGTGGTTGGACACCAGGACCTCGCCGCCGGCCGGGACGATAAGGATGGACGTGCCGAGTTCCTCGGCGGTCAGCCCGGTGCCCGTGCCGGTCGTCTCGGCCAGACCCAGGAGCATCTCGCCCAGGAACGGCATCACCATGGTGATCTGGGTGGCCTCCGGGTCGTTCATGACCTCGTAGGTCATGGTCATGTCGATCTCGCCCATGTCGGGATCGGGCATGACCATTTCCATGTCGAGGGTGTAGTTGTCGATCTCCTGGGTGCTCTCGCCGAGTCCGGCGACCAGGTCGAGAACGTTGCCGCCGCCCTCCTCCGGTGTGGCCGCCGCCTCGTTGGCGGGCTCCTCCTCGGGGGCGCCACCGCCGCAGGCGGTGAGGGTCAGAGCCAGGGTGCCAGCGGTGAGCAGGGCCGGCATACGCGTGTTCACGAAGATTCTTCGCTTCCTTGGTGTGGGGGATGAACAGGGGGGACGGGCACGTCTGGGAGCGGGGAGTGCCCGGTGGGAACATGTTGCCACGGCGGACGGACGTTCGAGTCCGGTTCGGTGGCGGTCCCCGACTCCGACGGGCTCCCGCCCCGGACGGTTCCGCGTTCCGCCGGGGTGTCCGCCGTCACAGGGGCCGTACGCCCGGGCGGGACGAGGGCGCCGACACGTGCGGTACGATGGGTTCTTGCCGAAGACCGCTGGTCGTCACCCGAACGGGTGACCTAAGGACCCATCCGCGATGGGCGCCCGCGCAGGTGTCACAAGAGCTTCCCGTTCCGAGCGCCCCCGTGCGCCCCGAGAACGCGGTCCTGCCCCGTGCGCCTGGCGCCCGGGGCCTTTCCTCGTGCTGACGCCGATCGCACGGGTCCTTGGGAACCAACCAGCGTTCACTGTTGGAAGGAGTCCCATGGCGAGGCCGGACAAGGCAGCCGCGGTCGCCGAGATCGCGGAGGAGCTCCGCGGCTCGAACGGCGCCGTGCTGACCGAATACCGGGGGCTCAGCGTGGCGCAGATCACCGAACTGCGCCGCAGCCTCGGCCAGAGTGCGCGTTTTCGCATCGTCAAGAACACGCTGACCAAGATCGCGGTCACGGAGGCCGGTCTCGAAGAGCAGGTCAAGGACCTGCTTGAGGGCCCGTCCGCCATCGCCTTCGTCCACGGTGACGTGGTCGAGGCGGCCAAGGGTCTGCGTGACTTCGCGAAGGCGAACTCGCCCCTGGTGATCAAGGGCGGCGTCATCGACGGCAAGACGATGAACGCCGAGGACATCACCAAGCTGGCCGACCTGGAGTCCCGCGAGGTTCTTCTCTCGAAGCTGGCTGGCGCGCTCAAGGCCAAGCAGGGCCAGGCCGCCGCCGTCTTCCAGGCGCTGCCCTCCAAGACTGTGCGTCTCGCGCAGGCTCTGGCGGACAAGCGCGCCGAAGAGACCGCCTGAACATTTTCGAACCCGCCGGGCACCGAAGGTGTCCGGACACTGGCTCGCACGTGACGCTCGCAGGCGCGCGTGTCCTGTAGAGAAAGAGAGATCGCATCATGGCGAAGCTCAGCAACGACGACCTGATGGCCGCCTTCGAGGAGATGACCCTCCTTGAGCTCTCCGAGTTCGTGAAGGCCTTCGAGGAGAAGTTCGACGTCACCGCCGCCGCTCCGGCCGCCGTGGTCGCCGCCCCGGGTGCCGGCGGCGGCGAGGCCGAGGCCGAGGAGGAGAAGGACGAGTTCGACGTCATCCTCGAGGGCGCTGGCGACAAGAAGATCCAGGTCATCAAGGAGGTCCGCGGCCTCACGAGCCTGGGCCTCAAGGAGGCCAAGGACCTGGTCGACAACGCTCCGAAGCCGCTGCTCGAGGGCGTCAACAAGGAGACCGCTGACAAGGCCAAGGCCGCCCTGGAGGGCGCTGGCGCCAGCGTCACCCTCAAGTAGTCCCCCGCGGGCCGCTGAGGGCCCGCTGGTCTGCTCGTGACGGCCGTTCCTCCCGTGAGGGAGGGGCGGCCGTTCTCGTGTTTCCCATGCCCGCCCGTCACCCTCCACCACCCTCAACGGTCGGCCTCCGGCCGCGGCGCTGGCCCTCTTCGTCGCCCTCCACCGCCCTCAACGGTCGGCCTCCGGCCGCGGTGCTCGCCCGGCCGCCGTGCGGGAAGCGCCGTGCGATGCGCGGCGGGATGGCCCCCCGAGGGGGCCGACACCGCCGTGAACTGCGCGGAGACCGTGGTTCTCCGGAACCGCGCCGTGTCCGCGGCCGCTCCACCTGCCGCGTGTGCGAAGCTGGGCCGTGTTCGAGAGACCTCCGGATCCGGGGGTGCATGTGCGAACTGTCCCTCGGACACGCTAATCTCCCGTCCCGGGAACCCTCGGTGGGGCCCGAAGAGGTGTTTACCCGCCTGAGGCGGGGGAATCCTTCGGGTGTCCGTTGGCTTCCACCCCCGGGCCAGGGCAGGCGCACCAGTCCACCGACGAGTTCCGGACCATCCGGCCAGTTGGAAACAGGCTCCCTCCACCGGGTGCGGGCTTGACGGATCGCCCTCCACGGGTGATCCTGCCGGTGTCGTGAGTGGCGCTGTGGACCGTGAGTGGACAGCGGTGTGGTGTTCGGCTACACTGCTCTTTTGCGCTGCCCTTTGGTGATCCCTGTGCCGGTGAAGGCTACCGCCACTCCATTTTCCGGACATACGGTGGCCCGCTCCCGCTCGATGTGACCGTCTCAACCGCGTTGCGGCGGTCCTTCTCGTGACGGATCGTCTGGCGTGCGCGCTTCAACCGCCACAAGCCTTCGGAAGGACCCCTGTTGGCAGCCTCGCGCAACGCCTCCGCTAACGCCCTTGGTCCGCACCGCGTTTCCTTCGCCCGTATCCAGGAACCACTGGAGGTCCCGAACCTCCTCGCCCTCCAGACCGAGTCGTTCGACTGGTTGCTGGGCAACGAGAAGTGGAAGAACCGGGTTGACACAGCCCGAAACGCTGGCCGCAAGGACGTTCCGGAGCAGTCCGGTCTCGAAGAGATCTTCGAGGAGATCAGCCCGATCGAGGACTTCTCGGGCACGATGTCCCTGTCGTTCCGCGACCATCGGTTCGAGCCGCCCAAGTACTCCGAAGAGGAGTGCAAGGACAAGGACATGACCTTCTCCGCCCCGATGTTCGTCACGGCGGAGTTCATCAACAACGACACCGGTGAGATCAAGAGCCAGACGGTGTTCATGGGCGACTTCCCGCTCATGACCTCCAAGGGCACCTTCATCATCAACGGTACCGAGCGCGTCGTGGTGTCCCAGCTGGTCCGTTCCCCGGGCGTGTACTTCGACAAGTCCATCGACAAGACCTCGGACAAGGACCTCTTCGGCTGCAAGGTCATCCCGTCCCGCGGCGCCTGGCTGGAGTTCGAGGTCGACAAGCGCGACTTCGTCGGCGTCCGTATCGACCGCAAGCGCAAGCAGGGCGTCACCGTCCTGCTCAAGGCGCTGGGCTGGACCACCGACCAGATCCTGGAGCGTTTCGGCCAGTACGAGTCCATCCGCAACACGCTGGAGAAGGACCCCACCGCGGGTACCGACGACGCGCTGCTGGACATCTACCGCAAGCTGCGCCCGGGCGAGCCGCCCACGAAGGAATCGGCCCAGGCGCTGCTGGAGAACCTGTACTTCAACCCCAAGCGCTACGACCTGGCCAAGGTCGGCCGCTACAAGATCAACAAGAAGCTCGGTCTCGACACCGACTACACGCAGGGCACGCTGACCGAAGAGGACATCGTCGCCACGATCGACTACCTCGTCCGCCTGCACGCGGGTGAGGTCGAGAAGGACACCGTCAAGGGTCCCAACCCGATCGAGACCGACGACATCGACCACTTCGGCAACCGCCGTCTGCGCACCGTCGGCGAGCTCATCCAGAACCAGGTCCGCCTGGGCCTGGCCCGTATGGAGCGCGTCGTCCGCGAGCGGATGACCACCCAGGACGTCGAGGCGATCACGCCGCAGACCCTGATCAACATCCGTCCCGTCGTGGCCTCCATCAAGGAGTTCTTCGGCACCTCGCAGCTGTCCCAGTTCATGGACCAGACCAACCCGCTCGCGGGCCTGACCCACAAGCGCCGCCTCTCGGCGCTGGGTCCGGGCGGTCTGTCCCGTGAGCGCGCGGGCTTCGAGGTCCGCGACGTGCACCCCTCGCACTACGGCCGCATGTGCCCGATCGAGACCCCGGAGGGCCCCAACATCGGCCTGATCGGCTCGCTCGCCGCCTACGGCCGGGTCAACTCCTTCGGTTTCGTGGAGACCCCGTACCGCAAGGTCGTCGACGGTCGCATCACCGACCAGGTCGAGTACCTCACCGCGGACGAGGAGGACCGCTTCGTCATCGCGCAGGCGAACACGCCGATGAACGCCGACGGCTCCTTCGCCGAGACCGGTGTGCTGGTCCGCCGTAAGGGCGGGGAGTTCGAGCAGGTCAGCACCGACGAGGTCGACTACATGGACGTGTCGCCGCGCCAGATGGTGTCGGTCGCCACCGCCATGATCCCGTTCCTGGAGCACGACGACGCCAACCGGGCCCTCATGGGCTCCAACATGCAGCGCCAGGCCGTGCCGCTGCTGCGCGCCGAGTCGCCGTTCGTCGGTACCGGCATGGAGTACCGCGCCGCCACCGACGCCGGTGAGGTCATCCTCACCGAGAAGGCCGGTGTCGTCGAGGACGTCACCGCCGACTACGTCACCGTCATGGCCGACGACGGCACGCGCAAGACGTACCGCATGGGCAAGTTCCAGCGCTCCAACCAGGGCACCTGCTTCAACCAGCGGCCGATCGTGTCCGAGGGCCAGCGGGTCGAGGAGAGCCAGGTCCTCGCGGACGGCCCCTCCACCGACCAGGGCGAGATGTCGCTGGGCAAGAACCTGCTCGTGGCGTACATGTCCTGGGAGGGCCACAACTACGAGGACGCGATCATCCTCTCCCAGCGCCTGGTGCAGGACGACGTCCTGTCCTCGATCCACATCGAGGAGCACGAGGTCGACGCCCGCGACACCAAGCTGGGCCCGGAGGAGATCACCCGCGAGATCCCCAACGTCAGCGAGGAGGTCCTCGCCGACCTCGACGACCGGGGCATCATCCGCATCGGTGCCGAGGTCGTCGACGGCGACATCCTCGTCGGCAAGGTCACGCCCAAGGGTGAGACCGAGCTGACCCCGGAGGAGCGCCTGCTGCGCGCCATCTTCGGCGAGAAGGCCCGCGAGGTGCGCGACACCTCGCTCAAGGTGCCGCACGGCGAGACCGGCAAGGTCATCGGCGTCCGCGTGTTCAGCCGCGAGGAGGGCGACGAACTCGCCCCGGGCGTCAACGAGATGGTCCGCGTCTACGTGGCCCAGAAGCGCAAGATCACCGACGGTGACAAGCTCGCCGGCCGTCACGGCAACAAGGGCGTCATCTCCAAGATCCTGCCCCAGGAGGACATGCCCTTCCTGGAGGACGGCACCCCGGTCGACATCATCCTCAACCCGCTGGGCGTCCCCGGCCGTATGAACGTCGGCCAGGTCCTGGAGGTCCACCTGGGTTGGCTGGCCAAGAACGGCTGGTTGGTCGAGGGGGTCGAGGACGAGTGGCAGAAGTCGCTGGCGGCCGTCGGCGCGACCGACGTGCCACCGGACTCCCGCGTGGCCACGCCGGTCTTCGACGGTCTGCGCGGTGACGAGCTCAGCGGCCTGATCCAGTCGGTGCGTCCCAACGCGGACGGCAACCGCCTGATCAACACCGACGGCAAGGCCCGTCTGTTCGACGGCCGTACCGGTGAGCCGTTCGCCGAGCCGATCTCCGTCGGCTACAAGTACATCCTCAAGCTCCACCACCTCGTGGACGACAAGATCCACGCGCGCTCCACCGGCCCGTACTCCATGATCACCCAGCAGCCGCTGGGCGGTAAGGCGCAGTTCGGCGGTCAGCGCTTCGGTGAGATGGAGGTGTGGGCGCTGGAGGCCTACGGCGCCGCCTACGCCCTCCAGGAGCTGCTCACCATCAAGTCCGACGACGTGGTGGGCCGGGTCAAGGTCTACGAGGCCATCGTCAAGGGCGAGAACATCCCCGAACCGGGCATCCCTGAGTCCTTCAAGGTGCTCATCAAGGAGATGCAGTCGCTCTGTCTGAACGTGGAGGTGCTGTCCAGTGACGGTATGTCCATCGAGATGCGGGACAGCGACGAGGACGTCTTCCGCGCCGCGGAAGAACTGGGAATCGACCTGGGTCGGCGGGAGCCGAGCAGTGTCGAAGAGGTCTAACTTCCGCATTCTTCGAGAGCAGGGGACGAATTAAGTGCTCGACGTCAACTTCTTCGACGAGCTGCGCATCGGCCTGGCCACGGCCGACGACATCCGCCAGTGGTCACACGGCGAGGTCAAGAAGCCCGAGACCATCAACTACCGCACCCTCAAGCCCGAGAAGGACGGACTCTTCTGCGAGAAGATCTTCGGTCCGACCCGGGACTGGGAGTGCTACTGCGGCAAGTACAAGCGCGTCCGCTTCAAGGGCATCATCTGTGAGCGCTGCGGCGTCGAGGTGACCCGCGCCAAGGTGCGCCGTGAGCGGATGGGCCACATCGAGCTGGCCGCTCCCGTCACGCACATCTGGTACTTCAAGGGCGTGCCCTCCCGCCTGGGCTACCTGCTGGACCTGGCGCCGAAGGATCTCGAGAAGATCATCTACTTCGCCGCCTACATGGTCACGTGGGTGGACACCGACGCCCGGGAGCGCGACCTCCAGTCCCTGGAGGCGCGGATCTCGGTGGAGAAGCAGCACCTGGAGCAGCGCCGCGACTCCACCGTCGAGGACCGCCACCGCAAGCTGGAGGCCGACCTCGCCGAGCTGGAGGAGCAGGGCGCCAAGGGCGACGCGCGCCGCAAGGTCCGCGAGGGCGCCGAGCGCGAGATGCGTCAGCTGCGCGACCGCGCCCAGCGCGAGATCGACCGCCTCGACGAGGTCTGGAACCGGTTCAAGAACCTCAAGGTCCAGGACCTCGAGGGCGACGAGATGCTCTACCGCGAGATGCGGGACCGCTTCGGCAAGTACTTCCGCGGCGGCATGGGCGCCCAGGCCATCCAGGACCGGCTCGCCAACTTCGAGCTGGACGAGGAGGCCGAGAAGCTCCGTGAGACCATCCGCACCGGCAAGGGCCAGAAGAAGGCCCGCGCCCTCAAGCGGCTCAAGGTCGTCTCGGCGTTCCTCAACACCCGTAACAGCCCCATGGGCATGGTGCTGGACTGCATTCCGGTCATCCCGCCGGACCTGCGTCCGATGGTGCAGCTGGACGGTGGCCGCTTCGCGACCTCCGACCTCAACGACCTGTACCGCCGTGTCATCAACCGCAACAACCGCCTCAAGCGACTGCTCGACCTCGGCGCGCCCGAGATCATCGTCAACAACGAGAAGCGGATGCTCCAGGAGGCCGTCGACGCGCTGTTCGACAACGGCCGCCGCGGCCGTCCGGTCACCGGACCGGGCAACCGTCCGCTCAAGTCGCTGTCCGACATGCTCAAGGGCAAGCAGGGCCGCTTCCGTCAGAACCTGCTGGGCAAGCGCGTCGACTACTCCGGCCGTTCGGTCATCGTCGTCGGCCCGCAGCTGAAGCTGCACCAGTGCGGTCTGCCCAAGCAGATGGCCCTGGAGCTGTTCAAGCCGTTCGTGATGAAGCGCCTGGTCGACCTGAACCACGCGCAGAACATCAAGAGCGCCAAGCGCATGGTCGAGCGGTCCCGCCCGGTCGTGTGGGACGTCCTCGAAGAGGTCATCACCGAGCACCCGGTTCTGCTCAACCGCGCCCCGACGCTGCACCGCCTGGGCATCCAGGCCTTCGAGCCGCAGCTGGTCGAGGGCAAGGCCATCCAGATCCACCCGCTCGTGTGTACGGCGTTCAACGCCGACTTCGACGGTGACCAGATGGCCGTGCACCTGCCGCTGTCCGCCGAGGCCCAGGCCGAGGCGCGGCTGCTGATGCTGGCCACCAACAACATCCTCAAGCCGTCCGACGGCAAGCCCGTGACCATGCCCACGCAGGACATGATCATCGGCCTGTACTACCTGACGACGGAGAAGGCCGGAGCCAAGGGCGAGGGGCGCTCGTTCCTCTCCCCGGCCGAGGCGCTCATGGCCTACGACCTGGGCGACCTCGACCTCCAGGCGAGGATCAAGCTCCGGATCGCCGACGGCGCCCCGGCGCCGAAGGACTGGACTCCGCCGGAGGGCTGGCAGGAGGGTGAGCCCTACGTCCTGGAGACCACCCTGGGCCGGTACCTGTTCAACGAGAGCACCCCGGTCGACTACCCGTACGTCAACTTCCAGGTGGGCAAGAAGCAGGTCTCGGTGCTGGTCAACGACCTCGCCGAGAACTACCCCAAGGTCCAGGTCGCCACGACGCTGGACGCCCTCAAGGACGCCGGTTACCGCTGGGCCACCCGGTCCGGTCTGACCATCGGCATCGAGGACGTCGTCGCGCCGCCGCGCAAGACCGAGATCCTGGAGGGGTACGAGCGCAAGGCCGACAAGATCCAGCGCGAGTACGACCGCGGTCTGATCACCGACGACGAGCGCCGTCAGGAGCTCACGGAGGTGTGGACCCAGGCCACGACCGAGGTCGCCCAGAACATGGAGGACAACTTCCCCGCCGACAACCCGGTGTGGATGATGGTCCAGTCCGGCGCCCGTGGTAACCCGATGCAGGTGCGCCAGATCGCCGGTATCCGTGGTCTGGTCTCCAACACCAAGGGTGAGACGATCCCGCGTCCGATCAAGTCCTCCTACCGTGAGGGCCTGTCCGTGCTGGAGTACTTCATCTCCACGCACGGTCAGCGCAAGGGTCTGGCGGACACCGCCCTGCGTACCGCCGACTCGGGTTACCTGACCCGACGTCTGGTGGACGTGGCGCAGGACGTCATCGTCCGCGAGATCGACTGCGGCACCGACCGGTCGCTGTGGCACGAGGTGGGCGAGAAGAACGCCGCCGGTGTCGTGGTGCGCAAGCACAACGTCGAGAACACCGGTTTCGGCCGGACCATCGCCGAGGACGTGGTGGGCGCCGACGGATCGGTCGTCCTGCCCGCCCTGAGCGACACCTCCGAGCAGAACATCGACAAGCTGATCGAGGCCGGGGTCACCCGGGTCCGCATCCGCTCGTCGCTGACCTGTGAGGCCAAGATCGGCGTGTGCACCACCTGCTACGGCCGCTCCATGGCGACCGGCAAGCCGGTGGACGTCGGTGAGGCGATCGGTATCATCGCGGCCCAGTCCATCGGTGAGCCCGGTACCCAGCTGACCATGCGTACCTTCCACATGGGTGGTTCGGCCGGTCAGGACATCACCCACGGTCTGCCCCGTGTCCAGGAGCTCTTCGAGGCCCGCATCCCCAAGGGTGTGGCCCCGATCTCCGAGATGGAGGGCCGGATCCGGATCGACGACACCGAGAAGAGCCGCAAGATCGTCGTCATCCCCGACGACGGCACGGACGAGATCGCCTACCCGGTCCCGATGCGTGCCCAGCTGCTCGTGACCGACGACGACCACGTCAAGGTCGGCCAGCAGCTGATCCAGGGTGCGATCAACCCGCACGAGGTCCTGCGCATCCAGGGCCCGCGCGCGGTGCAGCAGCACCTGGTGTCCGAGGTCCAGGAGGTGTACAAGTCGCAGGGTGTGTCCATCCACGACAAGCACATCGAGATCATCGTTCGCCAGATGCTCAAGCGGGTGAACATCCTGGAGTCGGGCGACACCGAGCTGCTGCCCGGTGAGATGGTCGAGCGTCCGAAGTTCGAGCGGATCAACCGCCGCGTCGTGTCCGAGGGCGGTCAGCCCGCGGCCGGACGTCCGGTGCTGCTGGGTATCACCAAGGCCTCGCTGGCCACGGAGTCCTGGCTGTCCGCGGCCTCCTTCCAGGAGACCACCCGGGTGCTCACCGAGAACGCGATCCACGGCAAGAGCGACCCGCTCCTCGGCCTCAAGGAGAACGTCATCATCGGTAAGCTCATCCCGGCCGGTACCGGTATTCCGCAGTACCGCAACGTCCGGGTCGAGCCGACCGAGGAGGCCAAGGCCTCGATGTACTCGGTCTCCGGGTACGAGGAGCCGAGCGAGTACACCTTCGGGCAGGGTTCGGGCGAGGCCGTTCCGCTGGAGGAGTACGACTTCGGGCCGTACAACCGGTAGAAGAGCGGTTTGCTGAACTGACGGCGGCGGTAGGCCACCTCCCGCGGGGGGTGGTACCGCCGCCGTTCCGCGCACAGGGTCCGCTGACGCGGACGGAGACGGCGCTACTGCGCTGGCGGGAGAGGGACAGGTGACTGATAACGGGGGCGAACGGCGGGACTCCGGTACGGGGGACTCGTGGTTCAAGCCGAGCGAGGACCGTTACCGCACACAGTCGGACTACCAGGACCCGCTTGAGGACGGGGAGACCGGGGCCACGGTCTTCCCGGACAGTGGCGGATACTCGGGGCTGAGCTCGTCCCGTCCGGCCATGGTGGAGCCGTACCCGGAGGCGCTGGGCGGTCCGCCGTCCCCGCCCTCCCACGGCATCTCCTACCCGGGTGCGGGGTCGTCGGCCTACCAGCCGCTGACCAGGATCCCGGGCGAGCCCGAGGAACCGGGCCTGCCGAGCGTGGCGGCCAGTGCCCAGGTGCCGCTGCCTTCGGACGCTCCCGCGGGGGGCGACCGTGAGGATCCCCGGTCCGACGGTCCGCGGACCCAGGAGATCCCCGTTCTGGGCGACCGGGGCGCCTCGGTGGACACCGCGGCGGAGGGCCGGCCCTGGGACGCCGACCCCTCCGGGCGGGAGTCCGCTGGCGGTCTCGGTTCCGGCGCCTCCGGTGAACAGCCCTGGAGCGCGGATGACACGCCGGTGGCCGAGGGGCGCGGAACCTCCTCCTGGGAGGCGCCCTCCGATCCGGCCGGTGGTTCCGTGGCGGATGATCCCCTCGGCGGTGGTCAGCCGTGGGAGACCGACGCCGGTGGTGCGCGTGGTTCCGGCGGGTGGGACGTGGACGCTCCCGCTCCTGGCGGCGACGACCGCGGCCCGGCTCCGTGGTCCGGTGGTGCTCCGGAGCGGGATCCCCTTGGCGACCAGCCGTGGGGGGACGATCCCCTCTCGGGCCGTTCCGACAGGCGCGACGAGCCCGCCCGGGATGCTCCGTCCACCTCCGCTGATCCCCTGGGCGGTGGCCAGCCGTGGGACGACGCCCCCGCTCCCGGGGGTGATGACCCTGCTTCGGCTCCGTGGGCTGACGCTCCTGGGGCCGGTGGTTCCGGCGGGCGTGACGCCTCCGTTGACGGTCTCGGCGCGTCCGCGTGGGACGCTCCGGCGGCTTCCGAGCCGGGGGCCGCTGGGGTTTCCGGTGGTGGTCAGCCGTGGGATGACGTTCCGGCCTCCGGCGGTGACGATCGTGGTCCGGCCCCGTGGACGGACGTTCCGGAGGCCGGTGGTTCGGTGGTGGACGACCCCCTCAGCGGCGGCCAGCCCTGGGACGGCGCTCCCGCCCCGGGGGGTGACGATCGTGGTC
>NZ_ANAX01000333.1 GCF_000341065.1 Nocardiopsis halotolerans DSM 44410 | reverse complement strand
TTCGTGGTCCGGTGGTGCTCCGGAGCGGGATCCCCTTGGTGAGCGGCCGTGGGGGGACGATCCCCTCTCGGGCCGTTCCGACAGGCGCGACGAGCCCGCGGACGGGT
The DNA here is from genome assembly GCF_000341065.1 of Nocardiopsis halotolerans DSM 44410. Classification (GTDB taxonomy): domain Bacteria; phylum Actinomycetota; class Actinomycetes; order Streptosporangiales; family Streptosporangiaceae; genus Nocardiopsis; species Nocardiopsis halotolerans. The sequence goes on along the minus strand of NZ_ANAX01000333.1, from coordinate 42,481 downwards.
TCGGCAGGTCCGGCTGGGACGCTCCCGGGATCGATGACGATCCCCTGACCGGTGTCCGTCCACGGGACGGCGGCCCCCGCGACGCGGATCCCCTGAGCGCCGACCGGCCCTGGGGCGCCGACGCGCCTCTCGGGGACACACGTGACGGGTTCGACCGCGGTCCGGCCGCGTGGGACGCTCCCACCCCCGGGACGGACGACCCCCTGGGCGCCGACCGGCCCTGGGACGGCTCCGGCGACCGGGACGCCGACGCGTGGGGCTCCGCCGACGACGACCGCGGCTCGGCCCCCTGGACCGACGTTCCCGACGACCGGTCCTGGGGAACCGACGACCGCGACGCGGGCGCCTGGAGCGACCGCCCCCACGACGACTCCGACGATCCCCTCGGCGGGCGCGGCAGGTCCTGGGACGACGACGAACTCGGCGGCGGCCCCGGCGGGCCGGACACCTACGCCGACGAGCTGTCGCCCTCGGGCCTGGGCTCGGGGACCGGCAACACCTGGGCCTTCGACCGCGACGACCCCCGCCTGCCGGACGTGGTCCGGGACGCGGAGCGGCGCCGCAGGGAGTCCTCCACGGGACGGCCCGAGACCGCCGAGTGGGGTGGCCCCGACACCGGCGAGCTCTCCGCCGCGGTGCCGGCCTCGGACGATCCCCTGAGCGCGATCGCCGACATGCAGACGCGCGCCCGGTCCAGGGAGGAGGGGTACCCGGAGGACCCCGGCCAGGCGACCCAGATGTTCGACGCCCACGCCGTTCGGGAGGACGCGTGGGAGGACGACGTCGAGGACGGGTACGACGACGGCCCCCGGGCCCCCGTGTACGACGACGAGGTCCCCGAGTCGCGGTACGACGACGAGGCCCCGGAACCGGAGTACGACGACGCCCCGGAGTCGGAGTACGACGACGGGTTCACCCCGGCCGACTACGGCATGCCCGCCGCTCCGGCGGGCGGCAGGAGGCGGCGCAAGGACCGCATCGCCGAGGACTTCCCCGGCTTCGACGACCGTCCCCTGGGCGGCGAGGCCGGCGACGCCTACCCCGGTTACGACAGCATCGAGTTCCTCGCCGACACCGAGCGGGGGGCGCTCGTCACACTGTGGCTGGGCGTGGCCTCGCTGCTGCCGGGCGTGGGCCTGGTCACGGCCCTCGTGGCGCTGCTGGTCACCGGGCCGAAGGCCAAGAAGGCCATCCGCGAGTCCCGCGGGCAGCTGGACGGGCTCGGCCTGATCACCACCGGCACGGTCTTCGCGGTGATCGGCATCCTGGTGACGGTGATCTCCGTCGCCCTCTGGCTCCTGCTGTAGCCTCTCGGCCGCCTCCCGGGGACGACGCCCCCGGGAGGCGGCCGTTCGACTTCGACCGCCCGTCGGGCGAACCGGGCGCGAAACGGCTCCGAGAGCGCGTAGAATGGGGGCGACCCACGGCTACGCGAGGACCGGTTCCACGGTTCACGCCCTGTCGCACACCGTTTTGACCGCCCTGTCGGCAAGCGGTAGCCTGTGTGATTGTGCCCGTGAGTCGACGGGTCACACGTGCGTGTGCGGCGCCCGGTCCCACGAGATGAGGACCCACGGCGCGCGTCGCATGTGAACCCCCTTCCATGAACGGCCTCGCCGGTCGGATGTGAGCTCCGTTTCGCCATGCGTGGGAACGAAGGCGACACGCCCGACATCGGGGGCCGGGGAGGTTCGGGAAATCCAGCAGGTCAATAGCGATATCGGCTACGAGAACCGGCGTAGGTCACGAGGAAGACGGAGACGCGGTGCCCACCATCCAGCAGCTGGTCCGTAAGGGCCGACAGGACAAGGTCGCAAAGAACAAGACCCCGGCGCTGAAGGGGAGTCCGCAGCGTCGTGGTGTGTGCACTCGTGTCTACACCACCACGCCCAAGAAGCCGAACTCCGCTCTGCGCAAGGTCGCCCGAGTCAAGCTGAGCAGCCAGATCGAGGTCACGGCCTACATCCCCGGCATCGGTCACAACCTCCAGGAGCACAGCATCGTGCTCGTGCGCGGTGGCCGTGTGAAGGACCTGCCGGGTGTCCGTTACCGCATCGTGCGCGGCTCGCTCGACACGCAGGGTGTCCGTAACCGCAAGCAGGCGCGTAGCCGTTACGGCGCCAAGAAGGAGAAGTAAGCATGCCGCGCAAGGGCCCGGCGCCGAAGCGCCAGCTCATCACCGACCCGGTCTACGGCTCGCCGCTCGTCACCGCACTGATCAACAAGGTGCTGCTCGACGGCAAGCGTTCCATCGCCCAGAGCGTCGTCTACGACGCCCTGGAGGGCGCTCGCGAGAAGACCGGCCAGGACCCGCTCGTCGTCCTCAAGCGAGCCCTGGACAACGTCAAGCCCGCGCTCGAGGTCCGCAGCCGCCGCGTCGGTGGCGCGACCTACCAGGTCCCGGTCGAGGTCCGCGCCTCCCGGTCCACCACCCTGGCCCTGCGTTGGCTGGTCTCCTTCTCGCGCAAGCGCCGCGAGAAGACCATGACCGAGCGCCTGATGAACGAGCTGGTCGACGCCAGCAACGGTCTCGGCGCGGCCGTCAAGAAGCGTGAGGACACGCACAAGATGGCCGAGTCGAACAAGGCCTTCGCGCACTACCGCTGGTAAGCCGGCGGATCGAAACAGACCGAGGGACGACGAGCCTCATGGCTGCTAAGACTGTTCTTGACCTGGCCAAGGTCCGCAACATCGGAATCATGGCTCACATCGACGCGGGTAAGACCACGACGACTGAGCGGATTCTCTACTACACGGGTGTCAACCACAAGCTCGGCGAGACGCACGATGGTGCCTCGACGATGGACTGGATGAAGGAAGAGCAGGAGCGGGGTATCACCATTACCTCGGCTGCCATCACCACCCATTGGAACGACAGCACCATCAACATCATCGACACGCCCGGCCACGTCGACTTCACGATCGAGGTCGAGCGGTCGCTGCGTGTCCTCGACGGTGCCGTCGCGGTGTTCGACGCCAAGGAGGGCGTCGAGCCCCAGTCGGAGCAGGTCTGGCGCCAGGCCGACCGTTACGGCGTTCCGCGCATCTGCTTCGTCAACAAGATGGACAAGATCGGCGCCGAGTTCCAGCGCTGCGTCGACATGTTCCGTGAGCGTCTGGGCGCCAACGTGATGGCGATCCAGCTTCCCATCGGCGCCGAGAGCGACTTCAAGGGCGTCATCGACCTGGTTCGCATGAAGGCCTACGTCTGGAACGCGGAAGCCGCGCTCGGCGAGATGTACGACACGATCGACATCCCCGAGAGCCACGTCGACGCCGCCCGTGAGGCTCGCGAGCAGTTCCTCGAGACGCTGGCCGAGGCCGACGACGAGATCATGGAGATGTACCTGGAGGGGCAGGAGCCCACCCTGGAGCAGCTCGTCCCGGCGATCCGCCGCGCCACCATCGCGGGTACGGCCGTTCCGGTCCTGTGCGGCACCGCGTTCAAGAACAAGGGCGTGCAGCCCCTGCTCGACGCGGTCGTCGACTACCTCCCCTCGCCGCTGGACGTCGAGGCCATCGAGGGCCACGACCCCAAGGACGAGACCGAGGAGGTCGCGCTCTCCCGCAAGCCCAGCGTGGACGAGCCCTTCTCCGCCCTGGTCTTCAAGATCGTGAGCGACCCGCACCTCGGCAAGCTCTCCTACCTGCGCGTCTACTCCGGCGTCCTCCAGGCCGGCACCCAGGTGCTGAACAGCGTCAAGGGCCGCAAGGAGCGCATCGGCAAGATCTACCGCATGCACTCCAACAAGCGCGAGGAGATCCCCGAGGTCGGCGCCGGCGACATCGTCGCCGTCATGGGCCTCAAGGACACCACGACCGGTGAGACCCTGTGTGACCAGGCGAACCAGATCGTCCTGGAGTCCATGACCTTCCCGGCTCCGGTCATCGAGGTGGCCATCGAGCCCAAGACCAAGAGCGACCAGGAGAAGCTGGGCATCGCGATCCAGCGCCTCGCGGACGAGGACCCCTCGTTCCAGGTCGCCACGGACGACCAGACCGGTCAGACCGTGATCTCGGGCATGGGCGAGCTCCACCTGGAGGTCCTCGTCAACCGCATGCGCGACGAGTTCAAGGTCGAGGCGAACATCGGTAAGCCGCAGGTGGCCTACCGCGAGACCATTCGCAAGAAGGTCGAGGGGCACACCTACACCCACAAGAAGCAGACCGGTGGGTCGGGCCAGTTCGCCAAGGTCAAGATCGACCTGGAGCCCCTCGAGAGCGAGAGCGGCGACTCCTCGGGTTACGAGTTCGTCAACGCCGTCACCGGTGGCCGCATCCCGCGGGAGTACATCCCGTCGGTCGACGCGGGCTGCCAGGAGGCCGCCGAGCTGGGCGTGCTCGCGCACTACCCGCTCGTCGGCATCAAGGTGACGCTCCAGGACGGCCAGTACCACGAGGTCGACTCCTCCGAGATGGCCTTCAAGACCGCCGGTTCGATGGCCTTCAAGGAGGCCGTCAAGCTGGCCAAGCCGACTCTCCTGGAGCCGGTCATGGCCGTCGAGGTCACCACCCCCGAGGAGTACATGGGTGACGTCATCGGCGACCTGAACGCCCGTCGTGGACAGATCCAGTCCATGGACGAGCGCTCCGGCGTCCGCCTCGTCAAGGCCCAGGTGCCCCTCTCCGAAATGTTCGGCTACGTGGGTGACCTGCGCAGCCGTACGCAGGGTCGAGCCAACTACTCGATGGTGTTCGACTCCTACGCGGAGGTTCCGTCCGCCGTCGCCCAAGAAATTGTGGCGAAGGTCCGCGGCGAGTAGTCGCGGACACGTAACCAATCCGATCCCCGGCCCCCGGGCCGGGGATGGACCCAGATAGCTCTGTACGTCTAGGAGACTTCCAGTGGCGAAGGAAAAGTTCGAGCGGACTAAGCCGCACGTCAACATCGGCACCATCGGTCACATTGACCACGGCAAGACCACGCTGACCGCCGCCATCACCAAGGTGCTGCACGACGCGTACCCGGAGCTGAACCCGTTCACGCCCTTCGAGGACATCGACAACGCTCCCGAGGAGCGCGAGCGCGGTATCACCATCTCCGTCGCGCACGTCGAGTACCAGACGCAGGAGCGTCACTACGCGCACGTCGACTGCCCCGGTCACGCCGACTACGTCAAGAACATGATCACCGGTGCGGCGCAGATGGACGGCGCCATCCTGGTCGTGGCCGCCACCGACGGCCCGATGCCGCAGACCAAGGAGCACGTGCTCCTGGCCCGCCAGGTCGGCGTTCCGGCCATCGTCGTGGCCCTGAACAAGGCCGACATGGTCGACGACGACGAGATCTTCGAGCTCGTCGAGCTCGAGGTCCGCGAGCTCCTCAGCGAGTACGAGTTCCCGGGCGACGACGTCCCCGTCACCAAGGTCTCCGCGCTCAAGGCGCTGGAGGGCGACGAGACCTGGGCCAAGGCCGTCCTGGAGCTCATGAGCTCCGTGGACTCCTTCGTCCCCGAGCCGCAGCGTGACACCGACAAGCCGTTCCTGATGCCGATCGAGGACGTCTTCTCGATCACCGGTCGCGGCACCGTCGTCACCGGCCGCATCGAGCGCGGCATCATCAACGTCAACGAGACCGTTGACATCGTGGGCATCAAGGAAGAGAAGCAGAGCACCACGGTCACCGGTGTCGAGATGTTCCGCAAGCTGCTCGACCAGGGCCAGGCGGGCGACAACGTCGGCCTGCTCCTGCGCGGCACCAAGCGCGAGGACGTCGAGCGCGGCCAGGTCGTCATCAAGCCCGGCACGACCACCCCGCACACCGAGTTCGAGGCCCAGGTCGTCATCCTGTCCAAGGACGAGGGTGGCCGCCACACGCCGTTCTTCAACAACTACCGCCCGCAGTTCTACTTCCGCACCACCGACGTCACCGGCGTCGTGACGCTGCCGGAGGGCACCGAGATGGTCATGCCCGGTGACAACACCGAGATGTCCGTCCAGCTGATCCAGCCGGTCGCGATGGAAGAGGGCCTGAAGTTCGCCATCCGTGAGGGTGGTCGGACCGTGGGCGCCGGTCGCGTCACGAAGATCAACAAGTAGGACCCGCGCTGGGGACGGCCCTTCCTGAGTCGTCCCCACCGTGGTGGGTGGACCGTGGTTCCACGGTCCACCCACCAGCACACAAGACGTCATCGGGCTCTGTGACGGTGACGCACCGCAGGGGCAAGCCCTGTTGCGGTTTCTCAAGGGAATAGGGGCTCACGGCCACACGGCGGACTTCGCCGGGCCTGGGCGTCTGTGCCCGGAAGCTCACCGTTACGGACACTGAAGCGAAGGACGAACAGGCCACATGGCGGGACAGAAGATCCGCATTCGGCTAAAGGCCTATGACCACGAGGTCATCGACAGCTCGGCGAAGAAGATCGTCGAGACCGTGACGCGAACTGGCGCACAGGTCGCGGGCCCGGTGCCGCTGCCGACGGAGAAGAACGTTTACTGCGTCATCCGATCGCCGCACAAGTACAAGGACTCGCGCGAGCACTTCGAGATGCGCACGCACAAGCGGTTGATCGACATCATCGACCCCACGCCGAAGACGGTGGACTCGCTCATGCGTCTCGACCTCCCGGCGGGCGTTGACATCGAGATCAAGCTGTAAGGACGCACAGACATGGCCACCAAGCAGATCAAGGGAGTTCTGGGCGAAAAGCTCGGCATGACCCAGGTCTTCGACGACGCGGGCAAGATGGTGCCCGTGACGGTTCTGAAGGCCGGTCCGTGCGTCGTGAGCCGCATCCGGACTCCGGACACCGATGGCTACTCCGCCATCCAGCTCGGCTACGGGCAGATCAACCCGCGCAAGGTGAACAAGCCGCTCGGCGACTACCTGCGCAAGCACGACCTGACCCCGCGCCGTCACTACGTCGAGGTCCGCACCACCGACGCCTCCGAGTACACCCTCGGCCAGGAGGTCTCCGCGGACGCCTTCGAGGACGGCCAGCTGGTCGACGTCACGGGCAAGAGCAAGGGCAAGGGCTTCGCCGGTGTGATGAAGCGCCACGGTTTCCGCGGCCTCTCCGCCACGCACGGCACCCAGCGCAAGCACCGCTCGCCCGGTTCCATCGGCGGCTGCGCCACGCCCGGCCGCGTTTTCAAGGGCATGCGGATGGCCGGTCGCATGGGCAACGTGCGCAAGACCGTCCAGAACCTGACCGTTCACTCCGTCGACGCGGAGAAGGGGCTCATCCTGGTCAAGGGTGCCGTCCCCGGTCCCAACGGCGGTCTGGTGCTCGTCCGCACCGCTGTGAAGGGGGACAAGTAAGCCATGGCCCAGATCGAGGTCAAGAACCCCGAGGGCGGCGCCAAGGGCAGTGTCGAGCTGCCGGAGAGCGTCTTCGCCCAGCAGGTCAGCATTCCGCTGATCCACCAGGTCGTGAACGCCCAGCTCGCCGCTGGCCGTCAGGGCACCCACGCCACCAAGACCCGCGGTGACGTCCGCGGCGGTGGCAAGAAGCCCTACCGCCAGAAGGGCACCGGCCGGGCCCGCCAGGGCTCCATCCGGGCCCCGCAGTACGCGGGCGGTGGCACGGTTCACGGACCCCAGCCGCGCGACTACGCCCAGCGCACCCCGAAGAAGATGAAGGCCGCCGCCCTGCGCGGAGCCCTCTCGGACCGGGCGCGCCACGGCCGCATCCACGTCGTCAGCCACTTCGTGGCCGAGGACCTGGAGAACAAGTTCACGCAGACCGCTCTGAAGGCGCTGCGCCAGGTCACCGAGTCCGACAAGGTCCTGGTGGTGCTGGCCCGCGAGGACGAGCACAACCGGCGTGCCCTGCGCAACCTCGAAGAGGTGCACATCCTCGACGCGGACCAGGTGAACACCTACGACGTCCTGTACTCGGACGACGTGGTCTTCACCGAGGCGGGCTACGCCGAGTTCCTGGCCCACGCGGCCGGTGCCTCCAAGGCCGCGCAGTCCGAGGAGGACGAGCAGTGAGGATCGCCGACCACCGGGACATCATCGTCGAGCCGGTGATCTCCGAGAAGAGCTACGGGCTCATGGACGAGAACAAGTACACGTTCATCGTCCGCCCGGACGCCAACAAGACCCAGATCAAGATCGCGATCGAGAAGATCTTCGAGGTGAAGGTCACGAACGTGAACACGATCAACCGCAAGGGCAAGCGCAAGCGCACCCGCTTCGGTTACGGGAAGCGTCCGGACACCAAGCGCGCGATCGTCAGCGTCGCCGAAGGCGACCGGATCGACATCTTCGGTGTCTGACCTCTTCCGGGCTGACCGCTACACACCCAGCAAGTAAAGGAATGCGCGAAGAAGATGGGCATTCGTAAGCACAAGCCGACGACGCCGGGTCGTCGCGGCTCCAGCGTGAGCGACTTCGTCGAGATCACGCGCTCGGAGCCCGAGAAGTCCCTGGTGCGTCCGCTGCACTCCAAGGGCGGACGTAACGGCCACGGCCGTATCACCGCCCGCCACCAGGGCGGCGGTCACAAGCGGGCCTACCGCGTGATCGACTTCCGTCGCCACGACAAGGACGGCGTTTCGGCCAAGGTCGCTCACATCGAGTACGACCCGAACCGCACCGCCCGCATCGCCCTGCTCCACTACGTGGACGGCGAGAAGCGCTACATCCTGGCGCCCGCCGGCCTCAAGCAGGGCGACCGGGTCGAGAACGGTCCGCAGTCCGACATCAAGCCCGGCAACTGCCTCCCGCTGCGCAACATCCCCACGGGTACGTTCGTGCACGCGGTCGAGCTGAAGCCGGGCGGCGGCGCCAAGCTGGGCCGCTCCGCTGGTTCCCAGATCCAGCTCCTGGCCAAGGAGGGCAAGTACGCCACGCTGCGTATGCCCTCCGGTGAGATGCGCATGGTGGAGATCACCTGCCGCGCCACCGTCGGCCAGGTCGGCAACGCCGAGCAGTCCAACATCAACTGGGGCAAGGCCGGCCGCTCCCGCTGGAAGGGCAAGCGTCCGACCGTCCGCGGTGTCGTGATGAACCCGATCGACCACCCCCACGGTGGTGGTGAGGGCAAGTCCTCCGGTGGCCGCCACCCGGTCAGTCCCTGGGGCAAGAAGGAAGGCCGGACCCGCAACAAGAACAAGGCCAGCTCGAAGCTCATCGTGCGGCGTCGGCGTAGCGGTAAGAAGAAGCGGTAAGGAGCACGTCTGATGCCACGTAGCCTTAAGAAGGGTCCCTTCGTCGACGACCACCTGGTCAAGAAGGTGGAGACGCAGAACGAGAAGGGGACCAAGAACGTCATCAAGACGTGGTCCCGGCGGTCCATGATCGTCCCGGAGATGATCGGTCACACGATCGCCGTCCACGACGGCCGCAAGCACGTCCCCGTGTTCGTGTCCGAGTCGATGGTCGGCCACAAGCTCGGTGAGTTCGCTCCCACGCGTACTTTCCGCAGCCACGTCAAGGAAGACCGCCGTAGCCGCCGTTAGCGGTTGCAGCAGGAGTTAAGAACCATTTCTCCACGGTGAGTGGAGATGAATTTCCGTGAGCGAGGGAAAAGCGATGGGAACGAGGGCACAGGCACGGTTCATCCGTGTTACGCCCCGGAAGGCCCGCCGTGTGGTGGACCTTATTCGCGGGTTGCCCGCTGACGAGGCACAGGCGGTGCTCCGGTTCGCGCCCCAGTCGGCGAGCGAGCCCGTTGGCAAGGTACTGGCTAGTGCCATCGCCAACGCCGAGCACAATGACAAGCTGGACCGCGAGACGCTGGTGGTCGAGCGCGCGTGGGTGGACGAGGGTCCGACCCTGAAGCGCATTCGTCCGCGAGGCTTCGGCCGCGCCTTCCGGGTGACCAAGCGCACGAGCCACATCACCGTGGTCGTCGCTGAGCGCTCGGGCGCCTCGTCCAAGACGAAGGAAAGGACCCGATAGTGGGGCAGAAGGTAAACCCGCACGGGTTCCGCCTCGGAGTCACCACCGACTTCAAGAGCCGTTGGTACGCCGACAAGTCCTACAAGGACTACGTCAAGGAAGACGTCGCGATCCGTCGGATGCTGACCCGCGGTATGGAGCGCGCGGGCATCTCCAAGGTGGAGATCGAGCGCACCCGTGACCGCGTCCGCGTCGACGTCTACACCGCCCGGCCGGGCATCGTCATCGGCCGCCGCGGCGTCGAGGCCGACCGCATCCGGACCGACCTGGAGAAGCTGACCGGCAAGCAGGTGCAGCTGAACGTCTTCGAGGTCAAGAACCCCGAGATCGACGCGCAGCTCGTCGCCCAGGGCGTCGCCGAGCAGCTGAGCAGCCGTGTGGCGTTCCGCCGCGCGATGCGCAAGGCCATGCAGAGCGCGATGAAGAGCGGTGCCAAGGGCATCCGTATCCAGTGCGGTGGCCGCCTGGGTGGGGCCGAGATGTCCCGCTCGGAGTTCTACCGCGAGGGCCGGGTCCCGCTGCACACGCTGCGCGCCGACATCGACTACGGCTTCTTCGAGGCTCGTACGACCTTCGGTCGTATCGGTGTGAAGGTGTGGATCTACAAGGGCGACGCGCCCGCGACCCGCGCCGAGCGCGAGGCGGCCCAGGCCGCGCAGCGCTCCGCCGGTGGTGGCGGCGGCGGCCAGCGCCGTGAGCGTCCCCAGCGTCGTCGCCGCGGTGGCGGCGGTGCCGGGAACACCGGTGGCGGCCAGCAGCAGAACGCCGAGACCAAGGCCGAGCCCGCGAAGACCGAGGGGAGCTGACCAGTGCTTATTCCTCGTAAGGTCAAGTACCGCAAGCAGCACCACCCGGACCTGCGCGGCAAGGCCAAGGGCGGCACGGCGGTCACCTTCGGCGAGTTCGGCATCCAGGCCCTGGAGTCGGCCTACGTGACGAACCGCCAGATCGAGTCCGCTCGTATCGCCATGACGCGTCACATCAAGCGTGGCGGCAAGGTGTGGATCAACATCTTCCCGGACCGCCCGCTGACCAAGAAGCCCGCCGAGGTCCGGATGGGTTCCGGTAAGGGTTCTCCCGAGTGGTGGGTCGCGCCGGTCAAGCCCGGTCGCGTGATGTTCGAGCTGTCGGGCGTGCCCGAGGCCGTGGCCAAGGAGGCCATGCGCCGTGCGATGCACAAGCTCCCGATGAAGTGCAAGTTTGTTACGCGGGAGGGGGAGTGATGGCCAAGTCCGTGACTGCCCATGAGCTCCGTGACCAGTCCGTCGAGGACCTGGTCGCCAAGCTCAAGGAAGCCAAGGAAGAGCTCTTCAACCTCCGCTTCCAGGCCGCCACCGGCCAGCTCGACAACCACAGCCGACTGCGTACCGTCAAGCGCGAGATCGCGCGGATCTACACGGTCCTGCGGGAGCACGAGCTGGGTATCGCCCCGCTGTCTGGTGAGTCGGCGCAGGAGTCGAAGGAAGCAGCCGAATGAGTGAGAACCAGACCGCGACCCGCAACTACCGCAAGGTGCGCGAGGGCTACGTCGTCAGCGACAAGATGGACAAGACCGTCGTTGTCGAGGTCGAGGACCGCACCACGCACGCCAGGTACGGCAAGGTCATCCGCCGGACGACCAAGTACAAGGCGCACGACGAGGCGAACTCCTGCGGCGTCGGCGACCGGGTCCGACTGATGGAGACCCGGCCGCTCTCCGCGACCAAGAACTGGCGCGTCGTGGAGATCCTGGAGAAGGCTAAGTAACCCCAGCCTGTCGGCGGCCGACACCCGTTGTCGGCCGCCGGCGCGAGGGGTGAGACCACCTAGCCGTGCGGCAGTGGACCGCACGCATCACATCAGGAGCAGACGTGATTCAGCAGGAGTCGCGACTCAAGGTCGCCGACAACACGGGTGCCAAGGAGATCCTCACCATCCGTGTTCTCGGCGGCTCGGGTCGGCGCTACGCCGGGATCGGCGACACCATCGTCGCCACGGTGAAGGACGCCCTGCCTGGCGCTGGAGTCAAGAAGGGCGACGTCGTCAAGGCCGTTGTCGTGCGCACCGCAAAGGAGCGCCGCCGGCCCGACGGCTCCTACATCCGCTTCGATGAGAACGCTGCCGTGCTCATCAAGGACGGTGGGGACCCGCGAGGCACCCGCATCTTCGGCCCGGTCGGCCGTGAGCTGCGTGACAAGAAGTACATGCGCATCATTTCGCTGGCGCCGGAGGTGCTCTAAGCGATGAAGATCAAATCTGGCGACGAGGTCATCGTCCTCGCCGGCAAGGACAAGGGTGCCACCGGCAAGGTCGTCAAGGCCCTGCCGAAGGAAGACCGTGTCATCGTCGAGGGCGTCAACCTGGTCAAGAAGCACAGGAAGGCCAACCCGGCGGGCGGCCAGCAGGGTGAGGTCGTCACCAAGGAGGCCCCGATCCACGTGAGCAACGTCGCGCTCGCGGAGGACGGCAAGGCCACCCGGGTCGGCTACCGCTTCGAGGAAGACGGAACCAAGGTCCGCGTCTCCCGCCGCACCGGTAAGGACATCTGATGACGGTTACCAACGACATCACCGCACCTCCGATGCCGCGGCTCAAGGAGAAGTACCGCAACGAGGTCATCTCCTCCCTCAAGGAGGAGTTCGGGATCGCCAACATCATGCAGGTCCCCGGTCTGACGAAGATCGTGGTCAACATGGGTGTCGGCGAGGCCGCTCGTGACGCGAAGCTGATCCAGGGCGCGGTCGCCGACCTCTCGGCGATCACCGGCCAGAAGCCGAGGATCAACCGGGCCAAGAACTCCATCGCTCAGTTCAAGCTGCGCGAGGGCATGCCGATCGGCGCCAGCGTCACGCTGCGCGGCGACCGGATGTGGGAGTTCCTCGACCGGCTGCTCTCCCTGGCCCTGCCCCGTATCCGGGACTTCCGCGGCCTGTCCCCGAAGCAGTTCGACGGCAACGGCAACTACACCTTCGGACTGACCGAGCAGGTCATGTTCCACGAGGTGGACCCGGACAAGGTTGACCGGCAGCGTGGGATGGACATCACGGTCGTCACCACCGCCACGACCAACGAACAGGGCCGTAGCCTGCTCAAGCAGCTCGGTTTCCCGTTCAAGGAAGCCTGAGGGGTAAGCACACATGGCCAAGAAGTCCCTGATCGCCAAGGCTCAGCGGAAGCCGAAGTTCGGCGTTCGCGCGTATACTCGATGCTCGCGGTGCGGCCGCCCGCGTGCCGTCTTCCGGAAGTTCGGCCTGTGCCGTATCTGCTTCCGCGAGATGGCGCACCGGGGCGAGCTGCCCGGTATCACCAAGTCGAGCTGGTAGTTTCCGGCGGGGCCGACCAGGCGCTCATCCCCTGAGCGCGCAGTCGGCCCCCCGAAGCGCCGGCGCTTGGTCCCACAGCGTCCGTGACCGCGTACGCGGCCACGGTCCGGCAACATCCAACCATCAGGGCACGGCAGTCCCGGGAGGGACCGCGGTGCCCACGACCACGCCGAAGGTCCGTTTGTGCACCTTCGTGGGGAGACCCACGCAAGGGCAGGCTCTGGGAAAGCCCGCACTCGGAAACCGCGGTGAGGAAGGGCCAGTCGGCCATGACGATGACCGACCCGATCGCAGACATGCTCACACGTCTGCGCAACGCGAATTCGGCTTACCACGACACCGTGACGATGCCGTATTCCAAGATCAAGGCGCACATCGCCGAGATCCTCCAGCAGGAGGGCTTCATTCAGGGGTGGCGGACCGAGGAGGCCCAGGTGGGCCAGAACCTCGTCCTGGACCTGAAGTACGGCCCCACCCGGGAGCGTTCGATCGCGGGCATCCGCCGGGTCTCCAAGCCCGGTTTGCGGGTGTACGCCAAGAAGGACAACCTGCCGCGTGTGCTGGGTGGCCTCGGTGTGGCGATCATTTCGACGTCCGGCGGCCTGATGACCGAAAAGCAGGCCAAGAAGCGTGGCGTGGGCGGCGAAGTCCTCGCCTACGTCTGGTAACAGGGAGAGATTGAAGCATGTCGCGAATCGGTCGACTGCCGCTCTCGGTCCCCAAGGGCGTCGAAGTCACGATTAACGGGCAGGACGTCACCGTCAAGGGTCCGAAGGGCGAGCTGAAGCAGACCGTCACCGAGCCGATCACCGTCTCCCTCGAGGACGGCGTGATCACGGTGGCACGTCCCGACGACAAGCCGGAGAACCGCTCGCTGCACGGTCTGACCCGTGCGCTCATCGCCAACCTGGTCGAGGGCGTCTCCAAGGGCTACACGAAGACGCTGGAGATCCACGGTGTGGGTTACCGCGTCATGGCCCGCGGCGCCAACCTGGAGTTCTCGCTGGGCTACAGCCACCCGGTCGTGGTGGAGCCCCCGGAGGGCGTCAGCTTCCGTGTGGAGAAGCCGACCCTCTTCCACGTCGAGGGCATCGACAAGCAGCTGGTGGGACAGGTCGCCGCGAACATCCGCGGTCTGCGCAAGCCTGACCCGTACAAGGCCAAGGGCGTGCGGTACAAGGGTGAGCACATCCGCCGCAAGGCCGGAAAGGCTGGTAAGTAGGCATGGGTAGCACCGTGAGCCGCAAGCGGACCACCAAGCGCGCCGTCTCCCGTGCGCGCCGCCAGTTCCGCGTCCGCAAGAAGGTCGTGGGCACCGCCGAGCGTCCCCGCCTGGCCGTGTTCCGCTCCTCCAAGCACATCGTCGTACAGGTCATCGACGACACCAGGGGCCACACTCTGGCCGCGGCCTCCAGCGTCGAGGCCGACCTGCGTGCCTCGGAGGGCACCAAGTCCGACAAGTCCGTCAAGGTCGGCCAGCTCATCGCTGAGCGCGCCAAGGCCGCCGGCGTCTCCGCCGTCGTCTTCGACCGCGGTGGCAACCAGTACGCCGGACGTATCGCCAAGCTCGCCGACGCGGCGCGCGAGGGCGGGCTGGAGTTCTAGCGATGACCTCTGCAACGGCCAAGATCAACCACGAGAAGAGGAACCACTGATGGCTGCAGCACCGCGGCGCGGCGCCGGTGGCGAGCGGCGTGATCGCCGTGACGATCGCCGCGGCGGCGCCGCAGACAAGGGTGTCTCCTACATCGAGAAGGTCGTGACCATCAACCGGGTCGCGAAGGTCGTCAAGGGCGGCCGTCGCTTCTCCTTCACCGCCCTGGTCGTCGTCGGCGACGGCAACGGCATGGTCGGTGTCGGTTACGGCAAGGCCAAGGAGGTCCCGGCCGCGATCGCCAAGGGTGTCGAGGAGGCGAAGAAGAACTTCTTCCGCGTTCCCCGCATCCAGGGCACGATCGTGCACCAGGTCCAGGGTGAGGACGCGGCCGGCGTCGTCCTGCTCCGTCCGGCCGCCCCGGGTACCGGTGTCATCGCCGGTGGCCCCGTGCGCGCCGTGCTGGAGTGCGCCGGTATCCACGACGTGCTCAGCAAGTCGCTCGGCTCGTCCAACCCGCTCAACATCGTGCACGCCACCGTGGCGGCTCTGAAGGGCCTCAACCAGCCCGAGGAGATCGCCGCCCGCCGTGGCCTGCCGATCGAGGACGTCGCCCCGGCCGCCATGCTGCGTGCCCGCGCTGAGGCGAAGGCAGGAGCCTGACCATGGCCAAGCTCAAGATCACGCAGACCCGTTCCAGGATCGGCGGCAAGGCGAAGCAGCACGCTGCTCTCCAGACGCTCGGTCTGGGGCGGATCGGCAAGTCCACCGTCCGTGAGGACCGCCCCGAGGTTCGCGGGCAGATCACGATCGTCTCGCACCTCGTCACTGTCGAGGAGGTCGCAGAATGAGCGACTACAACCCCGACGAGCTGCTCAAGCTGCACCACCTGCGTCCCGCCCCGGGCTCCAACAAGGCCAAGATCCGCAAGGGTCGCGGCGAGGCGTCCAAGGGCAAGACCGCGGGCCGCGGCACCAAGGGCACGAAGGCTCGTAACACCGTCCGTCCCGGCTTCGAGGGCGGGCAGATGCCCCTCATCCGTCGGGTGCCCAAGCTCAAGGGCTTCAGCAACGCCCGGTTCAAGACGACCTACCAGGTCGTCAACCTGGACAGGCTGAGCGAGCTCTACCCCGAGGGTGGCGAGGTCACCGTCGAGAGCCTGGTCGCCAAGGGCGCGGTTCGCAAGAACCAGCCCGTCAAGGTGCTGGGCACCGGTGAGATCACCGTCGCCGTGCAGGTGAGCGCCAACGCGTTCTCCGCCTCGGCGAAGGAGAAGATCGCCGCGGCCGGTGGCTCCACCACCGAGCTGTAGAGCTCATCTCCGCGATGCGCGACCGGGGGCGTCCGCCCGGCGGGTCAGTGAACGACCGGCCTGGCGGGCGCCCCCGTGCGTTGTGAGCGGTGATCGTTATGTCTCACGAACTCAACTGTGGAGTGATCACTGTTACAGTGCCTTCTGTTTGAGTTCACTGCTTGACGTAATGTGAATACTTCCGAGCAACGGGCGACCGCCCGGAGCTGACGTTCTACGACGATTCAGGATCGGCCGCGATGTCTGGAACCCGTTCCGCCGCCGAAGCCGCGCAGGAGGAGACGTGCTAGGTGCATTCGTCCGTGCATTCCGCACGCCCGACCTGCGTAACAAGCTGCTGTTCACACTGTTCATCCTGACGCTCTTCCGTCTGGGATCGGTGATCCCGGCGCCGGGTATCAACTCCGCGGCGATCAGGGACCAGATGGAGGCGATCACCGCCGCCGACCAGTCTGGTGTGTACGAGCTTGTCAACCTGTTCAGCGGCGGCGCACTGCTGCAACTGGCGGTGTTCGCGCTCGGGGTCATGCCGTACATCACCGCGAGCATCATCATCAACCTGCTGACGGTGGTGATCCCCCGCCTGGAGGCCCTCAAGAAGGAGGGGCAGTCCGGGCAGAGCAAGATCACCCAGTACACCCGCTACCTGACGCTGATGCTCGGGGTCCTCCAGGCCACCAGCATCGTCGCCATGGCCCGGACCGGCGCCCTGTTCCAGGGGGCCATCCCGGTCAGCTCCTACATGCCCAACCAGGACATCCTGACCCTGGTGACCATCGTGTTCGCGATGACCGCCGGTACCGCCCTCATCATGTGGTTCGGTGAGCTCATCACCGAGCGCGGTGTGGGCAACGGCATGTCGCTGCTGATCTTCACCCAGGTCATCGCGATGTTCCCCTCCTCCATCCTGACCCTGTTCGAGGAGCGCTCGGTCTGGGTCTTCTCCATCATCTGCATCGCGGGCCTGGTGCTCATCACCGCCGTGGTCTTCATGGAGCAGGCGCAGCGCCGCATCCCGGTGCAGTACGCCAAGCGCATGGTCGGCCGTCGCATGTACGGCGGCAGCTCGACCTACATCCCGCTCAAGGTCAACCAGGCGGGCATCATCCCCGTGATCTTCGCCTCCTCGCTGCTGTACCTCCCGCAGCTGCTCGTGGGCCTGCTCGGCCAGGACTCCACACACCCCGTGGTGACGTTCATCCAGGAGTACTTCCTCACCGGGACACACCCGGTGTACATGGCGACCTTCTTCGTCATGATCATCGGCTTCGCGTTCTTCTACGTGGCGATTACCTTCAACCCCACTGAGGTCGCCGACAACATGAAGAAGTACGGTGGGTTCATCCCGGGTATCCGACCAGGGCGTCCGACCGCCGAGTACCTCGACTACGTGTTGACGAGGCTGACGACCCCCGGATCCCTGTACCTGGGTGTGATCGCTCTCCTCCCGATGGTCGCCCTCGGTGCCACCGGCGCCAGCGCGAACTTCCCCTTCGGAGGGACGAGCATCCTGATCATGGTCGGTGTCGGGCTGGACACGGTGAAGCAGATCGAGAGTCACCTCCAGCAGAGGAACTACGAAGGTTTTCTGCGATAAATGCGAGCAGTATTGGTGGGGCCGCCTGGGGCCGGCAAGGGCACCCAGGCCCAGATCCTCGCGTCCGAGCTGTCGATTCCCAAGGTGTCCACGGGTGACATCTTCCGGGCCAACGTCAGCGGTGGCACCGAGCTTGGCAAGAAGGCCAAGGAGTACATGGACCGCGGCGACCTCGTCCCCGACGAGGTCACGAACGCCATGGTCAAGGACCGGCTGGCGCAGGACGACGCCGCGACGGGTTTCCTGCTCGACGGGTTCCCGCGCAACGTTCCGCAGGCCGAGACGCTCAAGGGCATCCTCGCCGACCTCGACACCACCCTGGACGTCGTCCTGGAGCTGAGGGTCGACGAGGAGGAGGTCGTCAAGCGCCTGTCGGGCCGCCGTTCGTGCCCGGAGTGCGGCCGGGTGTACCACGTGGAGTACGACGCCCCGAAGGTCGCGGGCACGTGCGACAACGAGGGCGCCGAGCTGTACCAGCGCGAGGACGACCGTGAGGAGACCATCCGGCACCGCCTGGAGGTCTACCGGGAGCAGACCGCTCCGCTGGTGCAGTTCTACGAGGCCGAGGGTCTGCTGGCCACCATCGCCGCCACGGGTTCCGTGGAGGAGGTGACGGCCCGAGCCAAGGCCGCCATCGCGGAGAAGGTCGGCTCCTGATGTTCGGCAAGGGCGATCCGGACGTACAGATCAAGACACCGGAGCAGATCGCCAGGATGAGGGCGGCGGGCCAGGTCGTGGCCCGCGCCCTGGACACCCTCCGGGCCGCGGTGCGGCCCGGGGTGTCCACCCTGGAACTGGACGCCGTCGCGGAGAAGGTCATCCGCGACGCGGGCGCCGTCCCCTCCTTCAAGGGCTACCACGGCTTCCCGGGCTCCATCTGCGCCTCGGTGAACGAGGAGGTCGTCCACGGCATCCCCAGCGCGGACCGGGTGCTGGCCGAGGGCGACATCATCTCCATCGACTGCGGGGCCATCCTGGACGGCTGGCACGGCGACTCGGCGATCACCGTCGCGGTCGGCGAGGGCCGTCCGGAGGACCTGCGCATGATGGAGACCTGCGAGGAGTCCATGTGGCGGGGGATCGCCGAGATGCGGCCGGGGAAGCGCCTGGGTGACATCGGTCACGCGATCGGTGGTCACATCTCCAGGAACGGCGGCTACGGCAACGTCCGCGAGTACGGCGGCCACGGCATCGGCACCGAGATGCACATGGACCCGCACGTGCTCAACTACGGCAGGCGCGGCAAGGGCATGAAGCTGGTCGAGGGCATGTGCCTGGCGATCGAACCCATGACCACCCTGGGCCGCCACGACGTGGTGCAGCTCGACGACGGGTGGACCGTGGTGACGCGGGACGGCAAGCGTGCCGCGCACTTCGAGCACACGGTCGCCGTGACCGCGGAAGGGCCCGTCGTTCTGACCGCGCGCGAGTCCAACCGCGATAAAATCACTGCCATGGGGTTCGTCCAGCCGACCTGGTAGGGGCTTCTCCCCGCGCGGGGCGCGGGGCCGCTGCCGGGTGAAGATACGAGGTGCGCGCAGTGTCCGACCCGGTGCCGTCGATGCGAACGTCCGACGCGGAACGCGACCGCGTGGCCCAGCTTCTCCAGGAGCACTTCGCCCAGGGGCGGCTGGACCACGAGGAGTTCACCGACCGCCTCAGCCGGGTCTACAGGTCCAGGACCGTGAACGAACTGGCCACGGTGACCAACGACCTGCCCGAGCGCGACCTCGCCGACTTCCGGAACCCCTCCCAGGAGCCCGCCGTGGCGCCGCCGATCACCATCAGGGATCCGGCGCTGATGGTGCCCTGGATGCTCTACGCCGGGGTCAACGTCCTGTGCTTCGTGATCTGGCTGATCCTGTTCCTCACCACCGACTACGACTACCCGTGGTTCCTGTGGGTCCTGGGCCCGTGGGGGATCGTGATGGGCATCGTGACCGTGGGGGTCCTGCTTCCCCAGAGAAACGCCTCGGACGGGGACGAGCCACGGTAGTCCCTGGTGGGGTAGGGTGCCCTGCTCGGCGGTTAGGAGTACTTGCCCCGAGGGGCTAGACTGTCATTGCCCATACGCGGGCTGTTGGGTCAGTCTGCCTTCTTTGCGCCACGTCCTCCCAGCGACGTTCGCCTTTGCAGTTGGCCTGAACTTCCAGTGTGTCTTGGCGTCGGCGACGGACATCCGTCGCCGGGGCCGTAGCGTCATGCTAGGCCACTGGGGTCGCGTCGGGTTGTCCATCAACCAATCGATGAGCGAGGCGTGGAGGACATGGCCAAGAAAGACGGCGCCATCGAGATCGAGGGTTCCGTTGTCGAGTCCCTACCCAACGCTATGTTCAAGGTAGAGCTCGACAACGGGCACCAGGTCCTTGCCCACATCAGCGGCAAGATGCGGATGAACTACATCCGTATTCTCCCCGACGACCGCGTCGTCGTGGAGCTGAGCCCGTACGACCTCACGCGCGGGCGCATCGTTTACCGCTACAAGTAGCCCGTCACGGGCCGCAGGGCCCGAGAGGGATGAGTTCGGAGTCACCATGAAGGTCAAGCCGAGCGTGAAGAAGATCTGCGCGAAGTGCCGCGTGATCCGCCGTAACGGCCGGATCATGGTCATTTGCTCGGACCCGCGGCACAAGCAGCGCCAGGGCTAGCTCCCGGTCGCTCGCCGCGGCTTCACACCGCGATCAACCCGGTCGGTGGACCGCCACCACACCGGGTGCACGAAACAACGACAACCTGTTCCGACTCCCGGCGCCGCCAGGGCGCGGGAGGCACCCCCGGTCGGAGGCCGGGGCCTCGTCGATTGGGCGACGAGAGGGTGGAACGGGCCAGACCTCCGCATAGGGCAATAGGAGTCTCGCCCACATGGCACGTATCGAAGGCGTTGACCTTCCCCGCGACAAGCGGGTGGAGATCGCTCTCACGTACATCTTCGGGATCGGGCGCACCCGCGCGCTGGAGACCCTGAAGAGCACCGGCGTCGACGGCAACACGCGCGTCCACCAGCTGTCCGAGGAGGACCTGGTCAAGCTGCGCGAGTGGATCGGCGCGAACTACCAGGTCGAGGGTGACCTGCGCCGCGAGGTGCAGGGCGACATCCGCCGCAAGATGGAGATCGGTAGTTACCAGGGCATCCGCCACCGCCGTGGACTCCCGGTCCGCGGTCAGCGCACGCAGACCAACGCGCGCACCCGTAAGGGCAAGAAGAAGACCGTGGCCGGTAAGAAGAAGGCCGGTAAGAAGTAGTCCGCTCGGACTGGACTGTACGTACGCGTCCGGGAACGACAACGGACCGATGATCTCTGGGAGTTTCGCTCATGCCGCCTAAGGGCCGTCAGGGTGCCGCGCGCAAGGTGCGCCGCAAGGAAAAGAAGAACATTGTCCACGGACACGCTCACATCAAGAGCACGTTCAACAACACGATCGTGAGCATCACCGACCCGACCGGTGCCGTGATCTCGTGGGCCAGCTCCGGACAGGTGGGCTTCAAGGGTTCGCGCAAGTCGACCCCCTACGCCGCGCAGATGGCCGCCGAGGCCGCTGCCCGCCGCGCCCAGGAGCACGGCGTCCGCAAGGTGGACGTCTTCGTGAAGGGCCCGGGTTCGGGCCGGGAGACCGCCATCCGCTCGCTCCAGGCGACCGGGCTGGAGGTCGGCTCCATCCAGGACGTCACGCCGACGCCGCACAACGGCTGCCGTCCGCCCAAGCGCCGCCGGGTCTGATCCCGTCGTCGGCGCCCGCGGTCCTACCCGCGCGGGCGCCGCGCCGCGCTTGTTCCCGCGCGGCCCGCTGGGGCCCGTGCGGGCGGGGTAGGAATCCGAGTAGTGGACACCGCGACCGCGGTGTCCGTCCGGTGGCCGTCAAATAGCGGGCGGCCATGTGGAAGGGAAGACACGGACCATGTTGATCGCACAGCGTCCCACGCTCACCGAGGAAGCGGTCTCGGACCTGCGCTCGAAGTTCGTCATCGAGCCGCTGGAGCCGGGTTTCGGCTACACCATCGGTAACTCGCTCCGGCGTACCCTGCTGTCCTCCATCCCCGGCGCGGCTGTCACCAGCATCCGCATCGAGGGCGTCGAGCACGAGTTCACCACCGTGCCCGGTGTCAAGGAGGACGTCACCGAGATGATCCTCAACCTCAAGGGCCTGGTCGTCAGCTCCGAGCACGACGAGCCGGTGCTGATGTACCTGCGCAAGCAGGGCCCCGGCGTGGTGACCGCCGCGGACATCGCTCCTCCGGCCGGTGTCGAGGTGCACAACCCCGACCTGCACATCGCCACGCTCAACGGCAAGGGCAAGCTGGAGATGGAGCTGACGGTCGAGCGCGGCCGCGGTTACGTCTCGGCGACGCAGAACAAGCAGGCCGGGCAGGAGATCGGCCGTATCCCGATCGACTCCATCTACTCCCCGGTCCTGCGTGTGACCTACAAGGTCGAGGCCACCCGTGTCGAGCAGCGCACCGACTTCGACCGCCTGATCGTCGACATCGAGACCAAGCCGGCCATCCGTCCCCGTGACGCGGTCGCCAGCGCGGGCAAGACCCTGGTCGAGCTCTTCGGTCTGGCGCGTGAGCTCAACGTCGACGCCGAGGGCATCGACATGGGCCCGTCGCCGACGGACGCCGCCCTGGCCGCGGACCTGGCGCTGCCGATCGAGGACCTCAACCTCACGGTCCGGTCCTACAACTGCCTCAAGCGTGAGGGCATCCACAGCGTTGGTGAGCTGGTTGCCCGCTCCGAGCAGGACCTGTTGGACATCCGCAACTTCGGTGCCAAGTCCATCGACGAGGTCAAGCAGAAGCTCGTCGACATGGGCCTGTCCCTGAAGGACTCCCCGCCCGGATTCGACCCCAGCACGGCGGCCGACTCCTACAGCTCCGACGACGACGAGGGTGAGTCCTTCGTCGAGACGGAGCAGTACTAACCGACCTTCGTTGCCCGTCCCCGGCCGAGTGCGGCCGTGGATCGCATCACTAGGAGAACGACACCATGCCCACGCCTACCAAGGGCGCCCGTCTGGGTTCCGGGCCCGCTCACGAGCGGCACATCCTGGCGAACCTCGCCACCTCGCTGTTCCAGCACGGCCGGATCCGCACCACCGAGGCCAAGGCCAAGCGCCTGCGCCCGTACGCGGAGAAGCTGATCACGCTCGGCAAGCGCGGCGACCTGCACGCCCGTCGCCAGGTCCTGACCAAGATCACGGACAAGGCCGTCGTGCACGAGCTGTTCACCGAGATCGGCCCGCGCTACGAGAACCGTCCCGGTGGCTACACCCGGATCACCAAGATCGGTCCGCGCAAGGGCGACAACGCCCCGATGGCCGTCATCGAGCTGGTCGAGGCGCTGAGCGCCCCGGCCGCCTCCCAGCGCAAGGCCGAGGAGCCCAAGGCCGAGACGACCGCCGCCGAGGCTGACGAGCAGCCGGCGGAGGACACCACCTCCGACCAGACCGCCCAGGCCGACGACAAGGCCCAGGCCGAAGGCTCGACCGAGGACAAGTAGGGCACGGAGCGCGCGGGTACGCGCGCACCGCCCGACGAGTGCCCGATCCCGTGGGGGTCGGGCACTCGTCTTTTTCCGGATGCGGTGAGGTATGGACGAGACGACGGTTCGGATACGGCTGGACGTGGCCTACGACGGCACGGACTTCTCCGGCTGGGCCACGCAGCCGGGCCGGCGCACGGTGCAGGGGGAGCTGGAGGCGGCGCTGGCGCGGGTGCTGCGCCTGCCGGAGGTGTCGGTGACGTGCGCCGGGCGGACGGACGCCGGTGTGCACGCGCGCGGACAGGTGGTGCAGGCCGACGTCCCGGAGCGGACGTGGGAGGACGAGGGGGAGCGGGTGCTCCGGCGTCTGGCCGGGGTACTGCCCAGGGACGTGCGGGTGCGCGCGGCCCGGGTGGCGCCGCCGGGGTTCGACGCCCGGTTCTCGCCGCTGTTCCGCCGGTACCTGTACCGGGTGAGCGACGCGCCCTACGGGGTGGACCCGCTGCTGCGGCGCGACGTGCTGTGGCACCGCAGCCCGTTGGACGCGGACCGGATGAACGCGGCCGCGGAGCGCCTGGTGGGTGAGCACGACTTCGCGGCGTTCTGCAAGAAGCGCGAGGGGGCGACCACCATCCGGGCGCTGCTGCGCCTGGAGTGGACGCGGGTGGACGAGCACCTGCTGCACGGGACGGTCCAGGCGGACGCGTTCTGCCACAACATGGTGCGCGCGCTCGTGGGCGCGCTCCTGGCGGTGGGGGACGGGCGCCGGGACGTGGACTGGCCGGGGAGGGTGCTCGGCGCCGGTGTGCGCGACTCGTCGGTGCACGTGGTGGGACCGCAGGGGCTCAGTCTGGAGGAGGTGCGCTATCCGGCCGACGAGGAGTTGGCCGCACGCGCCTCGACGACCCGGCGCGTGCGGGAGCTGCCCTGCCGGGGACACACGGCCTGAGGGCCGGGTCCGGCGCACGCCGAAGCGGGCGGGCCCGGGGACCCCCCGCTTTCCAGTCAACCGGAAACCGGGGCACCGCGGCAGGGGGTCCCCCGGTTCTGTGGACGGCCTCGTCACCGGACCTCCTCACGGGACCGGGCCGGTGAACGACGGGAGGGGCACCCGACGGCCCGGGTGCCCCTCCCTCGTGCGGGATCAGCCGCGGTTCTCGCTCAGGTGCGTGTGGGCCTGGTCGAGGAAGCCCTCGCTGACGGAGCGCAGCGCGGTGGCGGACTCGCTCTCACCGGTCGCCTCGCTGCCGTCGCTGTTGGCGGCCAGGGAGAAGAGCAGGTAGCGACCCCATCGGGCGCTGCTGCCGTGGCCGCCGGAGTGTCCGAGGCGCTCGGCGGGGGTGCCCTCCTCGCCGGACAACCCGGCGAACCACTGGGAGGCCACGAGGTCCTGGGCCTCCATCGCGGCGGTCGCCTCCTCGGCGGTGGGCATCGCGGCGACGCCGACGGTGACCACGCGGGCCTCGTCCTCACTGAGGTAGGAGGCGCGCGCCATCTGACGGCACCCGTTGTCGGTGAGTACCTGGCCGTAGTCGCCGTGGGTGCCAGCGGCGCAGTCCTCGGTGTCCTCCACGGCCACGCGGGTGAACGTGCCCCGCCCCTCGATCTCCACGCTCTCGGGGAAGAGGGTCTCCGGGGCGAGCGCGCCGGGGTCGTCCTCCTCGTTCGCGACGGCCACGGTGTCCGAACCGCCGCCCACGCCGCTGGCGACGAGGAACGCTCCGCCGCCCGCGAGGACCAGCAGAACGGCGAAACCGGCGATCAGCATGATCCGGCGCTTCCTCGCGCCCGGGTCAGCGGTGGTGCCGTAGTCGTCGTAGCCGTCATAACCGTCGTAGTCGTCCAGCTCCTGGACGTCGAACTGCGCGGTGTCGATCCCCGCGTCGTCGGGGACCTCGTCCCGGAACAGGGGGCGGTCGTCACCGCGTCCGGGCGCGGCCGGGACGGCGTTGATGTTCTGTGTGGCGCCCATCGCGTCCGGGGGGAACATGGGTTCGTCCCGCGCGGGAGGCGGAGGCGCGGCGGGGGGCGCGGCAGGGGGCGCTGGCGGCCCCTGGTAGGCCTGCTGGGCGTTCGGGGGCGCCGCACCCGGGGGCATGCCCGGGGGAGGCCCGGCGGGCGCTCCGGGCCGCCCCTGCGGCATGCCGGGCGCACCGGGCGGAAGGGTCCGGCCGGGCGGCGGCCCGGGGTGGCCCTGGGCGTTCGGAGGCGGGGGAGCGCCGTGCGGGGCGGCCTGACCGGGCGGAGGCGCCTGACCGGGCGGAACCGCGCCGGGGGGAAGGGGCCGGCCCGGCTGTCCGGGGGCGGTGGGAGGCACGTTCGGCCCGCTCGGAGGGGTCTGGGGGGCCTGGGGAGGGGTGTGGCCTCCCGTCGGCGCCTGCTGTGCGGGGTGGCCCCCGGAGGGCGCCTGGTGAGGGGGGAACTGGCCACCGGGCTGCGGCGGCTGACCGGGGTACGTTGGCGCCTGGCCGCCGGGGAACCCGGGCGTCTGCTGCGGTCCGCTGGGTGCCTGCTGTGGCCCGCTGGGTGCCTGCGGCGCCTGGGGACCTGGTCCGCCCTGGGAACCGGGGAAGCCCTGTGGCGCCTGCGGCCCACCGGGTTGTGTGTGGGGAGGGAAGTGGGGGTGGTGGCCGGGCACGGGCGCGCCATGCGGCTGCTGCGGTCCCGGTGTGGGATGCTGGGGGCCCTCGGGGTGGGAGGGCGCCGACCCGAGCAGGTCCTGGCCGTCACCGGCCTCCGGCCCGACGGGTCGCCCGTCGGGACCGTACGGTGGCTGGTTCGGATGGGTACTGATGGGAGTCTCCGAGGGCTCTGGGGGTGGGACTGGGCCGCGGTTCACCGGCACGTGTCCCTGGGATCATCTCGGACTCCGGGAGTGTCCGCCGAACACTCCCCGAGCCGCTCTGTGGCGTCCGTGACGGGCGTCTCCAAGGTCACGTCGGCGCCCGTCAACGCGGGAGCAGACCAGCCTTTCGGTGCAAGCGTAACCAACGCGGGGGCGGGGAAAGGACGAAGCACTCTCGGCAACGGGCATAATAAAAGACGGAGAGGTCACGGATGTGACCCCGTGCCGGTGCTTTCTCCGCCGAGCGCGGTCCGGCCGGTCCGCCCCGCCGCTGGCTTTGACCTGCGCGGCGGTGGCCAGGTAGGATATTCCGTCGTTGTGCGTTGAGTTGCCGTGGGCCCCGAACGTCGGGCGCCGATCCACGCACCATCGTCTGCGCACTCACATTCGGAGAGTCCTGTGACATGGCACGGGATATCCGGCCAGACACCCCGCAACCGCGGGTGTGTATACGAGTCCCCCTTCCCTGCGAACGGGATGGGGCAGCCGACTGAAGAGCGAAGGCAAACGATCGTGCGCACATACAGCCCCAAACCAAACGATGTCCAGCGTCAGTGGCACGTTGTCGACGCTACCGATCTCGTGCTCGGGCGTATGGCGAGCCAGGTTGCCACGCTGCTTCGGGGCAAGCACAAGCCGTACTACGCGCCCCACATCGACACCGGCGACTTCGTGATCGTCGTGAACGCCGACAAGGTCGCCCTGACCGGCAAGAAGCTGGACCAGAAGCGCGCCTACCGGCACTCCGGCTACCCGGGCGGTCTGCGCTCCATCTCCTACGCCGACCTGCTGGAGAAGAACCCCGAGCGGGCCATCGAGAAGGCCGTCAAGGGCATGCTCCCCAAGGGCACCCTCGGTCGCCAGATGGGCAAGAAGCTCAAGGTGTACGCCGGCCCGGAGCACCCGCACCAGGCCCAGCAGCCGGTTCCGTTCGAGATCGGCAAGATCGAGCAGTCCGCCTAGGCGTTCGCAGACCCTTACAGAGAGCACGAGGAGAACCGTGGTCGAGCCAACCGGCATCGAAGACGTCGAGCAGGAGTACGTGGACAACCCGGAGGAGTTCCCCTCCGAGTACACCAGCGAGTCCGACGAGACCGTCGCCGCCTACGTCCCCACCGCGTCCGGCCCCAGCGCCGGGACCGGTCGTCGCAAGAAGGCGATCGCCCGTGTCCGCATCGCCCCCGGCGCGGGCGAGTGGACGGTCAACGGCAAGCCGCTTGAGACCTACTTCCCGGACAAGGTCCACCAGCAGACCATCAAGGAGCCGCTCGTCTCCCTCGGTTTCGAGGGTGCCTACGACGTNCCCCGCCTCAACGGCGGTGGCCCCAGCGGCCAGGCCGGCGCCCTGCGCCACGGCATCGCCCGCGCGCTGGCGTCCCTGGACCCGGAGAACAACCGCCCGACCCTGAAGAAGGCCGGCTTCCTCACCCGTGACGACCGTGAGGTCGAGCGGAAGAAGGCCGGTCTCAAGAAGGCGCGCAAGGCTCCCCAGTTCTCCAAGCGCTAGTGCTCATGCGCCGGCACCCGCTCGGCTGAGCTTCGGCCCGTACGTCGTTCCCTCCACCGGGGGGCGGCGTGCGGGCCTTTCGTTTTCCCGGTGGCTCCACGGCCACGTTTGAAACCTCACCGGCGCCGCGTCGCGGCGCCACCTTCGAAAGGGGCTGACCGCCTGTGGCTCGGCTGTTCGGAACAGATGGTGTACGCGGTGTCGCCGGTCAGGACCTGACCGCCGCCCTCGCCCTGGAACTGTCCATCGCGGCGGCGCGGGTGCTGACCCGCGGCGGGAACGGACCGCGACCCAAGGCCGTGGTCGGCCGTGACCCGCGCGCCTCCGGCGAGTTCCTGGAGGCCGCCGTCGTCGCCGGTCTGGCCAGCACCGGCGTGGACGTGGTGCGCGTGGGGGTGCTCCCCACCCCGGCGGTCGCCCATCTCACCGGCGAGCTCGGTGCCGACTTCGGCGTGATGCTCTCCGCCAGCCACAACCCGGCCCCCGACAACGGCATCAAGTTCTTCGCGAGGGGCGGCCAGAAGCTGGAGGACGCCCTGGAGGAGGAGATCGAGGGCATGCTCGGCGTGCCCCCGAACCCCGCCGTGGGCGACCGCGTCGGCCGGGTCGTCGACGCCCACGACGGCGCCGAGCGCTACGTCGAGCACGTGCTGGCCTCGGTGCCCCACAGCCTCAAGGGGCTCAAGGTCGTGGTGGACTGCGCCAACGGCGCCTCCTCCCTGGTCGCCCCCGAGGCGCTGCGCCGCGCGGGCGCGGAGGTCGTGGCGATCGGCGACGGGCCCGACGGCAACAACATCAACGAGGGCTGCGGCTCCACCCACCTGGACGCCCTCCAGGAGGCGGTCCGGCTGCACGGCGCGGACGCCGGTATCGCCAACGACGGCGACGCCGACCGCTGCCTGGCCGTGGACTCCGAGGGGCGCGTGGTGGACGGGGACCAGATCCTGGCGATCCTGGCCACCGAGGCCAAGGAGGCCGGGAAACTCGCCCAGGACACCCTCGTGGTCACGGTCATGTCCAACCTGGGCCTGAAACTGGCGATGGAGCGCGAGGGGATCACCGTGGTGGAGACCGCGGTGGGTGACCGGTACGTGCTGGAGGAGATGAAGCGCGGCGGTTTCGGTCTGGGCGGTGAGCAGTCCGGCCACGTGATCCTGCTGGACCACGCCACCACCGGCGACGGCGTCCTGACCGGTCTGCACCTGCTGGCCGCGATGGCCCACCGCGAGCAGGGCCTGGCGGAGCTGACCAAGGTGATGACCCGGCTGCCGCAGGTGCTCGTCAACGTGCCGGACGTGGACAGGGACCGCGCCAAGGAGTCCGAGGAGCTCGCGGCGGCCGTGCGCGCGGCCGAGGAGGAGCTGGGCGAGACCGGTCGGGTGCTGATCCGGCCCAGCGGCACCGAGCCCAAGGTCAGGGTCATGGTCGAGGCGCCGGAGCAGGAACAGGCCACCGCGGTGGCCGAGCGGCTGGCCGCGGTGGTGCGGNCCCGCCTCGGGGCGGGCCACCACTCACCGGTGGCGCTCCGCCCCGAGGCGGGACACCGCTCCCGACGGACGCCGCGCGCGGTACCTCCCCCGTCCGGGCGTCCGTCGAAGACGGGAACCCTCACGCGCGTCCGGGCACGGAGACGGCCGGATGCGCGTTCTCATGTGTGGCCGGTGATCCGCGTGCGCGGGGCCGGCCGGAGGAGGCGCGATGGCGGACACACGGTACGGGCACGCCCTGACGATCGGGGTGGACATCGGGGGAACGAAGGTGGCCGCCGGCGTGGTGACGCCCGGCGGACGCATCCTGGCGCGTCTGCGCACGGAGACCCCCGAGCGCAGCAAGAGCCCCGCGGTCGTGGAGGAAACGATCGTCTCGGTGGTGCAGGAGCTGCGGCAGGAGTTCCGGGTGCGCGCCGTGGGCGTGGGTGCCGCCGGGTTCGTCGACGAGCGGCGCGCGAACGTATTGTTCGCCCCGCACCTGTCCTGGCGCCGCGAGCCGCTGCGCGACGCCCTGGCGCTGAGGCTGGGACTGCCGGTGGTCGTGGAGAACGACGCCAACGCCTCGGCCTGGGCCGAGGTGCGCGCGGGGGCGGCCCGCGGCGTGGACAACGTCGTGGTGGTGAACCTGGGCACGGGCATCGGCGGCGCGGTCGTGCTCGACGGGCGGCTGCGCCGGGGCCGGTACGGGCTGGCCGGGGAGTTCGGGCACATGACGGTGGTCCCGGGCGGCCACCGCTGCGAGTGCGGGAACCGGGGGTGCTGGGAGCAGTACGCCAGCGGCAACGCGCTGACCCGTGAGGCGCGCGAGTTGCTGGCCGCGGAGTCCCCGGTGGCGGGGGCGCTGCACCAGGCGGTGGGCGGCGACCTCGGGCAGATCACCGGGCCGCTGGTCAGCGAGTTGGCGCGCAAGGGCGACCGGGCGTGCGTGGAGCTGATGCGGGACGCGGGGGAGTGGCTGGGGACCGGCCTGGCCAACCTGGCCGCCGCGTTCGACCCGGAGCTGTTCGTCGTGGGCGGCGGGGTGTCGGAGGCGGGGGAGCTGCTGCTGGACCCGGCCCGGGAGGCCTTCGAGCGCAGCCTCACCGGGCGCGGCTACCGGCCGGAGGCCCGGGTGGCGGCGGCCGAACTCGGTAACGAGGCGGGCCTCATCGGCGCCGCGGACCTGGCCCGGGAGGCGCTGCCCCGCTGGCGTCAGCGGCGCCGGCAGCGCCGTCTGGGACGCTTCGACAGGAACTAGGTCGAGCGCGCCCCACCCGGCCGTGGCGAGGACGCGCTCTCCATGGGGAAGTCAGTCCTCCACCGCGATCGCGGTGACGTCGATGTCGATGTCGAACGGCAGGTCCGTCTTCAGACGGTCGCGGACGATCGCCTTGGCCACGTAGCTCTTCGTGGTCTCGTCGAGTTCGTAGACGTGGATCGCCGTGCGCTCCCCCTCGTCCTCGACCCGCCAGAAGTGCGGGATACCAGCCTCCGCGTACTTCTTCGGCTTGACCTCCCGGTCCCTGAACCGGGACTCGGAGGAGACCACCTCGACCGCGAGGACGACGTCCTCCGGAGCGACGTGGGTACGCCTGCGCCGTTCGGGAAGGGGTTCCGACGGGTGGCGGTAGACGATGACGGCCGGTTCCGGGCGCTGGTACGTGCCCAGCTTCACCGTCATCTCCTGAATGACCGAGAACCCCTCGGGCGCGGCGAGGCGGAGCTCGTGCATGAGGGTGTACATGGCTTCACCGTGAAACCACGTGTGGGGGGACATCACGATGATTGCTCCGTCGATGAGTTCCATCCGGGGCACCCCCGGAGGAAGGTTGTCCATGTCGTCCGCGGTCCAGCCGCCGGGCGGGGGCATGAACCAGTCGGGGAGCGGTTCAGCAGTCATCGATGCCTCCGGGGTCGATTCCTGCGTCCACTCTAAGGTGTTCGTCATCGCCATGACAGGAAGGTGGCGCTCCGTGACGACGGTGTGGGGTCGTTTCCCGTGAGAACCCCGAATCCCGAGGAAACCCCTGTTCGGGGCGGGCTACCCACAATTAACCGAACCCGGTTCTAGTGCGCGGGTCACATTCTCTGTAGAGTGCCGCCCATGGATCTCAACGGAATCTCCGCCCTCGTCTCGGGCGGCGCGAGTGGCCTGGGCGAGGCCACCGCCAGGGAGCTCGCCTCCGCGGGCGCGACCGTCGTCATCGCCGACCTCAACGCCGAGCGCGGCGAGGCCGTCGCCAAGGAGATCGGCGGTGTCTTCGTCAACACCGACGTCTCCCAGGAGGACCAGGTCAAGGGCGCGGTCCAGGCCGCCGCCGACACCGGCAGGCCCTTCCGCGTGGCCGTCTCCTGCGCGNTACCGTCGCCCGCCACGGCAACCCCCACGACCTGGACAGCTACCAGAAGGTCATCCAGGTCAACCTCATCGGTACCTTCAACGTGCTGCGCCTGGCCGCGGCCGAGATCGCCAAGACGGACCCGGTCAACGAGGACGGCGAGCGCGGCTCCATCGTCAACACCGCCTCGCTCGCGGGCATCGAGGGCCAGATCGGCCAGATCGCCTACTCCTCCTCCAAGGGCGGCGTCATCGGCATGACCCTTCCCGCCGCCCGCGACCTCGCGGCCGCCGGCATCACGGTCAACACCATCGCCCCCGGCATCCTGGAGACGCCCATCTACGGCGAGGGCGAGGGCGCCGAGGAGTTCAAGCAGAAGCTGGCCGCCCCGGTGCCGTTCCCCAAGCGCCTGGGCACCGCCGAGGAGTTCGGCAGGCTGGCCCGCGCCCTGCTGGAGATCAGCTACGTCAACGGCGAGGTCGTCCGCATCGACGGCGCGCTGCGCATGCCGCCGAAGTAGGGGGACACCGTGTCTGACGAGGTTCTCTACACGGCCGAGGACGGCGTCGCCGTCATCACCATCAACCGGCCCCAGGCCAAGAACGCGGTCAACGCCGCGGTCGCGGCCCAGGTGGCCGAGGCGCTCGACGACCTGGACGCGCGCAGGGACCTGACCGTGGGCATCATCACCGGCGCGGGCGGCACCTTCTGCGCCGGGATGGACCTCAAGGCCTTCATGAAGGGCGAGGTCCCGGTCGTCGAGGGGCGCGGATTCGGCGGTTTCGCCGAGCGCGGGCCCAGGAAGCCCCTGATCGCCGCCGTGGAGGGGTACGCCCTCGCGGGCGGGTTCGAGGCCGTGCTGGCCTGCGACCTGGTCGTGGCCGCCGAGGACGCCAGGTTCGGCATCCCCGAGGTCAAGCGCGGCCTGGTCGCCGGTGCGGGCGGCCTGCTGCGCCTCCAGCACCGCATCCCGCGCAACATCGCCATGGAGTTCGCCCTGACCGGCGACTTCGTGGACGCCCCGCGCATGGCCGAGCTCGGGTTGGTCAACCACGTCACCGCCAACGGAGGCGCCCTGGAGGGGGCCAGGCGGCTGGCGGCGCGCATCACCGCCAACGGCCCGCTGGCGGTGCGGGTGTCCAAGGAGGTCATCACCTCCTCGGACGACTGGTCCACCGAGCAGATGTGGGAGCGGCAGAACGAGCTGACGGGCCCGGTGTTCGTCAGCCAGGACGCCATGGAGGGCGCGGCGGCCTTCGCCGAGAAGCGCGCCCCCGTGTGGAAGGGCGAGTAACCCACCGGGCGTCACGCGGCGGCCGTCCCCTCGGGGGCGGCCGCCGTCGCCGTCTCCGGCGGAGGGTGCCGCCGAGCCGCGGTGGAATCCGGGTGAGCGCATGCCCTGAGCTGCGAAGGTGGGTGTTCTTCGCCACAGGATCCCGTGACGGTCCTCAAGGACCAGCGCGCCGCCGGGTACCTCGCGGTGGTGTGGAAACGGCCCCGCGTTCCATGGGAAATGCGGGGCCGCCGTGTCCCTGCCCGCGGTGAGAGGTCGAACGCACGATAGGCCGGAGCAGGACCGCGGCTGTGTTCGGGCACCTGCGAGCGGGCTCGGTGGGGTCCGGAACTACCTGCGCAATCCGAAGCGGCGCAGGACACGTCCCCCAACCCGGCGTGCACGCCGGTAGGGCGTCATTTTGCTCTCCTTCTCCAAGGAGGCCAGGCGCTTGTTCAACTGGGTGACCGTTTTCTGCAGCGAAGCCTGTTCCTTGGTCATCTGTGCGATGCTCTTCTGGAGGGAGGCCTGCTTTTTCTGGGACTTCTGCTGCTCCCGGCTGAGGCCCCGAACACTTTCCTTGAGCCATCCGATGCGATAACCGAACCCGCCGTCCTCATCGGACCAGGCCTCGACCGGAGGAGTGAAACTGATGCTGTTGATGCGCTCCTCGAAAGCGGCGCCGCCGTCCTGGTCGGGTTGGAAGATGTGCGGGAGGCCGTGCCTCTCCACGTAACCCGTCATCCGCTCGAAGCGTTCGCCGTGTCCCTTGACGAGTCCTGTGTAGTCGGCGTGCTCGTACAGCTTCGCGGCGTCGAACGCCTCAGTGGGCTCGGTCATCCTGCGGTGCGGGATCTCGAAGTACTCGCTGAGTTCCAGGGTGCGCGAGTCATGGCACATCACCACCGCGGGGGTACCCGCCAACAGCGAGACGACGTTCCCGTGGATGCGGGTGCCGAAGACGAAGTCGTAGTCGCGCAACTCCCTGATCCACGTGATCGGGTCCAGGTGGAGGCGGACCCGGTTCTCCTCGAAGAGCGGGTGGCTCCGCAGGACGGGCATCTCCTTGTGCTGGTCGGCGGCCAGGGAGACATCACCCCAGTAGAGCCTTTCCAGGTCGGGGATGTCCTGGGCGATGTACCGCAGGTTCGGGTAGCGGCGGTAGTTCTCCATGACGATTCGCCCGAGATCGCCCATGGTGTTGTTGGTGGTGTACATCCCGATCCTGGCATCGGTGTCCAGTTCCGCCGTCCTCTTCTCCACGGACAGGGAGCGGCCGTAACGGAACATCGAGGGGCAGCCGATGACCTCGACGTCCTTGAAGCCGAGGTGGTTGAGGTAGCGCTGGGTGAACTCGCCCCGGACACCCAGGGAGGGCGCACGGTCCAGGACGGCCGAGGCGAACCGCTTGACGGACTCGTCCATGGGGCGCATGGGCTCCAGGTCGTAGTCCAGCGAGGACTGCGCTCCCACGCTGAGGACCATGACCGGAATGGTCAACTTCTCGATGACGTCGGTCCAGGAGTCGAGCTGCTTCCGGAAACTCGGCCTGAAGGCGTTGGCGAAGGGGAGGACGAAGTAGTCGTACTCCTCGTTGATCTGTTCGGGTTCGGGTACACCGGTGCGGAAACCGGTGGTGGTGATCTCGGTGCCCGGAACGTTGAGCATCTTGTAAGCGGAATCGCTGAAAACGAGATTCCCGAGGTTCTGCCCACCGATTTTCTGCTGGATGGTTTCTTCGATGGTCGCCGCCTCGAAGGGGGTCTTGCTCGAACGCAGAAGGATTCTCGTCATGGAGGGCTCCGATTGATCAGAGAAGGGGGATGTGGCTGAATATATGACTGTTCAGCCCTGGGGAGATGAGCCCTTTGATCATAGCCGGAGCCAGGGGAGACATCACCACGGTCGCTTTTAGTCACCAAGGGGTGCCGAATGGTCACTTTCTTTCTTTTCGGGGTCGAGTCGACGCGGAGGGTCAGGATGTCAGGAGGTGAATGTGTCTTAATGCATAAGAGTTTTACGGATGCCCCGTGAACCCTGATGTCCCCTGCGCGTCGACCCGGGGCGCGCCCTTCCCGCTTGCGGGGCGGTGTCCTCATGGTTACGGACACCTTGTGGGCATGCGTTAACCTGGGATCTACTTTGCCCACCTTGTCCTGACTTGTCAGTCACCCGCCTCTGCGAACTGGCAGGCGCGGGGACCTGGTCCACTCTCCCCCCACACCCAGCGGCAATGGGTTCGCGTCACCGCATCCTGTGCTGTGCAACGGGCGTGTTCGGATCCGCGGAGCCTTGGAGTCATTTGTGGTCGCACTCAGCGTCATCGTGCCCATCTACAACGTGGAGAGGTATCTCGACGAGTGCCTGCGTTCCCTGCAGGTGCAGACATGGGATGACCTTGAGGTCGTCATGGTGGACGACGGTTCTCCGGACGACAGCGCGGCGATCGCCGCCCGGTACGCCGAGGAGGACCCCCGGTTCCGACTGATCCGGCAGGAGAACGGCGGTCTGGGCGCGGCGCGCAACACCGGCATCGAACACGCGCGCGGTGAGTTCCTCACCTTCGTGGACAGCGACGACGTCATCCCGTCCTACGCGTTCGGGTACCACCTGGAGAGCCTGCGCAAGAGCGGCTCGGACTTCTCCAGCGGGAACGTCCGCCGCCTCAACGAACTGGGCACGCGCCAGTCGCCCATGCACCGCAAGGTCTTCCGCACGGCGAAGACCCGCACGCACATCACGCGCGAGGACACGCTCCTGGTGGACCGGCTGGCCACCAACAAGGTCTGGCGCCGCTCCTTCTGGGACAAGCACGGGATGACGTTCCCCGTCGGTGTCCTGCACGAGGACATCCCGGTGGCCATCCCCCTGCACTTCCTCGCCGACGCCGTCGACGTGCTCTCCGCTCCCGTCTACCTCTGGCGGGAGCGCCCCAGCGACGACAAGTCCATCACCCAGGACCGGCTGCGGCCGCAGGCCCTGGAGGACCGCGTCAGCGCGGTCACCAAGGTCAGCGAGTTCCTCGACAAGAACTTCCCGCCCCTCCAGAAGCGGCGCTGGGACGCGGTCGCCCTCGGCAGCGACCTGCGCCTCTTCCTCCAGGTGCTGGACCGGGCCGACGAGGCCTTCACCGAGCGTCTCGTCGACCTCGGCAACGCCTACCTGGACACGGTGGACGAGAAGGTGATGCGCGACCTTCCCGCCATCGAGCGGCTCAAGTGGTACCTGCTCAGGAAGAGGAGGATCGACCAGCTCCGCGAGGTCGTCGTCTTCAACAAGAGCGTCGAGCACAAGAAGGCCAGGATCGTCCGGCACGGACTCCGCTACTACGCGGACTACCCGTTCAAGGACGACCCCGCGCAGGGCGTTCCGCGTTCGATCTACCGGGTGCGGACCGAACTCCAGCTCCGGCAGAAGGCCGAGGAGCTCGAATGGGTCGACGGGAAGCTGGTCGTGCGGGGCAGGGTCTGCCTGAAGTACCTGCGCCCCAACAAGCGCGTCCAGCAGCAGGTCCGGGCCTGGGCGGTCAACGTCGACACCGGCAGGCGCGTGCGCCTGAACACCACCACCCACCAGGCCAACGAGTTCCGCCTCTCTCCGCAGGTGACCAACTCCCGTCAGGACTGGGGCGGCTACCAGATCGTCGTCGACCCCGCCGAGCTGGGGGAAGACG
Organism: Nocardiopsis halotolerans DSM 44410; assembly: GCF_000341065.1. Classification (GTDB taxonomy): domain Bacteria; phylum Actinomycetota; class Actinomycetes; order Streptosporangiales; family Streptosporangiaceae; genus Nocardiopsis; species Nocardiopsis halotolerans. The sequence goes on along the minus strand of NZ_ANAX01000333.1, from coordinate 6,240 downwards.
GTGACTGGTGCGTGGAACTGGGGGTGGTCAACCGGGGCTTCCGCCGTACGGAACGCCTGAAGAACCCGGCCGCGGCCGACGTCCGGATGGTCAACTCCGAGCAGGTCCGCCCGGGTGTCTGGGCGCGTCCGCACTGGGTGGACAACCACGAGCTGCGCCTGTCCGTCGAGCGTCCGTCGGTCCTCCTCGACGGGTCGGGGACCGAGGGCTCCTCCCTCGTGCTCAGCGGCCGGTGGGCGGGGACCCCGGTGCAGAACCCGACCGCGTACGTCCAGCGTCTCCCCGGGGACGTCGAGGTCCCCGCGCGCGTGGAGGTCGACGGCGCGTCCGTGCGCGTGCTCGCCGACCTCGCCGACCTCACGGACGGTTACCCGGACCGGGTCGCGATTCCCGGGGGCTGGCCCCACGAGGAGTGGTCGGTCCACATCAGGGACGACGCCGGGCGCTCCCGGTGGATCCCGTGCGCCGACGGCGCCTCCGAAGGCCGCTACACGTACGCGGGGCTGAGCGTGCGGGTGCTCCCGGACTTCGCCGGGCGGGCCACGATCAGGGTGGGGCGGCACCAGCCCCTGCTCACCGAGGTCTCCTGGGACGACTACACCCTCCACCTGCGGGGCGACTTCCCCGAGACCTCCTCGGAGGAGCTCTCCCTCGTCATCAAGGCCGTCGGCCGGATGGAGGAGCACCTCTTCCCGGTGGAGGCCGGTGACGGGCGCTTCTCCGCCACCGTGCGGCCCACCGCGATCCCGAACTTCGGCACGAGTGTGCCCCTGGCCCCCGGCAACTACCGCTTCCTGCTGCGGAGCGGCGGCGGCGAGAACCAGTCGAACGACCGGCGGATCGGTTTCGCGCAGGAGCTACGCACCACCAAGTTCCCCGCCCCGGAGCGGGAGGACGGCTTCGACCTGGAACTCAAGCCGGACGGCAGGGGATGGCCCGTCCTGCGACTGGGCTCGGTGCTGCGCCCGGAGGAGCAGGGATCCTACGCGCAGCAGGTCCTGCGCGAGCAGACCTACCCCAAGCTGCGCGAGAAGCCGGTCAAGCCCGGCATCGTCTTCGACAGCTACACCGGCAAGCAGTTCTCCGACAGCCCGCGGGACATGTACGAGGAGCTCGTGCGCCGTGGCGTGGACACGCCGATGTCGTGGATGGCGCGCAACCGCCAGCTGACCCTGCCCCCGGGCCTGACGGAGATCCGGCACACGAGCCGGGAGTACTTCGAGGCGCTGGCGCGCTCGGAGTACATCGTCTCCAACGCCCATCTGCCCATGTGGTTCGAGAAGCGGCCGGGGCAGAAGATCGTGCAGACCTGGCACGGGTCGATGCTCAAGCGGATCGGCTTCGACATCGAGCACGTCCAGTTCGCCAGCCGCAACTACCACGAGCGGCTCAAGCACGAGACCAACCAGTGGGACTACCTGGTCTCACCGAGTCCGTGGGCGACGCCGATCCTGCGCCGCGCCTTCGGTTTCGAGGGCGAGATCCTGGAGACGGGCTACCCGCGCAACGACATCTTCCACAAGCCGGAGCGCGCGGCCCTGACCGAGCAGGTCCGCCAGCGCATCGGCCTGCCGAAGGACAAGAAGGTCGTGCTCTACGCGCCGACCTGGCGGGACGACAAGTTCTACGCGCCCGGCAAGTACAAGCTGGACCTGCACCTGGACCTCCAGCGCCTGTACCAGACCCTGGGCGACGAGTACGTGCTGCTGGTGCGCAGGCACCCCAACATCGTCGACCGCGTGCCGACCGTGGGCAGGGACTTCGTCTACGACGTCTCCGCCTACCCCGAGATCCAGGAACTGTTCCTGGTCACGGACGTCCTCATCACCGACTACTCGTCGCTGATGTTCGACTTCGCCAACACCGGTCGTCCGATGCTGTTCTTCACCTACGACCTGGAGGAGTACCGCGACAACCTGCGCGGGTTCTACTTCGACTTCGACGAGACCGCCCCGGGGCCGCTGCTGCGCACCTCGGACGAGGTCATCGAGTCCATCCGCGGGATCGACGAGGTCCAGGCCGCGCACGCCGACCGGTACACGGCGTTCGTGAACCAGTTCTGCCCCCTGGACGACGGCAAGGCCTCCGCCCGGGTCGTCGAGCGGGTCTTCGGCGATCTCCTCTGAGACGCGCCGTTCGGGAGACGTGAGGGGCCGCGCCGGTCGGTGCGGCCCCAGGACAGGGAAGGTGACGTAGGGCCGTGAGAATTCTGCTGACCGGCGGGGCCGGGTACATCGGCTCCCACACCGCGGTCGAGCTGATCGGCGGCGGGCACCAGGTGGTCGTCCTGGACAACCTGGTCAACAGCAGCGTGGAGGCCGTGCGCCGGGTCGAGAGGATCACCGGCACGCGGATCCCGTTCGTCGAGGGCGACTGCACCGACCCCGACGTGGTCGAGCGCCTCCTGGTGGAACACGGGATCGACGCCGTGGTGCACTTCGCCGGCCTCAAGGCCGTCGGCGAGTCCGTGAGCCAGCCGCTGCGGTACTACCGCAACAACCTGGACGCCCTGCTCACCCTCGCCGAGGCGATGGACCGCGTGGGGGTGCGGGACCTGGTCTTCAGCTCCTCGGCCACCGTCTACGGCGACCCGGAGACGGTGCCGATCGCCGAGGGCAGCGCGCTGCGGGTGACCAACCCCTACGGCGCCACCAAGCTGTTCGGGGAGCGGATCCTGGAGGACCTGGCGGCGAGCGCCCCGGACTGGCGGATCACCGTCCTGCGGTACTTCAACCCGGTCGGGGCCCACCCCAGCGGGCTGATCGGCGAGGACCCCAACGACATCCCCAACAACCTCTTCCCCTACATCTCCAAGGTCGCCGCGGGAAGACTGCCCGAGCTGACGGTCTTCGGAGACGACTACGACACCCCCGACGGAACCGGGGTCCGCGACTACCTGCACGTGGTGGACCTGGCGCGGGGGCACGTCGCGGCGCTCGACCACCTGCGCGACCAGACGGGGCTGCGGGCCTTCAACCTCGGGACGGGCAGGGGAACCTCCGTCCTGGAGGCGATCCGCGCCTTCGAGCGGGCCTGCGGGCACCCCATCCCCTACCGGGTGGGTCCGCGCCGTGACGGGGACATCGCCACCTGCTTCGCCGCCCCCGACCGCGCCAACCGCGAACTCGGCTGGAAGGCCGAGCTCACGGTGGCCGAGGCGTGCGCCGACGCCTGGCGCTGGCAGTCGGGCAACCCCGACGGGTACAGATAGGCGACTTCCCTCCCTTCCCGAGGAAACCCCGACATGCCAGACTCCCCCGAGGACACAGCAGAGAAAGGGTGAATCAGGGCATGGAAGACGACTGGGAAGAAGAGTACGAAGAGGGCGAAGAGCACTTCTACGACGACGATGGCACCTTCGGCGTCGGTCTTCCCCTGGCCGCCGCCGGGTCCACCCACGGAGAGTGGACCCGGCTGGACTGACCAGGTCCGGTAGGGCCGGTGACTCCGGTCAGCCGGCGGCGTCCTCCCGGACCCTCTCCGGGGCCTCCTCGGCGTTCACCCGGGCGGGGAGGAGCACGCCCAGACCCCAGTGCAGCAGCAGGCCGCTGACCAGGCCCACGACCCATCCGTAGTCCGCCAGCGGCGCCAGGAACGGGACCAGTCCCTCGGCCGGGAAGGGGCCCGAGCCCTCCGGGGAGTGCGAGCCGCCCACGGCCAGCAGCGAGCCGACGCCGAAGGCCACCAGGGCGCGCCAGTTCCATCCGTGCAGGTACCAGTACTCGGAGCCGCGCTGGTACAGGGCGGGCAGGTTCAACCGGGCCCGGCGCAGCAGCCAGTAGTCCGCGAGCAGGACACCCGCCACGGTTCCCAGGACGCCGCCCACCGTGCCCAGCCACGTGAAGACGTAGACGCTCTCGTTCTCCAGCAGCTTCCACGGGAAGATCAGCACGCTGAGGACGCAGGTGGTGATCGCGCCCGTGCGGAAGCTGATCAGCCTCGGCCTGAGGTTGGACAGGTCGTAGGAGGGGCCGACCAGATTGGCCGCGATGTTGGTGGAGACCGTGGCCAGCAGCACGACGAAGACCGCGAAGAGCAGGCCGATCCCGCTGCCCATCCGCGCGACGACGTCGATCGGGTTCCACAGCGGTTCGCCGTAGACGGCGGCCGTTCCCGCCGTGACCATGACGGCCAGCAGGGAGAACAGTGTCATCGTGGTGGGCAGGCCCAGCGACTGGCCCACCACCTGGGAGCGCTGGGAGGACGAGAACCGGGTGAAGTCGCTGATGTTGAGGGTCAGTGTCGCCCAGTAGCCGATGACGCCCATCAGGGACGGGAAGAACAGCGCCCAGAAGGAGGGTCCCCAGTCCAGGGGCTCACCGGAGTCCAGGGACAGCATCGGGCCCAGGCCACCGGCTTCCACGGCCATCCACACCAGCAGGGCGATTCCGCCGATGACCATCAGGGGCGCGGCCCACACCTGGACCCGGCGCACGCCCTCCATGCCCCACAGGATGATGCCGAGCTGGGCCAGCCAGAACAGGCCGAAGGACAGCCACAGGGTCCACGGGTGGCCGCCGAGGACCGCCGCGTCGCTCCAGCCGTCGCCGAGCAGGCGTCCGGCCAGGACGTACACGCCCTGACCGCCGACCCACGTCTGGATGCCGTACCAGCCGCAGGCGACCGCGCCGCGCAGCAGGGCGGGGAGGTTGGCGCCGCGCAGGCCGAAGGAGGCGCGGGCGAAGACCGGGAAGGGGATGCCGTACCTGGCGCCCGCGTGGCCGGTCAGGACCATGGGCAGCAGAACGATGAGGTTGCCGAGGACGACGGCCAGCATGGCCTGGCGCCAGTCCAGCCCCGCGGCGATGAGGCCGCTGGCCAGGGTCCAGGCCGGGATGCTGACCGACATGCTCACCCACAGGGCGCCGAAGCTGCCGGTGCCCCAGGTGCGCCGGGACATGGGAACCGGTTGGAGGTCGGCGTTGGCGAAGGGGCTCTCCGCCAGGGAGGAGCCGTCGGCCAGGGAGACCCGGCCGTCGGGATGGGTGACGGTGGCGGTGTCGGAGGGGGCGGCGGTGGACGTGATGGCGGTGGCGGTCGAGGGGTCGTGCGAGTGAGAGTGCGAGGGTGGAGCTTGGGTCACGGGATACCTGGGTTCTCGGTGGTCAGGCGGTGGTCAGGCGGTGGTCAGGTTCTCGGTGGTCAGGCAGTGAGTGGACGGTGGGACGGGGCACACCGCTGGTGCTGGCCCACCGGTGTGGAACCCGTAGAGGATGGTGAAAAATCCGGACCTGTTCCGGGCCGCCGAATATCTTCGCACGTCACACGGGGGAGTGGTCGAGCGCCGTCGCTGAACCTCTCGTGGTGCCCGGGCCCTTCTCCGCTCAGCCGTCGAGGTCGGCCGTGTCCGTCAGCTCCGCGGTTACGTGTGTTTCGAAGGTGCCGGTCGGCGCGGCTGTGCCGTCGTCCTCGTCTTCGCCCTGGTCGTCGAAGACGAAGACGATGAGGAGGACGAGGGACACGCCGATGAGGAAGAGGGCGCCGCAGCCCAAACCCAGGAAGAGCCAGGGAGAACGCGTCCCCCGGTCCCCGGAGTCCTCGGGGGGCGGGTTGCCCGGGCCCCGGGGGCCGAAGCCGGGCGGGGGTGGCGGGCCCATGGGCGGTCGGCCTCCGGCGGGTGGCATGCCTGGGAACGACGGGCCCATGGGAGGGCGGTTGTGGCGTTCGTGCGGCGGAGGCTGGCTCATGGTGGGGCCTGGCTTTCTGCTGCGGGCGGCGACGGCGGGGCATGCCGGATTCCCAGTGTGAGGGAAAGAGTGCGGACGCTCATCGTTCACCACACGGTCTCGCCTGCCACATCACGGAACTGTTGGGTGCCCGGGCGCCCGGGTGACTGGATGCCCGGGTGCCCGGGTGCCGTTTCCGGGGGCTTGGTGATGCTTGGCGGTGCCTGGTGCCTGGTGCCTGGTGGCTGGTGGCTGGTGTTTGATGCCGGATGTCGGGTGTTTGGTGTCTGGTGTCGGTGGTCTCTGGCGGTGTCCGAGGCGACGGCCGGTCGGGTTTTCCACAGGTGGTGGTTGGGGGTGTCCCGGGGTGGGGGCGTGATGGTTTCCTGGAAATAGGGGGGCCCACCCCTGCGCGCTTTGGCATGCCCACAACCTCCCAAAGGAATGGATGGGGAGATGGGATTTATTGGTCTCGAAGCTCGGGGATGGTGGTCTGGGATAATAGTAAGGAATTTAGGGGTAGGGAGGGGCCGTCATCGGGTTCCCTCCCTACGCTGTTCTTGTTGGGGGTTGT